>JBJOID010000100.1:0-29217 GCA_046047315.1 Candidatus Hydrogenedentota bacterium | reverse complement strand
GATAGTGACCAAGGATTGAAAACGAGAAAAGGGCAGGCAAGAAGTGAAGTCAAGGCCTTTGTTCAGAATGTTCACCATTTCCGCGATGAATGTATTCGCGATGCAGGAGCGCCGCCGGAGCACGTGGTTCTATTCGACGAAGCACAGCGTGCTTGGAATAAGGAACAGACGGCGAACTTCATGGTCCGGAAGAAAGGGCAGCAGGGATTCTCTCAATCCGAACCTGAGTTCCTGATCTCATGCATGGACAGGCATGACAATTGGGCTGTCATCGTTTGTCTCGTGGGAGGCGGGCAGGAGATCAATACGGGAGAAGCCGGAATCAGGGAATGGCTTGAAGCTATCGATCGGTCGTTTCCGCACTGGGATGTTTATGTTTCGACGGAGTTGCACGATTCTGAATATGATGCAGAGGATTGCCTTCAGAAGCTTTCCCTGCAAAAGCGATTGCAGCATCGATCGGAGATGCACTTGTCCGTATCGATGCGTTCCTTTCGTGCCGAGAAAGTATCGCTCCTGGTTAAGCAAGTATTGGATCGGAAGGTCAGCGCCGCGAGAACAACGCTTGCCTCAATTGGTCATCGATATCCAATCGCGTTGACGCGCGATTTGGCCAGCGCGAAACAGTGGATTCGCCAGCGCGCAAGAGGTTCAGAGCGATATGGAATCGTGGTGTCTTCACAGGCTGAGCGACTAAAGCCGCATGCAATCGATGTGCGTTCGCCGGTAGACCCCATCCACTGGTTTCTGAACGGAAAAGACGACGTGCGTTCCTCTTACTACATGGAGGACGTTGCCACCGAGTTCCACGTGCAAGGCTTGGAATTGGATTGGGTCTGTGCGGTTTGGGATGCTGACTTTCGCTATACCGATTCCGGTTGGAGGCATCACGCGTTTCGGGGTAACGCATGGCAGGTGATTCGAAAAGAAGAACGGCAGCGTTACTTGAAAAACGCCTATCGGGTGCTCTTGACGCGCGCTCGCCAAGGCATGATCATCGTTGTGCCACGAGGGGACGAGGAGGACCCAACGCGTTTACCGGAATATTACGATGCCACGTTCAACTACCTTCGTGAAATTGAATTGGATATCGTTTAGTCCATCGTGGCGTCCAATTCGTTTAGTTGAGTTTCCAGCCTTCGTACTGCCTTGAACGCTATCTCATTTCCCATTTCCCTTGACCTGGCACCGTTCAAGCTAACCCTAGAAAAGCCAATGACTTGCTCCGCCCCGATTGCCAGATCCGCCATCTCCGGGTAGAATTGCCAAGGTTACTTTTGGGGACATCTTTAACCTGAGGAGCGAAGGAACCTGTGCCGGGGGGCATGGCGGGTTCCTGGAGTGAGGAGGCAGTGCGTATGAAGGATGAATCCACGCCGGAGGGCGACGAGCGAAATTTGAGGATGTGGCGGTGGCTTGGGTGTCTGTGGGCCGCGCTGCTGGTGGCGGTGTTTACGGGCGGCGCGGGGGCGCAGGGATTTCCGAACGTGCCACGGGTGCCGGGGGAACTGATTGCGGGGCCCATCGCCCCGGAGCAGGGACGCACGGCCATTGTCTGCTGGCATGGCGACCGCATCGTGTCGGTGCCGGAGGCGCCGGGCAGCCAGTTCGGGGCGGACCTGCGGATGCGCGTGGTCAATATTGAAGACCTGGACGGCGCGGGCCCGCAGGTGACGCTGGTGCCGGCGTCGGCCAGCGGCTTCCATGCGCACGGCTATTATCAAACCGGCGACTATCTTTTCGTGGGGCCGCATTGTCTGGGGGAAGATCTTGACCCGTGCAACGGCACCTACCCGCACGACGTGTGGGGCAACGCCTTCCGGATTGGCGGCCCCGGCACGCCCATCGGCGACTCGTCGCTGCGGCGCGCGGATATCGACAGCGAGACCGGGCTGCTGCTGGGCAGCGTGCAGCGCGCGGGCGCGCAGTCGCCCTGGGGCCTCAACGATTTCTGGACCTACAACGCCATCGGCGGCGACATGTGGCTGGGCGTGCGGCGCAACAACGAGTGGATTTACGACTGGGGCAACGGCGGAGCGGTGACGGGGCCGGGCGTGAAGGCGCAATGGGATCACCTGGGCCTCACCGGGGTGACCGGCTTTCCCTTCATCATGGGCAACATCCTGCTGGTGGCTTCCGACCAGGCGGGCAGCGGCGTGGCCTCGTACGACATATCCGACCTGTCGAACCCGGTGCTGCTCGATGTGCTGAAGGAAGGCAATCCCGGCGGCTATTGGCCGGAGATATACAGCCACTACATCTTCTTTCCCCGTCGCGATGGCGAGGGCGGCGTGGGCAGCCAGGCGGGTTACATGGTGGTGGACTTCTCCGACCCCACCGACCTCCGGGTGGTGGCCAACCGGAACGTGGAGGGCTCCAACCAGTACGTGACCTTCCAGGATGAATACGCCTTCATGAACCGGTACAAGATCGACATGCGCACCTTCGACGTGGCGCTCGAGCTGGAGACCGTGCCCGGCGTAATCGATGCCAGCCAGTTCGCGCTGCCGGTGGGCAACCTGGTCATCACCGGGGGCTACGGCACCGACGGTCCGGGCTTGGCCATCTTCGGGCACCAGGCCGAGCCCGACACGCGCGGGCCTTATGTGGCGTATCACGTGCCTGTGTCCGACCAGACAAACTACCCGCTTGAATGCCCGATTACCTTGTCCATACCGGAATCGTTGCGCACGCAAACCATCATCGACGGCGACTCGCTCATCCTGCACCCCGTGGGGGGCAGCCCCGTGGCCACGTGGCATTCCTTTGGCCAGGGCAAACTGCTCACAGTGACGCCGCAGCAGCCGCTGCTGCCCGACACCACCTACGAATTCATCCTTACCACCGACATTCAGGATGCCGCTGGAAACCCCATGGAGCCGTATACGTTCCGCTTTTCCACCGGCGCGGGCTTGACCGGGGGCAACCAGCCGCCAAGTGTGACCAGCCTCACCGCGGTCCCCGCGGCTCCGGCTCCAGGCGAGCAGGCACTCCTTTCCTGGGTGGGCACCGATCCCGACGGTGACGGCATCGAGTTCCGCCTTGACCTGGGCGACGGATCACCCTTGGGCGACTGGGGAAGCGCCACCAGCCAGCTGCATGCCTACGCGCAAGCCGGGCACTATCAGGTGACCGTGCAGGTGCGCGACATCAACGGCGCCGTGTCGGCCTACTCCCGCAAGATTACCGTCATGCCCGCGCCAGCGGCGCCGGGCTCCACGGCGAGCGCCTTGATGGCAATCAACGACAGCGCGGGCCGCGCCTACACGGTGAACCCCGACAACGACACCGTGGCCGCCATCGACCTGGATACCGGCCAGCGCCTGTGGGAGTCGCCCGTGGGGCGGCATCCCTCGGGCATCGCGCTCGCCGCCGATGGCAGCCTGTGGGTGGCCTGCCGCGATTCCGACAACATCGCCCTGCTCGACGAGTCCGGGCAATCCCTGGGCTCCTTGTCGCTGGACTATGGCGCGCGCCCCGTGGCGGTTTGCGCCACGCCGGATGGCGCATCGATGTTGGTCAGCCTGGAGGGCGCGCAGTCGCTGGCGCGCTATGCCGTTGCCAGCCGGGCACCCTCAGGCGTCGTGTTGCTGGGGCCATGGCCGCGCGCAATCGCCGTCACCGCCGATGGCAGCCGGGCGCTCGTCACGCGCTTCATTTCCGGCGAGCATACCGGCTCGGTCTACGATGTCTCGCTGGGCGGCGGAATGAGCCTCACCCGGGTCATCACCCTCGCGCGCGACCACTCGGTGGACGGCGCTGCCTCCGGGCGCGGCGTGCCCAATTACCTGGCGGGCATCCGCATCACGCCGGATGGCGACTGGGCCTGGGTGGTGGGAAAGAAAGACAACACCACGCGCGGCACCTTCTTTGCCCCCTCCATGGTTCCCGGTCAGGACAGCACCGTGCGCGCCGTGCTGATGCTGATTGACCTTGACGCGAATGCCGAGGCGCTGGACCGCCGCTTCGATATCGACAACAGCGAGTCGCCCAGCGCGGTGGCCTTCAGCCCCCTCGGTGATTACGCCTTCATCACCCTGCAGGGCAACAACCAGGTCGGCGTCATCGACGTGCTCGACTTCATGGACGTCAACAGCCCCGGCGCCTTCCTCGCCCGCTGGGGTACGGAGTTGGCCCCGCAATCGGTCGAGCTTGCGCCCGCGTTGAACCGCGTCGTCGTCAAGAACTTCATGGACCGCTCGCTCTCGATCTTCAACGCCGCCGATTTTCTTCTCGCGGGTTCGCTGAATGTTCCGGTGGAAGTGGCGGAGACCGTCGGCCAGGAGCGGCTGCATCCCGAGGTGCTGCGCGGAAAGCAGATTTTCTACAACGCCGCCGACACGCGCATGAGCGCCGAGGGCTACATCAGCTGCGCGAGCTGCCATATCGACGGCAGCCACGACGGCCGCACCTGGGATTTCACCAACCGGGGCGAGGGCTTCCGCAACACCACCGACCTACGGGGGGGCTCGGGCATGGGCCATGGCAATGTGCACTGGTCGGCCAACTTCGACGAGATACAGGATTTCGAAAACGACATCCGCGCCTTCTTTGGAGGCAGTGGCTTCCTGAGCGACTCCGAGCACGTCGCCACCGCCGACCCCCTTGGGGCGCCGAAGGCCGGGCTCAACGAAGATCTGGATGCGCTGGCTGCGTATGTGAGTTCGCTCGGCTCGGCTTCGCTTCCGCGCAATCCCGCACGTGAAGCCGATGGCGACCTCGACGCGGCCGCCCTGCGCGGACTGAACCTCTTCCTCGCCGAGGGCTGCGCCACCTGCCACGTGCCGCAAACCGGGTTTACCGATGGTCTGATGCACGACGTCGGCACCATGAGCGCCCTATCGGGGCAGCGTCTAGGCGGCACGCTGCCCGGCATCGAAACACCGACCCTGCTTGGCATCGAGGCATCCGCACCGTATTTCCATGACGGCAGCGCGTCCACGCTGGCGGAAGTGTTCACGCGCACCGGCGGTCGCCGCGTACAGGCGGAGGATGCCACGCTGTCGGGCGGCGCCACGGCGGAAGACGTTCCCTGGTTCCCCATGAAAGAGTGGCATCAGGGGGCATTCGTCGAAATCGAGGGACCGGAGACCATTACCTTCGATGACATCGAGACGACCCAGGCCGGGCCGGGATACATCGACATCCGATACAGCCTTCGCTATGCGGCTGGACAGTTGAACGTCGTCGTGAACGGCGCCGCCCCGATCGCCGTGCCGATTGCCCAGACGCCCAATGAGCCCGGCTATGTGCCCTCCGAATGGCGTCGCGTGACCGTGCCCGTCACATACCAAGCAGGGACGAACATCATTGCGATAAGCAAAGCGTGGGGCGGCAGCATCACCATTGACGAGGTGCTCTTCTCCACACCCGACGACGCCCAGCGCGCCAGCGCCCACCGGCGCAGCCTCGACCCGGCCGACCTTGCAGACCTCGCTGCGTACATCGGCGCGCTGGACGGTTCCAACGCGGCCCAGCCCGAGGTCATCGTGCGGCGTGAAGCGCCAATCCCGGTGGGTTCCACCGATGCACTGCTTCTCCCCAGCCAGGGCATCGAGCACAGCGTCACCTACACCATTGAGAACCCCGGACTTGGCACCCTCGACCTCGGCGCCTTCCACGTGCTCGATTCGGTGGGGGGCAATCTATGGATAGCCGCGCAGCCCGCCGCGCAAGTGCTTCCCGGTGAGAGCACAAGCATGGAACTGCGGATAGTCCTGACGGCTGCTTCCGCCACGGCCACGCTTCAAGGCGCCAGCAACGTGCCCGGGGTGGACACGCTGCATTGGAACATCGCCGCTGACTGGGATGAGAACGCGGACTGCGAAACCTGCCTGCGCATCGAGGCGGCCGGCCCCACGAATCTCTTTGCGGCCGCCGGGGACAACGCACACCTGCTGGTCAATGCCCAGGGCGGTGGCGTGCTCGAGTACCAATGGTATCGCGAATTGCCCGACAAGGCGCTCATCGAGCTTGAGGACGGAAACGCCGCCGAGCTTGTGCTGCTCAATGTGCAGTTCGAGGACAGCGGCAGCTACTTCTGCATCGTGCAGGATGACGACGAAATGGCACAAGGCCCCACCTTCCAGCTCACTGTCGTACAGTCCGTGCCGGTCTCTGGCGTGCTCGCGCAGGTCATGCTCTGCCTGCTCTTGGGCACCGCATCCCTCGCTATCCTCCGCAGGAGAAGGATTTAACAGGGAAGCGAATCAGCAGCGCATTCACAAAAAGAGAGCGCACGGACAAGACCCGTGCGCTCTCGTTATCTCAATGGCTCCGCGACCAGGACTCGAACCTGGGACATGGTGGTTAACAGCCACCCGCTCTACCGACTGAGCTATCGCGGAAGATATGGGCTGCAAAGGATAGCGAACAGCGAAGGGGATTGCAAGTTGCTTTCCGGGGTGACACCCGGCGCAGGGTGCGGGGGTCCTATTGCACAGGAGGGGAAATCCAAGGAGTATCGACGTGCCGTTTTTGTATGCTGGCTATAGGCGACTGGTGCGCGTGGTGGCGGTTTTGGCATGTGTCGGGCTGGTGGCGATACTGATTTCCCGCATGGGCGGTGACGTCGTGCAGGTCGGCTTGCCGCTGCCACCGCCGCCGGCACCGGAGATAGCGGTATCCGACACTTTCGAATTCAGTGTGGTTTCCTATAACGTCCAGTCGCGTCCCTGGCTGGACGACACGGCGGAGAAGCTGCCGAAGATTTCTCCGCTGCTGGCCGGTCATGATGTGGTGGCTGTTCAAGAGTGTTTCGAAAACCATGCACTGCTCTGGGCATCAAGCGGCTACCCCAACCGTGCCTACTTCGGTAGCCTGGTGCATCCCTTCAAGCTGGCCAATTCGGGTTTGAGCACCCTGTCCCGCCTGCCCATGGGTGACGTCGTGATGGAGCACTACCGGCGGCACGGGGAATTGCAGAACCGGGTGGCCTCGAAGGGCATCCTGATGACGCGGTTTCAGGCTGGCCAATGGACGCTCGACGTTTACAACACGCACATGGAGGCGGGCGGAAAGCCGGAGGCGCAACCCGCCCGCATGGACCAGGCCCGGCAGGTGGTCGAGCTTGTCACCCGAAATTCCCCACCGGAGCACGCGGTCATCCTCTGCGGGGACTTCAACATGATGCCGCTTCGCGCCGATCGCGGATCGGCGGAATACAACCCCAAGCATTTCGACAGCGAGGAAGACTGGCGCGGCCGAACCGCAGCTTTTCAGGTCATGTTCGAGGGGCTCGGACTGCGCGACGCCTCGGATGAGTTGTTCGGCCCTACCCGCGAAGACATTGAACGCTTCCTTTTCCGCGCACCTGCCGGCGCAGAGCTCACGCCGCTCTCGCTGGAGCAGGATCACCAGCGTTTCCGCCGGGAAGATGGCAGCGCCTTGAGCGACGGTTCGCCCTACATCGCGCGCTTTCGGCTGTCCAAAGCGAACATGGCTGAATCTGCCGCGCCTTGACGCGTTCCTCCTCGGTCGATAAACTCACCGGATACGGCAACTTAGGGGCCAACGTTGCCGCCGACCAAGAGGGAGAATCCATCCAATGTCGCATGAGCCGTCCCGCAGTCTTGACTCGCTGATGCACGAGAACCGGCGTTTTGCGCCGCCTCCCGCCTTGCAGCAGCGGGCACACATCAATTCCCTCGCACAATATCAGGAGATGTGGGCGCGCTCGATCAATGATTCCGATCGCTTTTGGCTGGAGCAGGCGGACCAGTTGACCTGGTTCCGCAAGCCCACCGTGGCCATGGAATACACATGGAAGACGCAAGAGCGAATCATCGAGCACACCTGGTTCAGGGATGGCCAGCTCAATGTGACGGTCAATTGTCTCGACCGCTTCCTGGGCACCCCCACCGAGCACAAGGTGGCGCTGCTCTGGCAGGGCGAAGCTGAGGACGAGGTAAAGTCGCTGACCTATGGCGAACTCCACCACGAGGTGTGCAAGTTCGCCAACGTGCTGCGAAGCCTGGGCGTTGGCAAGGGCGATCGTGTCTGCATCTACATGCCCATGATCCTCGAGTTGCCCATCGTCATGCTGGGCTGCGCGCGCATCGGCGCCATACATTCCGTGGTCTTCGGCGGCTTCAGCGCCGACGCCATCAAGGACCGCGTGAACGATTCCGACTGCAAGGTGCTCATCACCTCCAACGTCTCTCTCCGCGCGGGCAAGACCATCCCGCTCAAGGAGATCGCCGATAAGGCCGTGCCGAATTGCCCCAGCATCCAGAAGGTTATCGTGGTCAAGCGCAACGATACGGCCTGCCACATCGAGACCGGGCGCGACCTCTGGTATCACGACCTCATGAAGGACGCCTCTGCGGATTGCACCCCCGAGGTGATGGACGCGGAAGACCCACTCTACATCCTCTATACGTCAGGCTCCACCGGCAAGCCCAAGGGCGTGGTGCATACCACGGCGGGCTATCTGCTTCACGTCATGCTCACCCACCGCTACACCTTCGACATTCAGGAGGACGACATTTATTGGTGCGGTGCGGACATCGGCTGGGTCACCGGCCATAGCTACATCGTCTATGGTCCGCTGGCGAATGGCGCAACCTCGGTCATGTTCGAAGGGGTGCCCACCTACCCCGACCCAGCGGGCTATTGGCGCGTGGTTCAGAAGCACAAGGTGACGATCTTCTATACCGCGCCCACGGCCATCCGCGCGTTGATTCAGCACGGCCCCGAGTGGCCCGCGAAGTATGACCTAAGTTCCTTGCGCATCCTTGGCACCGTGGGCGAACCGATTAACCCCGAGGCGTGGATGTGGTACCACACCCACGTGGGCGGCGGTAACTGCCCCGTGGTGGATACCTGGTGGCAGACCGAGACCGGTGGCCACATGATCACCGCGTTGCCAGGTTGCCACACGCTCAAGCCGGGCAGCGCCTCGCGTCCCTTCTTTGGCGTGCATGCCGTCGTCTTGCGCGATGACGCCACCCCCTGCGACGCGAACGAGGGCGGCAAGCTCTGCGTGCTGAAGCCCTGGCCGGGCATGATGCGCACCACGTGGGGTGACCATGGCCGCTTCATCGACACGTACTTCACGATGTACGACGACATGTATTTCACGGGTGACGCCTGTCGTGTGGATGAGGACGGCGACTTCTGGCTGATGGGCCGCATTGACGACGTGGTGAATGTGTCGGGCCACCGTATCGGCACGGCCGAGGTGGAGAGCGCGCTGGTCAGTCACGACGCCGTCTCCGAAGCCGCCGTCGCACCCATGCCGCACGACATCAAGGGACAGGCGCTCTACGCCTTCGTATCGCTGATGGATGGCATCGAAGGCACGGAGGAACTCCGCAAGGCGCTCCTGTTGCACGTTCGCGAACAGATCGGTCCCATCGCAGTGCCCGATGTGATCCAGTTTGCGCCAGGCCTGCCCAAGACGCGGTCGGGAAAGATCATGCGGCGCATCCTGCGAAAGATTGCCGAAAACGCCACCGACCAGATTGGGGACACCACGACGCTGGCCGATCCCAGCGTGGTGGATGCCTTGGTCGCCGGGCGTCCACGTTGATCAATCAACTCCCGCGCAGGTCGGCCAGGGTCTTGCCGTAGGCGCTCTGCCACTCCTGCGCATTGGCGTAGGACAGCAAGGCGTCGAGGTAGTTCCCGTCGATAACCGGAAAAGGAGCCTTGTTTCCCAGCACCGCATCCGTGTTGGCGCGGCTAAAGCGGGGTTCCGGCCGGGAGATGTACTCCAGGAAAATCTGGCTCATGGTCTGGATGTACTGCTCCATCTCTGTCAGCTCCATGCTGTCCAGGCTGGGTAGGAACTCGATGGCGGCGCCCGTTTGCGCGAGTCGTTTCCTCGCCCAGTCGGCCAGATACTCCAGCGAAAGCGGGGCCGGGCTCGTCAAGTGATAGGTCCGGCCCAGCGCGTCCGGGCTTTCGATAAGGTCCCAGAGCGCCCGGGCCACCCAGTCGCAGGGCACCACGTTCAAGGTCGCATAGGGATGTGCCTGCACCCGGACCCGCTCCCGGAGGGGAAACGCTCCGCTTTCCACCAAGTCCACCAGGCGGAATAACTGGTACACGTTCAGAAACTGATGGATGCGCCCGCTGCCGGTCGCTCCCGCGATGATCGATGGGCGGTAGATCGAGGCTTGAACTGCGCCGTCTTCCATGGCCTGCAACACCCGCAATTCCGCCGCGCGCTTCGAGCGCTCGTATTGATTGCGGCATGCCGCCTCGGGCTTGGGCGTGCCCTCGAGCGCGATGCCCTCGCTGGAAGCATTCGCCACATAGGCCGTGCTCACGTGATGCAGCGGTATCCCCGTTCCCGCCAGCGCCGACAAAATGGAATCCACGCCGCCCACATTGGTGGACCAGATCAATTCATCCTTCCGCTTGCTGAAGCTGGTCAGGGCCGCGCAATGGATCACGCGGTCAAGACGACCAAGCAAAGATGACCACTCCGCCGGGGACAGTCCCAGCCCTGGGGCGGTGTTGTCGGAAGGAAACACCTCCATCTGTTCGGGGGTGGCGCGGTATCCGGTCACCTCCAGAGCAAGGTCCAGTCGTCCCCGGCCCTCCTCGGGGGTCCTGGCCCGCGTCAATGCAACGGCCCGGTGCCCGCGCCGCAATCCCTCCGCGAGCACCCAAGAGCCCATAATGCCCGTGCCCCCGGTGATCAGAAAGGTGGCGGGTGCGCTTTCAGTGGCCATTGAGCGGTTTGTCCCCCCCTTGTTCGTGAAATCTGCGGCCCGCCTTGATTCGCATGCAAGACGCTTCGAAGGTAGAATAGCGTCGCTATGTCTAAACATTCATCCATCTTCGCGGTCCTGCTTGCACTGGGCGCGCTTGTGCCTTGCGGCGCCTATGCCCACACAGTCTTCTTGTTTCTCGAAATCGAGGACGACGGGCGGTTGCGCATCGAGACGGGCTTTTCTGACGGCGGCACCGGCGCGGGGCTGCCGGTGGAGATTCGTGACGCCGCCTCGGGGGAAGTGCTCGAGACGGTGACCATGCCCGAGGATGGCGTAACGCATGCGGTCGTGCCGGGCTCTCCGTATACGGTGGTGCTCGACGCGGGTGAGGGACACCGCGTGACGAAACCCGGCCCGCAGCCCAAGGCGGCCGCCGCGCCCGCGAAGCCCCAGATCGTCGACTGCAGCTGGGGTGACGCTGCGCAGATGAGCGAAGGCGCGCGCACGGCGCTGCAACAGGCGCGCGTGGTGCTGGGGCATGCCTGGTTGTTCGAGCGCCTGCGCCCCCTGTTCACCAACCAGACGGTGGCGCTTGTGAACGCCGATGTGCCCCTGAACGCCGAGTCGAACGACGAGACTGGACGCGAGGCCGCCGAACTGCGCACGCGGGTGAGGGAGCGGATACAGCAGGCCATCGACGCGGGCGCGCCCGTGGCGATACTCTCGGCGACGCTCCAAGCGCCGGATTGGCGCTGGCTGGTGGACGAGGGCCTCGCGGTTCATCTGGAGCCCGCCCCGTGAGCGCTGCCGCGCACATCGAGGTGGTTCGTCCCGCAACCGCGCGCGGCGAAACGTTGATCGTGGGCGGCGCCTGCATCGGTGTGCTCCTCGTGGCGGCCTTGCTCATCGGCGTGCGCGGCCGCGTCGAAACCACGCAGGAACTGGCCGACTACCAGGTGAGCGCCTATGACGGCCTCAACGCCACGGAGCAAGGCGTCTATAACGACCTGCTCGCCGCGTCGCTGGATATCGACATGTACCATGCCGACACCCTGCGCTGGCCCAGCGTGCTCCAGCTTCAGGGCCAGTATATCGCCCCCTTCGTGCGCGACCTCTCCTGGCAACAGCGCGGCGGGCTGGAATGGTCGCAGGACATCCCCGATATCGAGCAGCAGCACACCGTGGCCTACTACGCCCTGTCGCAGCGGACCGACCTCACGGGTTCCTTTCTGCTCTGGATGACGCACAAGCACAACATGTCCGGCCCGAACGCCGCGGCCTATGCGCTGCGCGGCGGCGGCGCCCAGTCCAGCGCGGGCATGCTGCCCACCAACGAGCCATTGATTTCCGATCCGCTCTATGGCAACACCGGCATGCCGCGGCTGTCGGCTCCCTCGCCCACGCTGGCGCCTCAGCCTGCGCCCACCGCCGGGGACAGCGCCGCGAAGGACCTGCCCGCGCTCAAGCCTCAGGTGCGCATCTGGTATCACCCGTCCCCGGGTGTCAGCGCACCCAGCGTGTACCTCGATGAGCAGCTCATCAAGGCGGGCTGGCGCGAAGTGGTTGCCCTCACCGGCACCGAAGAATCCCAACGCCTGCGAGGACCCGCCCCGTGATTACCCCCAAGCGCCTGTTATGGGCCCTGTTGTTGCTGGTCGCGGCCCTCCTGCCCGCGCCGTCCGCCTCCGCCCACATGTATGATCTGCATGGCAGTTCCCCCTATCGATTCGGCGTGCCGATGTACATCGCCCGCCAGATGCGCATCGGCGTCACCCAGCCCATCTACGAATGCTGGGTCCAGCGCATTGTCACCTGGCGCGCCGACCTCATCGTTTTCACCCGCGACGAGCTTGAGCCCGCCAGCGACGAGGCCTGGCAGCGAACCGTGGAAAAGCTGAACCTGGTGGACCTGTTCATCGTCACCGAGAATCCCGACCAGGAATTCGCCGAGCTCCTGCTGGAGAAGGCCGACATGATGTACCAGAAGCCGCTGATCTACGCGGACCTGGGCCTGCCGCCGCTTTATTCCGAATACGAGGATCCCTATCCCAGCCGCACGCCGCCCGTCCCGCATTTCAGCATCAACACCGCCAGCCAGTTGATGTACGCGATCCTCAATGCCTGCGCCCGCATGGACCCCTCGAACAACCTCGAGTTTCGCCGCAACTGGCAGGACTTCATGACCGCCCTCGAAGTGATCAAGCGCAAGGCGCTGGAGGAAGGCCCCGAGTGGCGCAACATCGACGTGCGCTGCGTCAGCCTGCGCGGCGGCGAGGAATACCTCATCGAGGAGGCCGGCATGGTCATACCCGGTGTCGTACCGCCGCAGCCCCCCGGCCCGCTTGCGCCAGAGGCGGTGCCCGCCCTCGCCGAGGCGCTCAAGGCCGTCGGCGCCCAGGTGCTTGTCTGCGCCGAAGCGCTCGACGCCGAGGTGCGCGAGGCGATCGAGCGCGAGGCCGGTGTCCTCGTCTGCGAGCTGCTGCCCATCGGGGGAAGCTGCGGAGAGCCGCGCCAGTTCGACCACGACATCGACATCAACTACCGCCGCCTGCTCGATGTGAAGGCGCGCGTTTGGGAAAACATGGAGGATAGCACCCCATGAGTCCGCTGCTTGCGCGCATCGCGCGTTTCGCGCTGGCGCTGGCCATGTTGGCCGCCTGCGGCGTGGCCACCGCCCAGGAGCCCGCCCCCAAGAAACTCCGCATCGGCGTCACCCTCGTGCCGTACTACAGCTTCACGGCCAACATCGTCGGCAATCTCGCCGAGGTGGCCCCGCTCATTGGCACCGCCTTCAACGTGCATGGCTACCAGCCCCAGGCGGAAGACATCAAGAACGCGATGAACCTCGATGTGCTCGTGGTGAACGGCATCGGCCACGACGAATGGGCCTTCGAGATACTCGACGCGGCAGGCCGCAAGGACGCCGTGCCGGTCATCTTCGCCAACGAGGGCGTGGCCCTGTTTCCCGTGTCCGGCGCCAATTCGGCCCAGCCCATCCTCAATCCCCACACCTTCATCAGCATCGCCTCCTCCATCCCGCAGATTTACAACATCGCCGAAAAGCTCGGCGAGATCGATCCCGCCAACGCGGCCGCGTACCGCGCCAACGCCCGCGCCTACACCGCCCGGCTCCGCCAGCTCAAGGCCCGCTACATGGCCCGCCTTGAGGGCGTCAACGGCCTCGACTTCCGTTGCGCCACCGTCCACGGTGGATACGATTACCTACTCCACGAGTTCGGTCTCACCGTGGCCGCCGTCATCGAGCCCAACCACGGCGCCAAGCCCACCGCCACCCAGCTGCGCGACACCATCGACCGCATCCGCTCCCTCGATGTCGCCGTGATTTTCTCCGAGCTCGACTTTCCCGAGGACTTCGTCGGCGCCATCGAGCAGGCCACCGGCGTCAAGGTCCGCCATCTGTCCCACCTCACCGCCACCGAATACACCCCCGAGGCCTTCGAGCAGGGCATCGAACGCAACATGGAAGCGCTCACCAGCGCCCTCCTCGAGGCCACCTCCAAGCGTTGATGTCAACGCAATTCGCTATCTTTGCGTGATAGACAACACGGGAGTAAGCCATGAAGCAGCGGCACGATTGGGGCGGTTTGGCTTCGACATGGGCGCGCACGGCGTTGCTGCTGCTGGGTGTCGCGGGAACCAGTGGCCTGATTGCCGTTTGCGCCGTTTCCCTCACCGCAAGATGGTTTTGGGTGGGCGAGGCGATCGTGTCGTTCCTCTGGCTTTGGTTCCTGCTCTCGATTCCCCTTGTAGTCCTGCTGGGAGCCTTGCGGGCATGGCCGTTGCTGATAGCGGCAGGGTTATGCTTTTGCTGGTTGAGCTTCGAGGTGCTTCCGTACTCGCCTTGGCGCAGTCTCCCCGGCCGTGCTGATGCGGACCAGCCAGCTCTACGTGTAGCCAGCGTGAATCTTCGCGTAAAGCACACGAAGCTGCCGGAGAAGATACGCTCTGTGCTTGCCACGAAGGCGGATGTAATTCTCTTGCAGGAAGTGAATGAGGCGTCGGCCGAGGCGCTTAAGCCGCTTATTGGCGAGTATCCCCACTTTCATTTGTTTCCGCAGGCGAATCCCTTCGGTGCGGGCATGCTCAGTAAATTTCCCCTGGATGATGTTGAACATAAGATATTCAACGGAGGCACAGCCATGAGCGCCAAGGTGAGAGCGCTTGGCCGGGAGATTTCGCTTTTCAACCCGCATCCTTACCCGCCCGGCGCGCCCGTGCGAACTGCCCTGCGGAATGAGCAGCTCGTGGCCATGCGAAAGTACGCCGACGGTTTACGACGCCCCCTTATCGTTGCTGGTGATCTGAATGCCAGTGTGTGGTCTCCTCACTTCAAAGATTTCGCGCGTGGCTTGAATCTCGTTGATCCGAGGCGAGGACGTGGCTTGTTCAATACGTTTCCAGCCAACTCCAGACTTGGCCCCTTGACGCCTATCGATCACGTTCTGGTATCTCCCGAACTGGAGGTGATTGGCCTGAGTCTTCAACCGATCGTCGATTCGGATCATATCGGGCTCGTAGCCGAGATATCGGTTCCGCCTCAACCGGAATGACGCCCTCGGACACTTTCCGAGTCTTGATGCCCCCGTTCGTTTTTGTTTGCTATACTGCATGGCTGGGCGTTCGTGCGGCGTGCGCGCGGCGCCGGGCACCATTGGACCTTGAAGGCAGTTGGAGACAGGGACGATGACGATGACGGCTGAAAAGTTCGAGTTCCAAACCGAAGCGCGGCAATTGTTGGACCTGATGGTCCACGCCATCTATTCGAACAAAGACATTTTCCTGCGGGAGCTGATATCGAACGCTTCCGACGCGCTGGACAAGCGGCGCTACGAGTCGGTGCAGCAGCCGGAGCTTTTGCCCGACGGCACAGTATTGGCTATCCGGGTCGATACCGACGCCGAGGCACGCACCCTTACCGTTTCGGACAATGGCATCGGCATGAGCCGCGATGAGCTTATTGCCCTGATTGGCACGATTGCCAAGTCGGGCACGAAGGAATTCGCCCGGCGCTTGCGCGAGGCGCAGGGCGGCGAGGTCTCGGCCGACCTGATCGGCCAGTTCGGGGTGGGCTTCTACAGCGTGTTCATCGTGGCGGACCGGGTGACCATGCTCACCCGGCGCGCGGGCGAGGAGGGTGCGACCCGCTGGGAAAGCACCGGCGACGGCACCTACACCCTCGAGCCCGGCGAGCGTGACGAGCCCGGCACCACCATCACATTGCACCTCAAGCAGGCCGAAGGCGAGGATGACAGCTTCTCCGACTACGCGTCGGAGTGGAAGCTGCGCGGCATCATCAAGCAGTACTCCGATTTCGTCGCCTATCCCATCCAGATGGAAATTTCCCGCAAGGGCGAGGACGGCCAGGACGAGACCCGGCTCGAGACCGTGAATTCGATGAAGGCGATCTGGCTTCGCGACAAGGGCGAAGTCACCGATGCCGAGTTCAACGAATTCTACAAACACATCGCCCACGACTGGCAGGACCCGCTGTCTCGCATTCAGGCGAAGATCGAGGGCAAGCTCGAATACCGCCTGCTGCTTTTCGTGCCCAGCGCCCCGCCCTTTGATCTCTACATGCGCGACGCCCGCCGCCACGGCGTGCACCTCTATGTAAAGCGCGTCTTCATCATGGACGACTGCCGCGAGTTGATGCCCGAGTATCTGCGCTTCATGCGCGGCGTGGTCGATTCCGAGGACTTGTCCCTCAATATCTCGCGCGAGATGTTGCAGCAGGACAAGCAGATCGAGCGCATGCGCAAGGGCATCGTCAGCAAGGTGCTGGCACACCTGAAAGAGATGAAGGACAAGGAGCCGGAGAAGTACCTCCAGTTCTGGAACCAGTTCGGCCGCGTGCTCAAGGAAGGCCTGTTTCAGGACTACGAGAACCGCGACGCCCTGCTGGAGCTTTGCCTCTTCCAAAGCACCATGGACCCCTCCGAGCTCACCTCGCTGCAGGCCTACGTGGACCGCATGAAGGCGGATCAGGAGGAAATCTACTTCATGACCGGCGCCAGCCGGAAGAAGATCGAGGCCAGCCCGCACCTCGAGGCCTTCGTCGAAAAGGGCTACGAAGTGCTGCTGCTCGAGGATCCGGTCGACGAGGTCTGGACCGACAGCGTGCATGAATTCAAGGGCAAGCGCTTCCAGTCGGCGGGCAAGGGCGCGGTGGATCTGGGCAGCGAGGAGGAGAAGAAGGAGGCCGAGGAAAAGCGCAAGGAGCAGACCGAGGCCTATGGCTCGCTCCTCGAATGCCTCAAGAAACACCTCGACGAATACGTGAAGGAAGTCCGCCTTTCCTCGCGCCTGCGCAATTCCGCCGCCTGCCTCGTCACCGACGCCGGCGACGTGAGCCCGCAGCTCGAGATGATCATGCGCGCCGCCGGGCAGGAAATGCCGCCGGTCAAGCGCATTCTTGAGGTCAATTCCGACCATGAAATCCTTCGCAAGCTGAATACACTCTATGAGCAGAACCAGAATGATCCGGCTATCGCGGACTACGCCCATTTGCTCTACGGGCAATCGGTGCTCGCGGAAGGGGGGCAGTTGCCCGACCCCGGAGCCTTCGCCCGGCAAGTGGCCGCCCTGATGGCCCGGGCCATGCAGGCTTAAGCATGATTGAACCCGGTAAATTCACCTACCGCTATCCGCGGCCCATGGTTACGGTGGACGCCCTGCTGTACACCCCCGGCCCGCAGCGGCAGGTCCTGCTCATCAAGCGCGCCAAGGATCCCTTCTCCAGCTATTGGGCCCTGCCGGGTGGTTTCGTCGAGATCGACGAGACGCTCGAGGAAGCCGTGATGCGGGAGTTGAAGGAGGAGACGGGCGTGGAGAAGGTCTCCCTGACGCAGATGCACACCTTCAGCGCCGTAGATCGCGATCCCCGCGGCCGGAGCATCTCGACGGTATTCTGGGGCGAGACCGACCCCGACCTGCACGATCCCGCCGGCGCCGATGACGCCGACGAGGCGCGCTGGTGGCCGATGGAAAAGCCGCCGCCCATGGCCTTCGACCACGCCGAGATATTGGCCTGGGCGGCGGAGCGCCTGGGCGACGGGGAACATCCGTGAAGATCACCTCCCGCGACGCGCTCATCGTGGTGGACGTCCAGAACGATTTCTGCCACGGAGGCGCCCTGCCTGTCGAGATGGGCGAGCGCGTCGTGCCGGTTGTCAATCGCCTCGGCCTCAAGTTCGACCATCAGGTCTTCTCGCGCGACTGGCATCCCCGCGACCATTGCAGCTTCAGCGACGAACCCGCCTTTCAGGACAAGAGCTGGCCCGTGCACTGCGTGCAGGATTCACCCGGCGCGGAGTTTCACGGCGAGTTGCACGTCCCCTCCGATGCGCTGATTGTCAGCAAGGGAACCGATCCGCATCGCGAGGCCTACAGCGCTTTCGATGGCACCGCCCTGGACGGCTGGCTGCGCGGGCGCGCCATTGACCGGGTCTTTGTCGCCGGGCTAGCCACCGACTACTGCGTCCGCGCCACGGTGCTCGACGCCCTCAAGGCCGGCTACCCGGTCTTCGTGGTGGAGGATGGCTGCCGGGGCGTGGCCGAAGCCAGCAGCCTGGCGGCCCTTGCCGAGATGGAGCAGGCCGGAGCACGCCGCTGCTCCTCCGAAGAACTCGAATGAGCGCCTCCGATCCCTGGTTCCGACGCCAAGGGCTGGCCCTGCTCACCGACCTCTACCAGCTCACCATGATGTCCGGCTACCAGAAGCAGGGCCGCATGGCGCAGCGGACCAGCTTCGACTATTTCTTCCGCAGCCTGCCGCCCCACGCGGGCTTTGCCGTCATGGCCGGGCTTGAGCCCTTCCTCGACTATCTCGCCAACCTGCGTTTTGAGCCTGGGGATATCGAATACCTCCGGGGGCTGGGCATGTTCGAGGAGGATTTCCTCGACGCGCTTTCCCGGTTTCGCATCACGCTGGACATCAGCGCCATTCCCGAGGGGAGTCTGGTCTATCCCTACGAGCCCATCCTTCAGGTCGAGGGCCCCATATTCCAGACCCAGCTCGTCGAGACGGCGCTGCTCAATTTCCTTAACTACTCCACCCTCATCGCTTCCAAGGCGGCGCGCATCGGGCTCGCGGCAGGGGGCGAGCCGGTCATCGAGTTTGGCCTGCGCCGCGCGCATGGCCCCGATGGCGGCGTGATGGGCTCACGCGCCGCCTACATCGGGGGCTGTTCCGCTACCTCGAACGTGCTGGCGGGCAAGGTCTACGGTATCCCCGTGGCTGGCACCCATGCGCACTCGTGGGTGATGAGTTTCGACAGCGAACTCGAAGCCTTCCGCGCCTTCGTGCGCCATTATCCCAAACGCCCGGTCCTGCTGGTCGACACCTACGACACCCTCGGCAGCGGCGTGCCCAACGCCATCCAGGTCTTCAAGGAGATGCACGCGGCGGGGCACCCGGCCCGTCCCGCTATCCGTCTCGATTCCGGCGACCTTGCCAAGCTTAGCAAAGCGGCCCACCGCATGATGGTCGAGGCGGGCCTCGATGATCCGCTCATCATCGGCTCGAACGATCTCGACGAGGACCTCATCGCCGACCTCAAGCGGCAGGGCGCGAAGATCAATGCCTGGGGTGTGGGCACCCATCTGATCACCGCAAGCGATCATCCCGCCCTCAATGGCGTCTACAAGATGGTGGCCGCCGAGCGTGGGGGAGAGATCGTCCCCCGGCTCAAGGTTTCCTCCAACCCCGAAAAGGCCACCGACCCCGGACGCAAGGATCTCGTCCGCTACTATGATCCCCAGGGCAATCCCCTCGGGGACCTTATTGGCCTCGCCGACGAAAGCCTGCCCGAGTCGGGGAACGTCGTCGGGTGCTACCGGGCCTACACCCACCGGCAGGCCCCGCTCGGTCTGGCCGCCTCCAGCGAACATCTGCTGCGGCCTGTCATGCGCGACGGCGTGCGGCTGAATCCTCCCGAGAACGCGGAGGCCATACGCGCCCGCGCCCAGGCACAGATTGCCGCCCTGCCGGAGGAGTTCAAGCGACTGCGCAACCCCGAGATATACCGCGTCATGCTGTCCCCAAGGCTGGCCGCGCTCAAAGAAACCCTTGCCGCGGAGGCTGGAGGATGACGCCATGCGTCGCCCCCGCCCCGTGTGCTAGGCTGATGACAAGTCCAAGGAGGTTGATGTTATGAGCACTATTCGTATTACCGGTGTCCAGATGGAAGTGAAGCCGAAGAAGGACGACAACCTTCCGCGACTGCTGAACCTGATCGAGCACAGCGACTGCGACATCATCGTTTTCCCGGAGATGGCGCTGACCGGATACAACAACGACTTCAGCGATTCCCGCACAGCCGAGGCCTGGGACAAGATCGGCGTGATGTGCCGCAAGAGCTACACCACCGCCATCATCGGCACGGGCGCCCGCTACGACGGGCACAGCCACATCCAGG
The DNA here is from genome assembly GCA_046047315.1 of Candidatus Hydrogenedentota bacterium. Taxonomy (GTDB): domain Bacteria; phylum Hydrogenedentota; class Hydrogenedentia; order Hydrogenedentales; family JAEUWI01; genus WGMK01. The sequence goes on along the minus strand of JBJOID010000100.1, from coordinate 9,116 downwards.
CGCGGGTGTTCGGCGACGATGGCGAAGTGATGGGCAGCTACGACAAGCTGGTGCCGACCGAGTCGGATCGCGCCTGGGCGCGGCCCGGCGAGGAATTGAATGTCTTCAACAAGGGCGACCTGACCTTCGGCTGCCTGATTGGCAACGACCTCTGGGTGGCGCCGGGATTCGGCCCTTATCCCGACAACCGCCTGAGCTACCGGCTGGGCAAGACGCTGGGCGCACAGGTCATTTTCCACCTGAACCACTCCGGCACGGACCCGCAGTACCGCGACTACTATGAGACGAATCTGCGCCTGCGCGCGAAAGAGGCGGGTTGCCCCATCGTCACCGTGAACGCCTGTGTGCCCACGGGCGAACTCAACATCGCCAGCGGGGTAATGGGTGCGAACGGGGAGTGGATTCACAAGACCGCCCGCACCGGCGAGCACGTCTTCTCAGTCGAACTGGATATCGACTGACCTTCTGGCCCATTGGGCCGCTTAGAAAGGAAAACGTCCCTTGGGGCGACTCGGCATGGAACTGACGGTTCTCTGTGTCCTGATACTCATCAACGGTTTGCTGGCGATGGCGGAAATGAGCCTTGTGTCCTCACGCAAGGCCAAGCTGGAACAGCGCGCGTCGAAAGGCCAGCAGGGCGCCAAGACGGCCCTGCGGCTGCTCGAAAATCCCACGCGCCTGCTCTCCGCGATCCAGGTGGGCATCACCATGATCGGGGTGCTCACCGGCGTGGTGGGCGGCGCGGCGCTGGCGGATGAAGTGGAGGCCATGGCTTCCACCGTCCCCATGCTTGCCCCCTATAGCGAGACCGTCGGCATCGGTGTCGTGGTGGTCGTGATTACCTACTTCACCCTCATCTTCGGTGAGCTGATCCCCAAGCGCCTGGCGCTCACCCGGCCCGACGCCTACGCGTCCGCGTTGTCCGGCCCGCTCTGGCTCCTTGCCCAGATATTCTCGCCGCTTGTCTTCCTGCTTACCCGCTCGACGGACGGCCTCCTGCGCATCGCGAACCTGCGCCTGCCGGACGAGCCCGTGCTGGTGGACGAGGAAATCCGCAGCATCCTCAACGAGGGCACCAAGGCGGGGCAGCTCGCCATTGTCGAAAAGCGGATGGTCGAGAGCGTGCTTCGCCTGGACGATCTTCGCGTTGGCGCCATACTGACGCCCCGCACGGAGATCGACTGGATCGATCTCAATGGCACGCCGGCGGAGGCGCGCGAGACCATCCTCGCGTCCGGGCACACCTTGTATCCCGCCGCCCGCGACGAGCTCGACGACATCGCGGGCTTCCTCCGCTCGCAGGACGTCTTGAGCAATCTGCTCGCGCCGCAACCCGTTCCCTTGGAGACGCAAGTCATCGAAGGCGTCTTTGTGCCTGAGTCCGCTTCGGCATTGCGCTCGCTTGAATTGTTCAAGGAACACCGCAAGCCGGTGCTTTTCGTGGTCGATGAATACGGCGGCCTCGTCGGCATGTTGACCATGAGCGACATCCTGCGGGCCATCGTGGGCGAAGTGCAGGATGCGGGCGCGGACGACGAGAACTCCGTCCACGTGCGTGACGACGGTTCGCTGCTGGTGGATGGCCTGCTTTCCATCGCCGAGTTCCGCGACCACCTTCCCTGGGAGATGGATGAGGACGCCCTTGATACGTCGTATCACACCATGGGCGGTTTCGCGATGGACAAGCTGGGCCGTGTCCCGGTGACGGGTGACAAGTTCCTGTGCGGCGGGCTGGCCTTCGAAATCATGGACACCGACGGCTTGCGCGTGGACAAGATCCTTGTGTCGATTCCCGAGCAGGGATCGCCCGGCACCGCTTGATTCCGCGTCGCGTTGCGGATGCGTCCGGCGGCGGCGTACACTACCGCCAACAGCGGAAGAATCTTTAGAGACACACCGGAAAGTTGAAGGCAATGCGGCGCGATTGGTGCATATCCGACGAATGGTTCATGACCGACTCTTCAGGGGCGCAGCCTCCCGTGACACGCGCGGAGATTCCGCCCGCCGCAATGCCTGCCTCCGCCGCCGACGGTCTTCCGTGTTGGCATCGCGTTGTCGAGCTTCCTGCAGATGAAGCGCCCGCGGAGTATGAGATTCATTTCGAAGGAGCCACGCGTCCCTTCACCGTCTGGTTGAACGGGCGAAAAGCGGGCGTCTGCGCCCATGCCTTCCTGCCCGCCGAGATTCCGGTTACCGCCCTGCTCAAGCCGGGTGAGAACGTCGTCACGGTGCGTTTCGACGAGACCGCCGCTCCCGGGCAGCCCGCCGTTTCCGCGTGGCAGAGCAGCATCGATCCCGCGCACTTTACCCGTCCCGCCCTGCTGGGCAAGGTGGCGCTTCGCGCGTTCCCCAAGTTTCGCATCGAGCAGGTTCGTATCTGGCCCGACGCGCGCCGCAAGCAGATCGAGGTCGAGGTGGGGGCGAATGCCCCGGGGCGTTTCCACATTCAGGTGGAGGGAGCGCCCGCGCATGTGGAGATCGAAGGCGAGCAGGTCCGGGCCACACTCGAGATTCCCGAGGCCACGCCCTGGTCGCTTTCGTCGCCGCATCGCTACGCCGTCGTGGTTGACTTCTCCGCCGGGGATGCCCCTGCGGATCGCGTGCGCGTCCCCTTCGGCTTGCGCGAGTTCACCGTCAAGGAAGATCAGTTCCACCTCAACGCACGGCCCATCCAGGCGCGGGGCGTTTGGCATGCCCCGCTTGCCGCGCCGGGCGAGGTGAACCCAAAGGCGCTCATCGAAAACCTCAAACAGTCGCGTCTCAATGCGCTGCGCCTGCTTTGGCTGGACAACGCCCTGCTCGACGCGGCGGATGAACTGGGCCTGCTGATTTTCCTGCAGTTGCCCGGCGCCCTCACGAAGGACGGCGCGCGCGCCCTCGCCGACGCGGCCCATCATCATCCCAGCCTCGTAGCCTACTGGGCCGGTGCGGGGGACGACGCCGAGGCGCTCCTCGAACCGCTCTGGCGGGAGGACGCCTCCCGGCTTACGCTGGTCAGCGCCATGCAGCCCGGAGAGGGCCCGCGTTTCTATCGCCCCCGAAAGACACAGGCGGAGCCCGTCCAGACCTTCACCTTCCTTGCGGCCCCGCCCTTCGAGGCGGAACTGGAGAGTTACTGGAAGCGTATCGGCGCGCCCGGCCGCCTCGTCATCATTGAGGCGCTAAGCGCCTTCGGCCTGGAGAAGGCGCCGGATTCCCTCCCCGCGGAATTGGACGGCGTCTGCGACTCGCCGGAGGACCTGCTCGCCGCAAGCCAGTCACTCCAGTGCGAGGCGGTGCGCTATCCCATCGACGCCTTCCGCCTGAATCCCCGCGTCGCGGGTTATTGGCTTCGCGGCCTGACTCCCTTTGGCGCCTGGCCGGAAAGCTCCATCGCCGATGCGACCGGCGCGCCTCGCCACGCGCTGCGCATCCTAGAGGCCTTGCAGCGCCCGATTCGCCCGGTCATCCAGATGGAAAAGAGCACGCTCTGCGTTCGCGAGGAGGTCCGCGTCAATGTGTCTCTCTTGAACGATGTCCGCATCGAGGGGCGCGGCGAGGTCTTCCTTCAGGTGATCGGGCCCACCAACCAGGTGCTCTGGAAGAAGCGTCGCCTGCTGCGCATACCCAAGCATGGCAAGGAGCTGTGGACCGGCAGCGTCGCCGCCTCGGGTTCCACGGGCCGCCACCGTTTCGTGGTGCGTCTCATGCAGGACGACAAGGTGCTGGGCGACAGCGTGTTCGAATTCCACGTGATGGAGGCGCTGCCCGAGGAGCGGCCCCGCGTGTGCCTCGTGGACACACGCGAAGAGTGGGCGCGACGTTTGCGCTCGGTCGCCATCCTCGACAGCCTGCTCGCCCCCATCCATTTGCTGCCGCCGGCGGGCAACAGTGTCTTCGCCTATCCCGACAATGAATTGATGCAGTCCCTCGCGCAGGTCAACGGCGGCGCCGTGCTGCTGGTCTTCAGTCCCCCGCGCGATTGGAACGAGCTGGCCGACCGGGTCGAGGGGCTGCCCCGCATCGAGGTGGAGATGCTGGCCGGTGCCGGGCGTCTGCACCATCCTTTCACGCGCCAGCATCCGCTCTGGGACGCCCTGCCCGCGCGCGGCTTCCTGCGCCAGCCCTATCGCGAAACCGTGCCCGCCTTTGGCCTGCTTGGCGAATCGGAGGAGGCCATCGCGGGGTGGTATTCCGCCAGCCCGGCGGAGCAGGGCCTGCCGCGTCACACCGTGATGGACTGCCGCTATGGCCAAGGGCGCATCGTGTTCGTGTGCTTCAAGATCATGGAGCATATCGCGGAGGACCCGCTGGCGCACCGGGCCTTCCTGAATCTGGCCCGCCACTTTGGCCGCCGCTCCCTGCCGCCGCGCCAGCCGCTGCCCGTGGATCAGCGCGCCGTTGAGTGGCTGCGCGCGCAACGCCGCGACCGCGTGCGCCGCTGGCTGGTCATTGGGGAATTCCCGAATCCCAACATGGAGGGCTTCGGCGACGTTTACCCGCCGGAAAAGGAAATCGAGTTGGAGGCGGCCTACCCGGGGTGGCGGCGCGTGGCCCGATGGAAGCCGTGGTACACCCAGGCGTCCGCACTGTTTACGCTTGACCTCACCGCCGCCCTCTCGCCGCCCACCCAGCCTGTGCCCCGGCAGGATTTCAGTGTGGCCTACGCCTACGCCGAGTTCAACGCGGAAAAGCGCGGCATGGCCGAATTGCGCGCGTCGAGTCCCAACGCGCTCAAGGTGTGGATCAATGGCAAACAGGTCATCCACCGCCCGGAACATTTCGAGCGCGACGAAACGCCCCCGGCCGCGGTGGCCGAAACCGTGCTCAAGCAGGGCCGCAACACCGTGCTGATCAAGGTCGCCAAGGCGCCTGGTCCCATGAACGTGCGCCTGGACATGTTCGACCATCGCGGCGACGGGTACCCCATGTCGTGGTGGCGCTAACGATCCTCAATCGTGCGAGGCTGGCAAAGCCCGGATACGCCGGGTTAGGGTGTTGTTGTCGGCATAGCACCCGCCGGCCGGAGGTTCCTATGCCACGCCTGTTGTTATCGCTAGGCTTGCTTCTCGCGGCGGTGCCCAGTGGCGCCTCCGATTTCCTCCTGCTTGAGGAAGTGGCCGCTAAGCCGGGTCAAGTGATCGTCGTCCCGCCGGGTGTGCACGAAATAGCCGCTCCAATCCACTTGACCACAGATGGCGCCGGACTGTCGGGCAGCGGAGTAATCGTTCAGACCGATCCCGCCCAGCCCATCGTGCGCGTCGAAGGGGCGCGCGGCGTCACCATCGAAGGCGTGACCTTGACCCGTCCCGCCGGCCAACCGCCCGCAACCGAGTCCGCCCTTCGTGCCGACCAGGCGCGCGGACTGCAGGTCCGCTCGGTGCGCGTCGTTGACAATCAATCCCAGGCGGCGGCCATTCGCTTGAGTGGTTGCGAAAACACCAGCATCACCGGCTGCGAGATCGTGAACTACAAGGCCATTGGCATTGATGATCGCACCACCTCGCCGCTCTACGGTTACGCCTTTCACTGCATCGATGGCGCGGGCATTGGCGTGGACAACAGCGTACACACCCTCATCGCCGACAACCGGGTCATCGAGGATCGCTATATTCCCGCTCCGGAATTGAAGGAGTCCCATCGCCTTGGTCAATTGACGGACGGCAACCAGCCGTTGAATCCCGGAGAATTGGCGCGCGGCGTGGCGAAGCGTGGTTACGTGGACAACTGGCATCAGGGCTCCGCCATCGTGGTCACCGGGCCCGAGCATTCGCGGCACACCATCATCCGGGGCAACCTGATTGTGAACGCCGCCCAGGCGGTGGACCTCCACTGCGATTATGCCGTGGTCGCCGACAACCTCATCGACCGCTGCATGATTGGCGTCAAGGCCACGCACGGGAGCTACGGGGTCTCCGTGACGGGCAACACCATCAGCGGCGCTGACCTCTGGGGGATGGTCTTCAATCCGGGCGCGGCGTCGCATGGCGGCGAGGCAGCCAAGGACGGTACAGCGGAACGCGCGTGGAACGGTGATGCCGGGCTTGTGATTTCCGGCAACATCATCGCGGACTACGGGCACGGCAACGAGTATTGGAACTGGGGCGGCCGCGAGCCCGACGCTCCCAGCAGCTATGCCATCGCCTTCTTCAAGGGGCAGTTGGACAGCAACCCGCCCTACCGGGACATCGTTCTCTCAGGCAACCTGGTGCTCTCCGGCGGACGGGCGCTTTCGCCGGGCACTCCGCCGCGATATCGGTATGCCGTCTATTTCGAGGGATGGCACGAATCGGGCCGCCGCCACGAAACCGCCGCCATCGACTTCGAGGCTTCGGGCAACCGTCTCCACCCGGGGCTGCTCGGCGTGAGTAACATTCCCCTGCAGGATGAATAAGAAACGCCGGAGCGATGAAACGCTCCGGCGTTGATGGTTTTCTTTCTCAGGGTCAGGACTTGGCGGGCTGAGCCTGCTGCTTTTCGCCACCCTGCTGGGGAAGCTGCTTCTGCTGGGGAGGGGCTTTCATGGTGCACTTGCCCTCGAAGACCACGCCCTCGGCGATGCTGATGCGCGGCGAGGTGATGTCGCCGTAGACCTTCGCCTGCTCGGTGATCTCGAGGCGCTCATGGGCGAACACGTTGCCATGCACTTCGCCACTGATAACCACCTGGCCGCCGATGAGGTCGGCCTTCACCTTGCCGTTCTCCTGCACCACGATGGTGTCGGAGCTTTGCACCTGTCCTTCGACGATGCCCTCGATGCGAATGGTGCCCTGCGAGCTGAGTTCCCCCTTGATGCGGGTTCCCGGACCGATGATGGTCGCCACCTTGTTTTCGTTGAATCCCTTGGCCTTGAGCGCGTCCAGCATGCGTGTGTTAATCCAGATACTTCTCGCCGTCCACCGGCCGGCCGTTTACATGAACTTCAAAGTGGAGGTGCGCCCCGGTGGCGCGGCCCGTGCTTCCCACTTTGCCCACCTCGTCCTGACGGGAGACCTTGTCTCCCTTCTTCACAGAGATGGCCGACAAGTGGGCATACCACGTTTGAATACCATTGCCATGGTCGACGCGAACCACGTTGCCGTAGTCGCCGTCACGGCCTGCGAAAGTCACCACGCCCTTGGCGGTCGCCACCACGGGGGTGCCCGTCGGGGCCGACACGTCCACGCCGTCATGGTGGCGCAGGCGGTAGTTGAAGGGGTCGCGGCGGTAGCCGAAGCGCGAAGTGATCTTGCCGCGCGTGCCCTTAAGCGGCCAGATGGATGGAATCCGTTGCACCTTGTCAGAGGCGGCTTCCATGTCGCTCACCAGATACTGAATGCTCTGGCGGCGCAGGCGGATTTCCTGAAGAATCAAATCGGCCGATGGACGCGAAAGACCGTAGATCACATGCGGCGGCCGTAACGATTCGTCGATGGTGCTGTATACGTAGCTGCCGAAGGACTCGGGACCGCCCTTGCCGTTGCCTTTGGCCGAGCTCTCCTCGACGGGAGCGCGCTTGCGCGGGGCCATGCCGGTGATGTCCCGGGCCTTGGCCTCCATGTCGTAGAGATCGTTCAGTTCCGAGGTGATGGCGGAGATGCTGGATTCGTACTCCGCGCGCAGCCGCGCTTCAATCTCGGCGATTTGCTCGTCGCTGAGTGCGTCGCTGGCCGGTGTCGCTGCAGGCGCAGCCGCAGGCTGGCTCCGCTCGGCCGCGGCGCGGATCTCCAGCGCGCGGTAAGCTTCCCTCAGCTGCTGGTGTTCCGCGCTGATGGCATACTGCCGGGCGAAAAATACCGCCGCGGCGAAAGCCAGCAAGGCAAAGACCACCGGCAAAGCCACGAAGTGAAACGCCGATACAGTCATTGTGCGCGTGCTGCTCCGATCATTCGGAATCAGCATCACGGTCCATGTCTTCATCAAGGGCAATTGCTCCTGGGACGGTACAGAGAGCTTGGGTCCACGAGGCACACAGACCCGTCTATTCTCTTTCTCTTCCAGTTGTTGGCCGGCTGGTCAGCCCCGCCACTCCTCTCCGAAGTGCGCGGACTATAGCATGAGGGTTGGGTTAAGTCAACCATCCATGCGTATCAATTTATCACTTTTATTAGTCATGTCAATTCCGCTATTTGTCGCTTGCGGCATTCATCCCGCAGGCTATCCACAAGTTTCCATCAGGCCGTGGCGCGCAATGCGGCCCGGGAGCCGGGTGAGAAGAACATGTCGATGAAGTCCTCCGGCTTCTTCCCCGGATACTGGCGCTGGTTGAACACCTCCACCAGTTCGTCATAGTCGTCGTGATGGCCCCGGTCTTCCTTATATATGGCGTAGAGTTTCTCCGAGTCCATCTCGCCGTCGCGATTCTTCGGACACCCCACGTCGCTGTGCAGCCCGAATCCCTTGAAGGCGCCCTCCTTCGTCTCCAGCAGCTTCATAGGATAGAGGCGGCAAAGTAGGGGGCGCGACTCATAGATGCCGCAATAATGCGTGCCTTCCTCCAGAAAGAAGCACCCCTTGGCGTCGCGGAAGAGGGCCATCATGTACTTCTGGCCGTTCACGTCCAGCCAGGTGGGGTCGTCCTTGTCCACCCCCCGGATGTCGTCCGGCGTGATGAAGTCAAGGAACTCCGCCGGGTTGGCCCCCGTTTCCCGGATTATCCGCACCACGTCCCACGGCGTCGGCAGGCAGATAACATCCTTGCAGCAATGTCCGGTGCTATGGCACTTGAACTGGACCACGAAGCGTCCCACGGCAGATTCCCCTCCATGCGCCATCATGGCGCCACATGTAATGTATACGACACATGGCCTGCTGGCTTCCAGCCGCTAAGCCCCCTCCCGCTAAAGTCGGCCCCCCTTTCCGCCGATAACGAAGATAGAGGCCAAGCCAAGGATGGCGCGGCGTTGGAGACAGGGAATGGTCACGGTTGGCTATATCCAAGGGCTGCGCGAGCCCACAGGGGCGGCATCGGGTGCGCCGCGTAATCGCGGGATTGCCGCGCCGGAGACGGCGCCTGCGGGTGAGGACCGGGTCGAGATCAGCCCGGAGGCGCGGGAAGCGTCTGCCGTGGCGCGGCTCGCGGCCGAGTTGAAAGACAGCGAGATCCGGGACGAACGGGTGGAACAGGCCAAGCAGCGCCTTGAAGAAGGCACGTATCG
>JBJOID010000099.1:0-18013 GCA_046047315.1 Candidatus Hydrogenedentota bacterium | reverse complement strand
CGCTCTCGGGGGAAAAATCGTCACGCAGGTATGACCCGAACACCGCGAGCTCACGTACCTGAAACATGCGGCACAACTCCGCTATGGCGGGGATTGGTAGGTCCAGCGTTGACAAGGCCATGGTTCGATTCCTCGTGGCCATTGTAGCACGTTGACGGAGGTGATCGTGGCTAGGCCTTGTAGATTTTCTCGCGGCCGTGTTGGACGTTGGCGGTGGCGTTGCGGGTGTCGAGGACGAGTTGGGCGTTCCGGACGATGTAGTCGTAGTCGTAGTCGTCGTGTGCGGTGGCGATGAGGACGCAGTCGGCGTCCTGGAGGATCTCGTCGGTGAGGGGGGTGGATTCCATGTCGAGGTCGTGCTTGCGCATAGGGGGCAGCGCGGGGACGTGGGGGTCGTTGTAGCGGACTTCGGCGCCGCGTTCGAGCAGCATTTCCATGAGGGTGATTCCGGGGGACTCGCGCACGTCGCCCACGTTCTTTTTGTAGGCGGCGCCGAGCACGAGGATGCGTGATCCGCGCAGGGGTTTCTCGGCGTCGTTGAGCAGGGCGGCGAGCCGGTCGAGCACATAGCGGGGCATGGCGGTGTTCACCTCGCCGGCGAGTTCGATGAAGCGCGAGGAGACGCCGTATTCGCGGGCCTTCCAGCTGAGGTAGAAGGGGTCGATGGGGATGCAGTGGCCGCCGAGGCCGGGTCCGGGATAGAAGGGCATGAAGCCGAAGGGCTTGGACTTGGCGGCCTCGATGACCTCCCACACGTCGATGCCCATGCGGTCGTAGACGATCTTGAGTTCGTTCACCAGGGCAATGTTGACGCTGCGAAAGATGTTTTCCAGCAGCTTCACGGCTTCGGCGGTGCGGTTGTCGGAGACGCGCACGGTGCGCACGACAATCTGGCGGTAGAGGGCGTCGGCCACGTCAAGCGCGGCGGGGTCCATGCCGCCGACGACCTTGGGAATGCCGCTGGTGGTGTAGTCGGGGTTGCCCGGGTCTTCGCGCTCGGGCGAATAAGCGAGGAGAAAATCGACACCGGCGCGCAGGCCCGAGGTCTCGAGCTCGGCACGGAGCACTTCGTCGGTGGTGCCGGGGTAGGTGGTGGATTCGAGCACGATGAGCTGACCGCGCCGGAGGTGGGGCGCGATGGAGCGGGCGGTGTTGACGATGTAGCTGAGGTCGGGGTCGCGCTGGGGCGTGAGGGGCGTGGGCACGCATAGCAGCAGGGCGTCGGCCTCGGCGGTGCGGGCGAAGTCGGTGGTGGGGGTGAATGCGCCGCGCTGTATCAGCGGGGCGATGCGTTCCCCGGGCAGATGGCTGATGTAGCTTCCCCCCTTCTCGAGCAGGGAGACCTTGTCGGGGTCGATGTCGAAGCCGAGCACGCGAAAGCCCTGTTCGCAAAAGGCCAGCACGAGGGGCATGCCCACGTAACCGAGGCCCACCACGCCGACGGTGTAGTCGCGCGTTCCTATCCGCTGAACGAGTTCGCTCGAATCCATGCTGCCGCTGTTGCTCCGTGAGTCTCTGGTCGTTGCTTGATGCCCGGTCTTTCTGCGATGCCTGCGCCGAGGGTGTGCCAGGGCGGGGAGGAGACATTCTACCCGGCAAGGCGGGCCGGTGCACGCGCAGCGGGTTAGGTTGGCGGGGAGGGGAAAAGCGAACGCCCCCGCGGGCGAACCCGCGGGGGCGAATGCTTGCTTCGACGTTGCGAAGTCTACCGCGTTGCCGCGATTAGAACTTCAGCTCGGTCTCAACATAGATGTAGTGGTAGGTCTCGTTGTCGTCCGGAGCGGCGGACGAGTAGAGACCGTTGCCCGTGTGGGCGTTGCCAAGGCGGTCGAGGAAGCCGAAGGGCCAATCGTGGCCGCCGTAGCTGTAGCCGTCGCCAGCCCAGAAGGTGGCGAAGCCGGCGCGGAAGATGAGGTCTTCGCTGTAGTTGTACTCAGCATACAGACCCAGTTCCCAGCCAAGGTGGGCGTCGGTGTCTTCCCACAGGTTCCAGAACCAGCCGTAGTCCGGCTCCTCGTCGCTCATGAAGTAAGCGGCGTAGAGGCTCAGCGCGATGGCTTCGGTCGGGTTGGCGCTCAGGCTACCCGTGAAGATGAACGCGTTGGACAGGTCGGTGTTCTCGATGAACTCGCTGTACTCCCAGTTGGAGAACAGGCGGTTGAAGGAGAGGTCTTCCTGCCAGTCGAAGGGGCTGGCCTGGTTCTCTTCGTCGGCGCCGCCAAAGTAGGCGAAGCCAAGGCCGATGCGGGGGGTCCAGGAAGCGTCGAAGGTATAGCCGGCGCCCAGGTTCACACCCAGTTCACCGTATTCCTTGTCGCTGGTCTGACCGATGTCCCAGAAGAAGAAGTTGAAGGGATTGTGCACTTCAACCTGCCCAAACTGGTAGGCGATCTCAGCTTCGAAATCAAACGCACCGTAGGTGCCAGCTCCGCGGAGGCCAATGGTGTGGATCGTGGTGTCTTCGATGTTGCGGTCGAGGGGGTTGTTCCAGGCAAGGAAGCCGGGATCAGCCACGCCCCACTGACGGCCAATCGGGTAGGTGCCGAGGGCATAAGCGGCGGTCGGGACGAGCCCGGTGCCACCCTGATCCTCGTCAACCACGGCCATGTAGTAGGCGTCGATGGTGATGTCCTCGAGGCCCGTGTAGCTGCCGTAAACGCCAGCGAAGAACACGTCGTCCTCAAGGAAGCCATCGCCACCACCTTCGGCCAGGTGGCTGATGAACGCCGCGACGCTGAACTCATCGGTGATGTAGTCCAAGCGAATCGCGTCGAAGCTCAGCCCCCAGAAGCCGCTGGAGGTGTCGTTGGTGCCCACGAGCCACTCGCTGCCGAAGCTAAGCTCCTGACGGCCCACGCGCAGACGAAGCGGGGTGCCCCACATTTCGTCAGCCTGGATGTAGGCCTGGTACAGGGAGACTTCGTCGGCAACGGCGTTGTCGCCATCGGCGCCCGTGAAGTAGTTGCTGCGCAGGGAATCACCCCAGATGCCGTACTCGTCGAGCTCAATGAACATGCTCACTTCGTCGGTGAAGTCGGCCTTCACGCTCAGACGGGTGCGCTGCTCGACGTAGCTCAGGTCATTGAAGGTGTCGTCACCGTCGTAGTAGTTGGCGCGGATACGGATCTGGCCGCCCACTTCGACGTTCTGCAGCTCGGCATAGGAGGCGGAAGCCAAACCCATGAGCGCGGCCGCAATCGCGAAAGTCTTGAAAGAACGCATTATGCGTTGCTCCTTATGGTACTCCGGTTCTTAGGCCGGAAGTTTTCCTGTACGCTCCGGACATTCCGGCGCGGCACTGCCCAACACAGGCGTGCTACTTGATGTGACTTATAGGTACCGTGAGTGATCCGATCCGTGGAGTGTGGCTGCCCCATATTGCAGCTCTGGCGCGCATTCCTCCTTTCTGCTCCCAGTTGAGATCGGGCTCGACGGGCTATGCCGTTGAAGCGGGAGTGGTCAAAAACCCCTCCGTTCCTTCCGCAATCCGTCTATTTCCTCTCCGCTGTAGCGGCTTCTCCTCAAAGCCGCTTTCACGCAATGGAGCGTACTATAGCCCCATGCCGTTGCTCATTTCAAGCCGCCGTCATGGACCTGTACGCCCTTTATCTTTTCGGTGGGATACCGCATATGGTGCATGCGGAACCCCGGCTACAATCGGCAGTATAGACAACTTCGGCCAGGATTTCAAGTCCTGTCAAGTATTTACTGTTGCTATGCCGCCTGGCTGGTGCCGAGGTATTCGGAGGTGATGAGGTCGGCGATGGAGTTGACGACGATGTCGGGTTGGTAGGCGTAGTGGCGGAGGTCGTCGCGGCGGGTACCGCCGGAGAGGACGAGCACGGTGCGATAGCCCATCTGTACGCCGCCGAGGATGTCGGTCTCCATGGTGTCGCCGATCATGGTGGTTTCGGCGGCGCTGAGTCCGAGCTCCTTGCGGGCGTCGCGCATCATGATGGGGCTGGGCTTGCCGACGCTGAAGGCCTTGACGCCGGTGGCGGATTCGAGCATGGCGGTGATGGCGCCGCATCCAGGCCGGATGCCGCCGGGGGTGGGGCAGTTGGGGTCGAGGTTGGTGGCGATGAGCTTGGCGCCCTTGTTGACCATGTTGACGGCCTGCTCGATGATCTCGTAGTTGAGGGTGCGCCCCTCCCCCACCACCACGTAGTCGGGGTCGGAGTCGACAATGCTGTAGCCGTTGTTGTGTAGGGCGTTGAGCAGGCCGCCCTCGCCGATGACGAAGGCGGTGCCGCCGGGCTTTTGGCTGGCCAGATAGCGGGCGGTGGCCATGGCGCAGGTGAAGATGTGTTCTTCCTGCACCTCGAAGCCCATGCGGTTGAGCTTCATGGCCATGTCGCGGCGGGTGCGCTGGCTGTTGTTGGTGAGAAAGAGGAAGGGGATCTTCTTGGCGCAGAGGGCGGCCACGAATTCAATGGCGCCGGGAATCATCTCGTTGCCGCGGTAAATCACCCCGTCCATGTCGATCAAGAATCCACGTTTGTTCACGATACTGCTCCTGTTGCCTCGTCTGGGAGGCATAACGGATGCGGGCATCCGGGCGTAGGACACGTTGTTAATCCCCACAGACTACTGGGGCAAGCATACTTTGTGCCTGTTGATTGCAGGTTAGTGGCTTGCTGAAAAGGAGTTAGCGCAGGGGAAACGCTTGACGGCGCGGCCGGGACGACCTCTGGAGGAGAATCGTGTTGGGCGCGGACCCCGGGACGGGATGCGTCAGGAGCCTAAGCGATCGGCGAGTTGTTTGGCAAGCTGGGCAGCCTCGGCCTGGCGGGCGGCGAGGTCGGAGAGCTGCTGGCGGGCGGCGTCGCGCTCCTGCTCGGCGGCCAGTAACTGCTGGCGCAGGGCTTCCTGCGCGGCGGCGGCCTGGGCCTGGGCGGCCTCGAGCTGCTGGGCGAGGGCGTCCGCCTTGGTGGCGGCATCGGTGGCGGCCTGGCCGGCCTCGGACGCCTGCTGCTGCAACGCGACGAGCTGGTCCTGCAGGGCGGCCTTTTCCTGAAGCATGCCCTCGACGGCGGCCTTCTGGGAGGCGCTGCCCTGCTCCAATTCCGCGAGGCGTGCCTGGGCCGCTTCGGCGGCGGACTCGGCGGCGGCGATGCGCTGGGCGGCTTCTGCGGATTGCTGCTCGGCGGCCGTGACGCGGGCCTCGGCGGACTGGACGACGGCTTCGCGCGCCTTGAATTCGGTGCGGTCGTAGGCCGTGAACATGACGCCGGCGGGGTCGCCCTTCTCGTCGAGGATGGCGGCGCGGGAGACTTCGAACCAGCGTGTGCCCTGTTTGCCGGTGAGCTGCAGCTCGCTATCCCGGGCCATGCCGCTCTTGAGGACGGCCTGATCCTCTTTGGCGCAGGCGGCGGCCTCGGCCTCGGGGAAAAGCTCCTGGTCGGTCTTGCCCATGATCTCGGCCGGGCCCTTGCCGAGGAACTGGCAAAACTCCGGGTTGGCCACGGTATAGGCGAGCTTCTTGTCCTTGAGGGCGAGCATGCCGGGGAGATTCGAGAGAATCGTGCCCAGTATCCGCTGATGTGCGTCGCTCATGAGATCCCCCGTGCTGGTTCGATGACCGCCGGGTATGGTTCCACAAAGGGCGGGAGTTGCGCAAGGCGGGGCTGGCGTTTGCGCGGGGCGGGCGTTTAGGATGAGGCGCTGGCGCGCGCCGCCCGGCGCGGCACAGGGGAGGCATGCCATGAAAGAGCGCAATCTGCTGTTTGGTTTGTTGGCGGTACGGAACAAGAAGGTGCCGCTGGACGAGCTGGCGTCGATGGCGGAGCAGACGGTGCAGATGCAGCATGACCTGGGTTCGTTGCTGGTGGCGGCGGGGACGATATCGGAGGAGGACCGCAAGGCGCTGGAGACCAGCGTGGACCAGACCATTCAGCAGCACGGCGGGCTGGAGCCGGCGCTGAAGGCGGTGAACGCGGACCCGGATTCGTTGCATGCGCTGGGGCAGTCGTTGTTTGGGGACGCGTCGCACGCGGAGACGCTGGTGGGGCGGGCGATGCTGGACCCGTCGAACGCGGGCACGGTGATGACGGCGGACGCGGGGGCGCGCTCGCACATGGATACGATCAACACGGGCGACCGCTCGCAGATGGACACGGTGAACACGGGCGACCGCTCGGCGATGGAAACAATTTCGACGGCGCCGACGATGGGCGAGCGATCGCAGATGGACACGATTGCCTCGCAGGACGGGGCGAGCGACGCGGGGACGATCCCGATGCAGCGCAACCCGGCGGACTCGGTGACGCTGGTGGGGCTGCATGGCAAGCCGGGCAGCCGGCCGCGTTCGGACATGCCGGTGCCGGCAGTGAGCGAGCATCCGGGGCGGTATCAGCAGATCAAGGTGTTTCGCTCGGGGGGCATGGGGCAGATCACGCTGGTGCACGACAAGCACCTGGGGCGCGACATCGCGCTGAAGACGCTGCTTCCGGACCGGGTGCCGGGAGGTACGAAGACGCGCACCCGCACGGGCGCGCCGACGATGGACTTGCTGACAGTGCCGATCATCGCGCGCTTCCTGCAGGAGGCCCACGTGACGGGGCAGCTGGAGCACCCGAGCATCATCCCGATTTACGAGCTGGGCTACCGGGAAGATGGCACGATCTATTACACGATGAAGTTCGTGCGGGGGCTGTCGATTGAGGAGAAGCTGAAGGAGGCGAAGGACCTTCGCGACCGGCTGCTGCTGCTGACGCACTTCCTGAACATCTGCCAGGCGATTGCCTACGCGCACAGCCGGGGCGTGATCCACCGCGACATCAAGCCGATGAACATGATGGTGGGCGAGTTCGGCGAGACGGTGGTGATCGACTGGGGCATCGCGAAGGTGAAGGGCGAGGTGGACATCCACGAGAGCGGCCTGCGCGAGACGGTGAAGGTGATGCAGGTGGGCGACACGCAGGCGACCGCGAAGACGATGTATGGCCAGACCATCGGATCGCCGTTCTACATGCCGCCGGAGCAGGCCGCGGGCAAGACCGACGAGGTGGACGAGCGCGCGGACATCTATTCACTGGGCGCGCTGCTCTACATCATCCTCACGGGGAAGCCGCCTTACCACGGGATGAACGTGCGCGAGTTCCTGGTGAAGGTGCAGCAGTTCGACCCGAAGCCCGTGCTCGAGGTGGAGCCGCAGGCGCCGAAGGAGCTGGCGGCGATCGTGGCGAAGGCCATGGCACGCAAGCGTGAGGACCGCTACCAGACTGCCAGCGAGCTGGCGAGCGAGATCGAGAAGTTCATTTCGGGCGGACTGGTGAGCGCCTATGAATACAGCATGGCGGAGATCGTGCGGCGGTGGGTGAAGCGCAACCGGACCTGGCTGGTGCCTGCGGCGGCCGGGCTTGTCGCGGTCATTGCGCTGGGCATCTGGTCTTACTTTGCGATTCGCGAGCAGCGCGATGAGGCCGTCCGGCAGGAGGGCATCGCCAAGGAGAACGAGGCCAAGGCGCGGGAGGAACTCTATTTCGCCAACGTGAACCTGGCGCAGAACGCGATGGGCGACCGCCTGCCCGACAAGGCGCGCACGCAGCTGGCCGAGGCCCCGCCGGAATACAACAACTGGGAATGGGGCTTCATGCAGCGCGAGGCCAACGCCGACCGGATGACGCTGAAGGCGGGCGGGCAGAACGTGGGCTATGGCGATGGCATCGTGGTGGCGGCGGCGGACTTCGGCAAGACGGACGTGTATGACACGGCGACGGGCGAACTGCTTCACACGCTCTTCGAGCAGAAGGCGGGCAGCGGCTATGCCTTCGGTTTCTCGGCGGCAAGCGGCCGCGTGGCCCTGCTGGGCATGGACGGCGTGCATGTGTGGGACGCCAAGAGCGGCACCGAGGTCTATCGCTACGAGGAAGAGATTTCCCCGGCGCGCGCGGCGGGGCTGGGTGAGCGGCAGCTGTCGCTGAGCGCGGACGGCAAACTGCTGGCGATGTTGAACGCGGACAAGTCGGTGCGTGTGATCAACGTGGACTCGCAGGCCGAGGTATTCACCACGGCCGTCGAGCAGTTCAACGGCGCGCGCGTGCAACTGAGCGCGGATGCGTCGAAGCTCTTCGTGGTGAAGCCGGTGTTTGGGGCGGAAGGCTTCGAGCGGCAGTTCGAGGTCATCGACCTCGCCACGGGTAGCGCGCTGGGCAGCGGCGTGGTGAAGGACCCTTACTTCATCAACTCCGTGGCGATGACGGCGGACGGCGGGATGCTGGCGATGGGCATGGCCGACTACATCAGCGTGTGGAGCGGCGCGCCGATGCAGGAGACGCAGACGATACGCGGGCCGCGCTTCATTCTGCCGAACACGCTGGCCTTCTCGCCGGACGGGGGGATCGTGGTGGGTGGCACCGATGACGGCGACGTGGGCGCGTGGAGCACGGCCACGGGCGAATATGCCTATGCGGCCAAGGCGCACAACGACAAGGTGCGCCATGTGCTGATGGATCCTTCGGGGACGCGCTTCTACACGGCCAGCGGCGACCGCACGATCAAGCTGTGGGAATTGACGCCGGGCGAGACGCCGAAGATTCGGTTGGCACACACCTTCCTGGGGCACGACGAGGCGGTGTTTGGGATAGCCCTCTCCCCCGCCGCCGACGGCCTTGCGAGCACGGCGTTCAAGTACCGCACGAAGCTCTGGGACCTGAAGGCGGAGATGCCGTTTTATCAGCCGCCTGCGCTGGCCTTCCACGCCGGGCGTGAATGGGCAGCGGCGCCGGTGGGCAAGGCGGTGGCGCTGTGGGACGCGCGCACGGATTACCGCATCGCCACGCTGGCGGGGCATACCGACGACGTGAACAACGTGGCCTTCAGCCCGGACGGCGCGCACCTCGCGTCGCTCGATGTGATTGCGGAGGGCGAGGACGTGGCGCGGGTGTGGTCGTTGCCGGATGGCGCCGCGGTGGGCAGCGTGAAGCTGCCGAAGAACGTGACCCAGTTCGCGCCGCTCAATGGCGGGCAGCGGCTGCTGGCGAGCCAGCAGGGCACGCTGCGGCGGGTGGATGTGGCCACGGGCGAGAGCGACGTGGAGCAAGCGATCGCGGGGGAATTCGTGGTGGACGCGGCGGGGGCGCGCGCGGCCTTTGCGGCGCCGGCCGAGGAGAAGGGACGCTACGCCATCAACGTGATGAACCTCGACAGCGGCGCGGTGACGGCCTTGACGACCCTTGCGTCGGCCGATGCGCCGCGCCTTGCCTGGAGTGGCAGCGGGAACCTGCTGGCGGCAAGCCAGTGGGAGAAGCCGGAGCCGGACGCCAACACCTTGAACGTGCACCTGTTGCCCGCCTCGGGCGGGGAGGGCACGGTGATCGCGACGGGCTTTGGCAACCGGATTACCGCGCTGGCTTTCAACGCGGATGAGTCCCTCCTTGCGGTGGGAGGCAGCAGCGGCGAGATCGAGCTTTACGAGCTCGCGGGCAAGACGCTGGGCGGGGCCTTGCGGGACGGGCACTCGAGCAATGTGACATCGCTGGATTTCTCGCCCGACGGAAGCCGCCTGGCCTCGGCGAGCTTTGACGGCACCTTCCTGCTGTGGGATCCGGCGGCGGGGCGGCAAGTGCTGACGGCGCACAACGGCGCGCTGAACGCGCCGGGCCAGGCGATCAGTCCCGATCAGGTGCGCTTCAACGCCAAGGGTGATCTGTTGGCGACGATCACCGATGGCACGCTGGTGCCGCCCTTTGTACTGAAGACCTTCCCATGGGACGCGGAGGCGTATCCGGCGGGCGAGACCATGCAGGATCGCGTGGAAGCGTACAAGCGGGGCGGGCGGCGGTGAGTGTCCCAGGGATTACCCCGTCCCCCTTTGAAGGGGGTGGTTCGCGGTGGTGTTCCCGCCGCGAACCGGGGGATGTTGCCGGGCGCGGTGCGTACCGGAGGATTCGGAAGTAAACTTGTATCGTTGACGCAATGGACTAACATCCCCCGTCTGCCCCTCGGTACGCTCGGGGCCGCCAGCCCCTTTGAAGGGGGACATTAAGACAGCGACCACTTGGCCAATGGCCGATAACGCCACAGTCATGGGATCATTAATGAGCGACAACCGCAAAGAGCATGAAGCGATCGTGATGGACCACGTGCGGCATCCGCGCAACTGCCGGAAGATGGCGGACGCAGACCGGAGCAAGGTGGCCTTTAATCCGCTTTGCGGCGACCGCTACGAGATTTTTCTGAAGCTGGACCCGGAAGGTCGGGTGAGCGACGTGGCTTTTCAGGGCGACGGCTGCGCGATATCGAAGGCGGCGACCTCGATGATGACGGAGGCGGTGGCTGGCAAGTCGCTGGAGGAAGCGCAGCGGTTGTTTGACGCCTACCTGGCGATGGTGACTTCGGACCCGGATGCGCCGGTGGACGAGGCCTCGCTGGGCGGCTTGGCGGTGCTGGCGGGGGTGCGGCAGTTTCCGATTCGGATCAAGTGCGCCACGCTGGGGTGGCGGGGTGCGCTGGCGGCACTGAAGGATGAAGCGGGCGAGGTTTCTTGAGGGGGCCCTTGGCGGGCGGGGGGTGGCATGCGGATATCATCGCGGTGTGAATATGCCTGCAGGGCGATGCTGGAGCTGGCCCGGCATGGCGGGGCGACGCTGACGGCGCAGGCGCTGGCGGAACGGCGGGACATTCCCGAGAAGTTTCTGGTGCAGATCTTGTTGCAGTTGAAACGGGCGGGACTGGCGCAGAGCGTTCGCGGGCCGCAGGGCGGTTACCGGCTGGCGGCGGCGCCGGATCAGCTTTCGCTGCTGCAAATCGTGGAAGCGATCGACGGTCCGCTGGAGGACCAGTTGCCGGGGAAGGAGGGGCTGAGCCCGGAGTTCACGCCGGTGTGGCGGCGGGTGCTGGAGGCGATGCGGGCGGAGCTGGGCTCGGCGACGTTGCAGAAGATCCTGGACGAAAGCGACGCGGACAAGATGTATTACATCTAGCCGGCCCGCGCTGTGCTAAGCTTTCAGGGCCAAGGAGGCGCGCTTGTTGGATATCCAGACGGACATACTCGCCATGCACCTTATCGGGGGAGGCATCACCTTCGCAATGTTGCTGGTGGCGGTGCGCTGGTTCGCCCCCTATCTGGAATTGGACCTCAGCCTTCCTTCGCGGCGCTGGATTGCCGTGGTGGATCCCCCCATCGATCTGGCGCGACGACTGCTGGGCCAGACCATGGGCCCTTTCGACTGGGCCCCGGTGGCGGTGTTGCTTTGCCTGTGGGTGGCGCGGCTCATCCTCGTGGGCTTCTAGCGGCCCTTTCCTGATGCCCCTTCGCGGGGCGCCTTCCTTCTACTTGCCGTTGCATTTCCAAGGAAATTTCTCTATCCTTCTTATTGTTTGAATTCAAACAATCTTGATGCAAGGTGGAGAATCCAGGACGTGGGTGGACTAAAGACCATCGCACCGATCCGCCGGCAGGTGTCCCGGCAGAGCGAGCGCATGCGCGAGGTGCTTCGGCGGGAGCGGGAACGGCGGATGAGCCGCCGTGTGGCCCGGCGTCAGGCGCTTGCGGCGCGGCCGTCGCTCTGGGTGGAGACGCGGCGTCGCATACGGCTGGCTTGCATTGTGGTGTGCACGCTGGCGGTGTTTGGGCTGTGGCTTTGCTGCTGGCCCTTGTCTCCGCTGGCGCCCAGCGCGATGCGCCCGATACGCCGCCGCCTGATACAGCTGTGGGGCGCGGCCTGCCTTTGGATCATCAACATGCGGCTGGAGGTGTATGGCCGTGCGCCGAAGCCGCCGTGCTTCCTGGTGGCGAACCACTTGAGCTATGTGGACATCTGGGTGCTGTCGCAACAGACCGGGGCGGTGTTTGTGGCGAAGGCGGACATGGAGACGTGGCCGCTGTTTGGCTGGTTCATGAAGCAGTGCCACCAGATCTTCATCCGTCGGGAAAGCCTGCGCGATTCGCAGCGGGTGATTGGGTTGTTGAACGAGGTGCTGGATGAGCGCGACGCGCTGGTGGTGTTTGCGGAGGGCCGGTGCTCGCCGGGGCGGGAGGTGCTTTCGTTCCGGCCCTCGCTCTACCAGGTGGCGGCGGAGCGGCGCTTCCCGGTGCATTATGCGGCGCTCACCTATGAGACGCCGGAGGGCGAGCCCGCGCCAGCGGACAGCATTTCGTGGTGGCGGTGGGAACCCTTTGGCGAGCACATGAAGCGGCTGCTGCGGCTGTCGGGCTCACGGGCGCGGCTGTATTACGGTGCGGCGCCGGTGGTGAGCAGCGACCGGAAGGAGCTGGCCCGGCGCACGCAGGCGGGTTGCGAGGAACTCTTCACGCCGTTGGAGCAGGGCATCCTTGAGGAACTGCCCACGCCGGACGACGCGCCGGTGAATCTCTATCCGGAGAAGAAGCTGCAACGGCAGGAAGCGGAAGCCCGCGAGGCCGCCGTCGATTAGAGTTCCTTGACGCGCAGGTTGCGGTAGTAGACGGTGTCGCCGTGACCGAGCAGGCCGATGTGGCCCCGGGGGCGGAGTGCGCCGCTGTGGTCTTTGCCGTCCGGGGCGCCGGATTCCACGATGGCCTTCACGTCGGCGTCCACAATCACCACGCCATTGAGGGTGACCTTCACGCGGTTGCCCTCGACATGGATTTCCTGCTGGTTCCATTCGCCCACGGGCTTGAGGTGGCCGCGCGCGGCGGGCGCGATGCCATAGACGGAGCCATGGGACTGGTAGTCCTTGATGTCCTTGTACTGCTCGTGGCCGTCGTCAAGCACCTGGATTTCCATGCCCTCTTCGGAGGCGGTGCCGCGCATGGGGGTGCGGATGCCGACGCCGTTGTTGGCGGCGGGGGTCAGCTTGACGTCGAAGCGGAGTATGAAGTTGCCGTAGTCGCGGCGGGTGAAGAGATTGAGGCTGGCGTCCTTGCAGACGATGGCGCCGTCTTCCACACCATAGCCGCGCGCGTAGCCGACCCAGCCGGTAAGATCGACGCCGTTGAAGAGCGGCACGAAACCTTCCTCGTCGGGCTGCGGGAGGATGCGCTCTTTTCCGGGCAGGCTGGCGATGAGCGCCTCGGCGGCGGTGGCGGCCTCGCCGGGCTTGGCGGAATCCAGCCAGCCGCGCACGAGCGCGTCGGCCTCGGGGGTGTTGGTCATCATGAGCGCGGTGAGCGCGGCCTTACGCACGGCCTCGTCGTCGCTGCCGATGTGGTCCGAGACGGCGTCGATGGCGGTCTCATCGCCGCGCTTGCCCAGCATCAGCAGGAACTCGGGCTGGAGCTGAATCGGGGCCTTGCGGGCCATGCGGGCGAGCCTGCGGGTGTAGACCTTGCCCGGAAATCCCTTGCCGGCTTCGTGCAGGGCGAGCTGGCGGATGGAGGTGTACTCCGACTCGAGACCCTCGACCAGCACCGCCCACGCGGCGTCGCCCTCGGCCGCGCGCAGCCGGTCGCGGAAGGCGTCGTCGGGCGGCGGGGGCGTCATCACCATGGTGTTGTGGGGGTATTCCTCAGGCGCGGCGGGGCCGCCGGTGAGCGCCTGCGTGGCCGCCGGACCACCGATGGCCTCGAGCGCGAGACGGGCATCGGGCGCGAGTCGGGCATGCCCGAGGTAGGCCGCGATGGCGGGGACGCAGGCGTCGTCGCCGGTGACATGCAGCAGCTGCATCAGGAAGGCGCGGGCCTCATCGTCGACGGCGCCGGGAAGGGCGGCGGTCACGGCGGCGTTGAAGGCGGCGCGTTCCTCGGCGGGCGCGCCGGGACGGGTGACATGGAAGCTCAGCCCGCCGAGCGCGTAGCGCGCGGGCTGGTCGGTGTTGTCGCCCGCGGGCTTGAGTTGCTGCGTGAGCGCGGCAAGGCCGGCTTCACCGCCCGCGATGAGGGCGGCGTTGATCTCGGCGGCCTCGGCGGCGTTTTGCGCGGGCAGGCGAGACAGCAGCGCGTCGGTATCGGCAAGGGCCGAGGCGGCCGCGAAGAGAAGGACGAAGCAAGCGCTGGCACGGGTGATGAGGGAACGAAGCATGGTGGTTGCCCTTGGATGATGGTTTGCTGTCGGCAATGAAGCGGCGGGAACTCGATTCGGCAATCCCGAATTCTCCGGTGCGCATTTACGAATGGTTCGTGGATAAGCGAAAACATCCCCCGGTTCGCGGCGGGAACGCCACCGCAG
This sequence comes from Candidatus Hydrogenedentota bacterium, assembly GCA_046047315.1. Taxonomy (GTDB): domain Bacteria; phylum Hydrogenedentota; class Hydrogenedentia; order Hydrogenedentales; family JAEUWI01; genus WGMK01. The sequence goes on along the minus strand of JBJOID010000099.1, from coordinate 3,923 downwards.
ACCACCCCCTTCGAAGGGGGACCTGCACACGGCGAGGGAATCTTGTCCCCCTTTCATGGGAGTGGCGCGCCCGAGTGTGCCGAGGGGGCGCCGGGGGATGTTCCCCCGAGTCCCTGTTGCACAGTCCAAGCTGTACGTGAATCGCAGCACTAGAAGCCGACCTTCGGCACCTGGCGTTCGGTGGGCTCTTCGATTTCGAAGAACTCGGCGGTCTCGAAGTTGAACATGCCCGCGACGATGTTGCTGGGGAACATTTCGATCTTGTTGTTCAGCTGCATCACGGAGTCGTTGTAGGCCTGGCGGGCGAAGCCGATCTTGTTTTCGGTGGAGGTGAGCTCTTCCTGGAGGGAGAGGAAGTTGGTGTTGGCCTTGAGATCGGGGTATTGCTCGACGACCACGAAGAAATTGCTGAGGGCCTGCTGGAGTTGTCCCTCGGCCTTGGCCTGTTCGCCGACGCCGTGGGCGTTGGCGGCGAGGTTGCGGGCCTTGGTGACGGCCTCGAGCGTGCCGCGCTCGTGCTCCATGTATCCCTTCACCGTCTCGACGAGGTTGGGGATGAGGTCGTGGCGGCGCTTGAGCTGGACGTCGATCTGCGACCATGCGTTCTTGACGGCGTTGCGCAGCTGCACGAGGCCGTTGTAGATACCAATGACCCAGACGGCCAGGGCGGCGGCAATGCCGAGCGTGACCAGCAACGGAATCAACATGGGGATGTCCTCCTTTGGCACCGGCGGGTGATGCACCGGAACCCCGCCAGCGTACCGCATGGGCGGGGGCATTTGCCAAGGGAATCTTGGCCGCGCGCGACGCGATGGGCGTATGATGGCGGACACGGGAGGGTTTTTCCATGCGGGTGTTTGCGGGTTTTCTGATGATGGCCGTGTGCGGTTTGGCCGCGTGGGGCGAAACGGTGGTTGAGCCGTCGACGGAGGAGTCGTTTCCCGCCGTGCTGAAGGCGGGCGACGCCGAACTGCGCTGCACCGGCACGTCGGTGCGCCGGGTCTATGGATTCAACATCTATGCCATCGCGCACTATGGCGATCCTTCGGCGGCGCCTGCGGAGGACGTTTCCGTCGAGGAGCAACTGAAGCACTGGGAAGACAGCGCGGCCGCCAAGGCGATGGTGATTCGCTTCGTGTTCAGCGCGGACGAGGGGAACATGCGGCAGTTCGCCGGGAATTCCCTGGAAGAAGCCGGCTACACGGGCGAGCGAAAGGAGGCCTTCCTCGAGGCCTTCGCCCGGGACTACGCCTCGGGCGACGAGGCGCGGCTGGTGGCCACGGGGGACGCGCTGGCGGTGGAGATCAACGGCGAGGCGAAGGGGACCTGGCAGGATCGCGCGCTAGCGACGGCGTTGTGGAAATGTTGGCTGGGCGACAAGAGCGTGTTGAAGGATCGCGCGGGCCTGGTGTCGATTCCCGTTGGAAAGTAGGCAACAACCCCAAGGGCTCACCCGGCGGCGTTGCGGAATATCTCGGCGTAGAGCTGAATCGCATCGAGGAAGACCTCGATGGAACAGCTTTCGTCGGTTCCGTGGATGGTGTCCAGTTCCTTGGACGTGAAGACCATGGGCTGGAAGCGGTAGCAGTTTTCGGCGACGTCGTAGAAGTGCTTTGAGTCGGTGCCCGCGAGCGACATGCCGGGGGCGACGGGGAAGGTGGGGTGCACGTTGCGAATGCTCTGCGCGATGACGGCGAAACTTTCGGAGTTGTAGTCGGCGACGGGCGAGGGCTCGATGGCTTCGTGGTCGTCGAGGATGCCGATGCGCACCGCGTCGTCGTTGACGACGCGCGTCACGTGTTCGAGGACGGTGTCCACGCTGTCGCCAGGCAGAATGCGGAAGTTGACCACGGCCTCGGCCTTGATGGGCAGCACGTTTTCCTTGGTGCCCGCGTTCATGATGGTGGGCGCGGTGGTGGTGTGCAGGGCGGCGCGCGTGGTGGCGCTGGCGGCCAGCTGGGCGGTGAGCAGCGGACGGGCCAGCCAGAGGTTGGCCATGACGGCCTTGAGGCCGAGGGTCATCTCGCGCCCGGCATAATCGAACATGGCGGCGAGGGGGCCTTCGATGCGGTAGGGGAACTGGTTTTCCTCGAGCCTCGCGATGGCGCGGGCGAGGATGCCGAGGCTGGTGCGCTCGGGCGGCTGGGAGGAGTGGCCGCCCTTGCCCTCGGCGGAAAGCTTGAGGCTGACGTATCCCTTCTCGGCGGTGCTGACGAGGGCGATGGGTCCGTTGATTCCGGGGATGATGCCGTCGACGATGCCGCTGCCCTCGTCGAGGGTGAACCATGCCTTCACGCCGCGCTCCTTCAGCAGCGCCGCCATGGCCTTCGCGCCCTTGGGCCCGCCGAGTTCCTCATCGTGGCCGAAGCAGAAATGGAGGGTGCGGCGCGGCGCCCAACCCTCGGCGAGCAGGGCCTCGGTGGTCTCAAGGATGGCGATGACGCTGGACTTGTCATCAAGCGCGCCGCGCCCCCACACGCGTCCATCCGCCACGACGCCCGCGAAGGGGTCGTGGGTCCAGAGTTCGGCGCTGCCGGAATCGACGGGCACGACGTCGGTGTGTGCGAGCAGCACGATGGGCGGCAGGCTGGCGTCGCTGCCCTGCCAGGTGTACATGAGGCTGTAGTCGTTGATGACCTCGCGGGTGAGGGTGGCGTGGACCCGGGGATAGGACTCGGCGAGATAGGCGTGGAACTCGGTGAAGGCGGTGCCGCGAAATTCCCAGGGGATCTGGTGGGAGATGGTCTTGTAGGTGAGGGCCTTGGCGAAGCGCTGGACGGCGGCGTCGGCGTTGAGGGCCACGGGCCGGGCGGGCTTGGGCTCGAGCTGGCGCGAGGTGAAGAGGGCGGTCTTCACGGCCACGACCACGACAAGCGCGGCGACGGCGAGCAGGATGGCGAGAATGATTTTCCGTATCACGGCGGTCTCTCCTGAAGGACAGCGGTGTGTTTCGAGCGGCTCATCCTAGTGCACGGACGGATAAGGCGCAAGCCGCGCGCGGCGGGCAGGGAACGGAAAGTGCGCATGAAGGATACAAGGGGAAGAACGCCGCGTTGTGTGCGGCGGATGAGGAGATGTGTGATGGGTGGTGTCCCGATACTCGAAAACGTTTTGCCTATCCTGCGCGAGTTCAAGCAACAGCGCGGCAACGATTATCAGTTGATTGCGCTGGGTGTATACGGCTCGGTGGCGCGCGGTGAGGCTACGGACGACAGCGACGTGAACATCGTGTTCAGCGCGGCGCGCGGCGCCGCCGACCTGGAGCCGCATTTGCAGCGCGAGCTGGAGCGGCGCCTGGAGCGGCGTGTGGGCCTGTTGCGCCTGCGCCGGGAACTCGAGCCGCGCTTCCGGGAACGGATCGTGCGGAGCGCGCGGTTCATTTAGCCGGGGATAGCCCCGGCGGTGCGGAGCCGCTAGAATGTGGCGCGGGCGCGATGCCCGCGCCATTTTCTTTTTGCGGAGAGATCGATGTTGTTGACGAGACCCTGGGTGAAACGCGCGCTTTGGATGACGCTGGCCGCGGCCCTGCCGCTGTGGGGATGTGGCGCGAGGATGCCGGAACCCGGCGCGGAGTTCGTGGCGTGGCACGACTCGGGAATGAACCCGCCGGACGCCCCCTATGGCGTGTGGAACATGGCGCGGAAGGACGGCACGAAGGCGTCCTTTGAGGAACAGGCGGAAGCCCTGGAGGCGCTGGGATACCTGGCGGGCAGCACGGAAGCGCCGGCGGACACGGGGGTGCGCCTGCATAACGAGGAACGGGCGCAGCCGGGCCTGAACTTCTACACCTCGGGCCACGCTCCTGCGGCATTCCTGATGGACATGAAGGGCAACCCGCTGCATGAATGGCGCTATGAACTGCGCGAGCTATGGCCGGATTACCCGGTGCACCGGAGCAGCCCGAAGACAGGCTATTGGCGACG
>JBJOID010000098.1:0-12614 GCA_046047315.1 Candidatus Hydrogenedentota bacterium | reverse complement strand
GATCCTGTGGAGGCAGGGCCAGCGCCACTTCGATGCGCTTCACCTCGTGGTCGAGGTCCCATGCGGACATGATATCGAGCCGGTGGTGCAGCCGCCCAGCCTCCTCTTCGAGCGCGGCGTGTTCCGGGCTGCCTGGTGCGGAATGCGCGAGGCGGTCCATCACGCCGTGGTAGGTTTCGAGGCAGGCACGCGCCGCGCGGGCGGCTTCGTCCAGCACCGAACCCACAGTGCTGCCTTCGAGAAAGGTATTCTGTTGCGCCAACAAAGCCACGCGAACCCCCTGGCGCAGCGACACTGTGCCATGGTCGGGCGTAATGGCGCCGGTCAATATCTTCATCAGCGTGGACTTGCCGCAGCCGTTGCGCCCGATGAGGCCGATGCGGTCTCCCTCGTGCACGGTCAGGGAAATGCCATCCAGCACGGGCTGGTTGCCGTAGGAATGAACCAAGTCTTGAACGCCGATGATGGCTTTGGGGGTACCGCTGGACATGTTGCTCCTGCGAATGGGCTTGGGGATATTGGGTCAGGGAGGCGGAAGGCTTGCGTTCGCCCGTGGAATTATGGCTGCGCGCGGGGATGAATCGCGAATCCGGGATCGGTAGGCTGAGTCGGGACATGGAGGAACGAGGGATGAAAGCGATACGAGATTTTTTGCTTGCGGTAATCGCGGTGCTAATGCTCATGACATTGCCGCCCGCGCGTGCACAAGAATCGCCGGTCGATGCGCCGGCTGTTCGGGCGGCGCTGGATGCGGCGCTGAAGGGGATGGCGGCCTTGCAGCGCAATGGCGGCTGGACCACCTCCACGACCCAGGGACGGGAGTTACGCTGGGGACAGGACAAGCCTGTGGGTGAAGCCTGGATCACCCTGCAACCGCCCGCCACGCCAAGCGTTGCGGAGGTGTATCTGCGCGCTGCGAAGGTTCTCGGCAATGATGCCTGGCACTCGGTGGCGGCCCGTGCCCGTGATGCCATCGTCGCCATGCAAAACGAGCACGGTGGTTTTCCACACGAGGGCAAGCCCGAACGCCCACCGCGCGGCGCTGGAACCTTCGACGATGGGGTGACCACCGGATGCGCCATGTTTTTATTGCATTGGTGGCAAGATTCGCAGAATCCGATCGACCGCGCCGTGGTCGACCGGGTTGGCGGGTTTATCCTCAACGCGCAATATGCGGACTCGGGTGGTTGGCCACAGGCCTACCCGCCCAATCCCTCCGGCTACCAGAAAGACATCACCCTGAATGACGGCGTTATGCGGAATGTGCTCTTCACGCTGCTGGCTTTTCACACCGCGACGGGCGACGTCCGTTATCTCGATGCGGCCAAACGCGGGGGCGAATGTCTCATTCGATTGCAGGGCCCAGATGAGGAAGCGATATGGGCGCAGCAGTATAAGCACGACACGCTGGAGCCATCCTGGGCGCGCAACTTTGAACCGCCGGGTTATACGCCCAATGAGTCCATTGGCGTGTGTGACGCGCTGATCAGGTTGTACTTTGAGACGCGCGAGGAGCGCTACCTAAAGCCGCTTCCACGTGCCTTCCGGTGGTACGACACCCACCGGCTTGAGAATGGGCTTTATGCTCGGCTCTATGAACCGGGCACACAGCGCCCGGTTTACGGCCGTAGAGACAAGGCCGAGAAGGTCTACGAACTGGAGCATGCCACCGGCGGTTATGGCTGGCAGGGAGACTGGTATCCACGCCGCGCAAGGGACTTGTATGAATGCATTCAGCAAGAAGGCGCGGAGCCTTGCGCCACAGCCTACTCGGAGCAGCAGCGGCGCGTCGCACCGCCCTCGAACGAAGAGGTTTCGCGGCTCATTCGTCAACTCAAGGCCGAAGGACTGTGGACCTCGCCGCCCACCGCGGGAGAGCTCGAAGAATACGCGCGTCATGGGATCGACGCGGACATTCCACTCGTGCGATCCGGCGAATTCGTTGCCCACGCGGGCAAGCTGCTGGATTGGCTGGAATCATCGGAAGTAAATTAGGAAGGGCGCTCCCCGTGGCGGGGAGCGCCCTTGATGAAATCTGACGGTGTCGCTTAGCTGAAGAGCGGGGCGAGCACGAGGCTGATGACGCACATCAGCTTGATGAGGATGTTGATGGAGGGGCCGACGGTGTCCTTAAGGGGGTCGCCGACGGTGTCGCCAACGACGGCAGCCTTGTGGGCGTCGGAGCCCTTGCCGCCATGGTGGCCTTCCTCGATGTACTTCTTCGCGTTGTCCATGGCGCCACCGGAGTTGGCGGTCTGGATGCCCAGCATGACGCCGGTGGCGATGGCGCCGACCAGCATGCCCGCGAGGCCCTGGGCACCCATGGTGAAGCCTATCACCAGGGGAAAGAGGATGGCCGTCACGCCCGGAACCATCATGCCCTTGATCGCGCCCTGCGTGGCAATGTCCACGCACTTGGTGCTGTCGGGTTCAACCCCTTCCTTGCCGTCGCGCAGACCGGGAATATCGCGGAACTGACGGCGGACTTCTTCAATCATGGTCTCGGCGCAGGAGCCCACCGCGCGGAAGAGCATCGAGGAGAACCAGAACGGAAGCATGGCGCCGATTAACAAGCCAGCCAGCACCGTGGGGTTGTCCACGCCGACGCCTTTTTCATGCAGGTTGGTGGCAAGAATGAAAGCGCTCAGCAGGCCGATAGCGGCGAAGGCTGCAGAGCCAATGGCGAAGCCCTTGCCGATGGCGGCGGTGGTGTTGCCCACGGCGTCGAGGTTGTCGGTAACCTTGCGCACCTTCGGGTCGAGGTGCGCCATCTCGGCGATGCCACCCGCGTTGTCGGCGATGGGACCGTAGCTGTCCACGGCCACCACCATGCCGGTGGTCGCCAGCATGCCCAGCGCGGCCACGGCCACGCCGAACACACCGCAGGTCATGTAGGCCACGATGATTGCAATCGCCATCACGATGATGGGACCGGCGGTGCTTTCCATGCCGACGGCGGTGCCTTCCACGACGCAGGTGGCGGGGCCTGTCTCGCAACTCTTGGCAAGGCGCTTCACAGGGCGGTAGCTGCCGGAGGTGAAGTATTCGCTGGCAAAGCCGACGGCCGCGCCAGACACAATGCCGATGACACAGGCAACCAGCGGTCCCCACCACTGGTAAACAACGCCGCCCAACTCAAAGGTAAGGCCATGCTGTCCTGCGGCCATCCACGCGTAGCCCGCGATGCCGGCGATGGTGAGGCCAGCGCTGACGTAGGTGCCCATCATGAGCGCGCCCTGCGGGTTGCTCTTGGCGAAAATCTTCACGTACATGACGCCGATGACGGAGGAAACAATGCCGATGGCGGCGACGACGAAGGGGAAAGCAGGAATGAAGTTGCCGCCCTCGGGCCCGGTGAGCACCTTGATGCCCTCGCCCACTTCATTGCCCGCCACGATGGTGATGGCGCTGATGGATACGCAGGCGATGATGGAGGCCACGAAAGACTCAAGCAGGTCGGCGCCGAGGCCGGCCACGTCGCCCACGTTGTCGCCCACGTTGTCGGCGATAACGGCCGGGTTGCGCGGGTCATCCTCGGGGATGCCGGCTTCAACCTTGCCCACGAGGTCGGCGCCCATGTCGGCGCCCTTGGTGAAGATGCCGCCGCCGCTGCGCGCGAAGAGCGCCACGAGCGAGGCGCCCATGCCGTAGCCGGTGATGATGACGGCGTCGCCATTGAAGACGATGTACATCGTGACCAATCCGGCCAGCGCAATGCCGACCACGCCCATGCCCATGACCGCGCCACCGGAGATGGCGACATCAAGGGCGGCCTTCACACCGCCCGATTCAGCAGCAGCGGCCGTGCGGGCATTGGCACGCGTGGCAATGAACATGCCCAGGAAGCCGGCGCAGGTGGAGGCGATGGCGCCAGTGAGGAAGGCGGTGCCGGTCTTCCAGCTCAGGCCGAACTCGGGGCGAACCATCCCTATGGCGGCAAAGCCGACAAAGATGATGGCGGCCACGGAGAACACATAGACGTATTCCCGCTTCAGGAAAGCCAGCGCCCCCTCTTGCACCAGGCGCGAGAGGCGCGCCATGCGCTCCGTGCCCTGGGGTTTGGACAGGGTGTACTGCACCAGATAGGCCACGAAAGCGAGCGCTATGGCCGCCGCTCCGTAACCCACTACGGGAATTGGCAAATTTTCCATGTCTCCACAACTCTCCTTCTGATAAGACTTTTGGCAGACTGGCGCGCCCCGCGCCGGTCACGCCCCCCGGGGCTGACCGCTGCCTTGTTGCTCCAACTCAATCATCAGCAATGCCGACCGGGCTGCTTGCTGTTGGGCTTCCTTTTTCGAGCGTCCCCGGCCTTGTCCGGCGGGGATTCCCTCAATGCGTGCCTCCACCAGGAACTCCTTGCGATGGTCCGGTCCACTGGCTTCCAGCACTTCGAAGTCCGGCAGGGCCATCCGCCTTGCCTGGCAAAGCTCCTGTAGCCGGGACTTGTAGTCCTCCGATACCGCGGCCTGCTCGGCGCGCGCAAATTCGACATCGAACATCCGGCCCACCAGCGCCTGCGCCTCCAGCCACCCGCCATCCAAATAGAGCGCCCCGATGAGGGCTTCCATACAGTCCGAAACCAGCGCCTTGCGCTGCCGCCCGCCCGCCATCTCCTCACCCCGCCCGAGGCGCACCAGCGGGGCAATACCCATCCGGTCGCCCACCCGCGCCACACAATCCCGATTCACCAGGGCAGCACGAAGCCGGGTGTACTCACCGGGCGTCAGGCCGGGGCGGCGTTGAAAAAGGTAGTGCGCCGCGGCCAAACCCAGCACCGCGTCGCCCAGAAACTCCAAGGATTCGTAGTCTGGCGGAGCATCGGGACCATCTGCCGCCATCGAGGCGTGCGTCAAGGCCCGATCGAACAGGGACGGGTCCGAAATCGAAAAACCGTGTTCCCTCGCGAGGCTCCGCAGCGCCTCTTCCCTGTCCGGCTCAACCCCCATAACGCCGGAAAATGAGCGTGGCGTTATGGCCGCCGAATCCTAGCGAGTTGGACATGGCTATTGCAACGTCCGCCTCGCGCGAGACGTTGGCCACGAGGTTGGCATCGCACTCGGGATCGGGCGTTTCGTAATTGATATTGGGGGGCAGCACGCCATTCCGGATGGCTAGGACGCAGGCGATTCCCTCAACCGCGCCAGCGGCGCCCAGCAGGTGTCCCATCTGGGACTTGGTCGAGCTGACCGGGGGCATGCCTTCCCCGAACACCAGCTTGAGTGCAGCCGTCTCTGTGGCATCATTCAACTTGGTGCTGGTGCCATGCGCGTTGAAGTAGTCCACCTCGGAGGGGTTGATTTGGGCGGCGTCGAGCGCAGCCTTCATGGCCTCCGCGATGCACTCGCCGCCCTCGCGCGGAGCGGCCATGTGGTAAGCGTCGCAGGATTCCCCCATCGAAGCCACCTCCGCGAGGATTTCCGCACCGCGCGCGCGGGCATGCTCCTCGGACTCCAGCACCATCATCCCAGCGCCTTCCCCCATGACGAATCCGTCGCGGTCACGGTCGAAGGGGCGCGAGGCCCGCTCGGGCGCGTCGGCATGACTTGTGCTCAGAGCGCGCATCGCCGCAAAGCCTGCGATGCCGAGCGGAATCACCGTGGCTTCCGCGCCACCCGCCAGCATCACATCGGCCCGGCCCAGGCGAATCTTGTCCGCCGCCTCGCCAATGGATTGTGCACCGGTGGCGCAGGCGGTCACGATGACCGAGTTCGGCCCGCGGAAGCCGGTCTGAATGGCTGTCAGACCCGCGCCCATATTGGCGATGCCCGTGGGCACCATCAGGGGATTCACGCGTCGCGGGCCCTTTTCCGCCAAGGTCACGGAATTTTCGTAAATGACATCAATCCCGCCGATGCCGCTGCCGCAGAGAATGCCGCAGCGATAGGGGTTTTCCTTGTCCATATCGAGGCCAGACTGCCTCAACGCCTGAAGGGAAGCCTCGAGCGCGAAGATGGTGTAGCGGCTGTAGCGGCGCAGTTCCTTGTTGCCCAGACCTTCGGGCTCGACATCGGCCGCCTGACCCGCAATCTTCACGGGATAGTCCGCCGTGTCCCAATGTTCGATGCGGCGCACGCCGGACCGTCCCTCGACGACGCCCTCCCAAAACTGGTCGAGGCTGTTGCCCAAGGGCGATACCACGCCCATGCCGGTAATCACGACCCGTTGGCTCATGTGCAACCCCTTAAAGCGTCCGAACCCAGCCCAGGGGTTCCCCGGACTGGGTACGGCGTTTATCGTTAGGATGAATCGAAAGTGTATGCGCACGCGCCCGCTTCAGGGGGGCGCGGAAGTCTACATTTTGGATTGGATGTACTTGATAGCGTCGCCCACGGTCTCAATGGAGTTGGCTTCGTCATCAATCTCGATGTTGAACTCTTCTTCCAGCGCCATGAGCAGTTCCGTCAGGTCGAGCGAATCCGCGCCCAAATCGTCCACGAAACGGGCGTTGTCGGTGATTTCCTCGATCTTGCGGTCCAAGCGCTCGGCGATGATATTCCGAATCGTTTGCACAGTGTTTTCGTCTATGGCCATACCTGTCACCTCCTTTCGCGTAAATTTTTGCCAGCAGACAAGTTAGGATATCCGCCGACGGGCGGGAAGTATATCCGCCGCATTTGAGGGTCGTCAACTTGCAGGGGTGCGCCCGGCGCCTTGATGCGTTATATTGCTGGCGCGCGCGCCGCCACTGCGGCCCACGATATCCAAGACTCGCTGCTGCGCGCAGAGGATTCACGTATGCCCTATCTGAAGATAAGTTTTTTCGTGACGCTTGGCGCCGCCCTGCTGGGAGGATGCGGTCCTTCGACGGAGGCTCCAATCCGCTTCGTGTCGATTGGCACGGGGGGACAGACCGGCGTCTATTACCCCGTCGGGGGCGCCTTGGCCACGCTCATCAACGAGGGCGTGCATGAACACGGCCTCAAGGCCTCGGTCGAGACGACGGGAGGATCGGTCTTCAACATCAACGCGCTGCTGGTGGGCGACATCTCCTTTGGGATTGCCCAGGCCGACCGTGCCTACCAGGCGCGCAGCGGCCATGGCGAATGGGCCGAGCTCGGGCCTCAGGAGAAGCTGATGGCGGTTTGCGCGCTCTACACGGAAATGGTGACCTGCGTGGCCGCCGAGGACACGGGTGCGCGTGAAATCGCGGGGCTTAAGGGCAAGGTGGTTAGCATCGGCAACGCCGGGTCGGGCCAGCGCATGAACGCGATTGACGTGTTCACGGCGGCCGGCATCGACTGGCAGCAGGACATCACCCCCGAGAGCATTCGCTCTGCCGACTGCCCGAAGATGCTTCACGACGACCGCATCGACGCGTACTTTTTCACCGTGGGGCATCCCACTGCCCAGATGCAGGAGGTCAGTGTGGGACGCCGGAAGGTGCGCATTCTGCCCATCACGGGGATGGATGCGCTTATCGAGCAGCAGCCTTTCTACACGAAGGCAAGCATCCCGCTGGAGCATTACACGGGCATGGCCAACGAAGAAGAATACGTCGAGACTATTGGCGTCACCACCCTGCTGCTCACCTCATCCGAAGCGGAGGACGAAACGGTCCGCCGTTTCGCGCGTGCGCTGTATGAGAACCTGGAACTCTTCCGCCAGCAACACCCCGCACTCGCGGGGCTCGATCCGAAATTCATGATTCAGACCGGCATCGTGCCGATTCACCCTGGAGCGGAGACCTATTACCGGGAGATTGGCCTCCTCTGAATCAAGGCCTTTGTGGCTTGGGGCAGGAGGCTGATATCCTCTGCACCTCAATACCGAAAAGGGACTGGGCAAATGATGAATCAGCATGACGGGTCCGCTGCCGCTTCGACTCCCCGTCCGAAGTCAACAGTCATGATGCGCATAGACGAGCCCTCGTCCACTGGGGGCGGCTCGGCACTGGTGGTGCTTTCGGGTTGGGAAATCGGGTTGCAAATTCCGATCGGGGACGCGCGGGTGCTGGTAGGCCGGGCTCCGGGCTGCGACGTGGTGATCCCATCGAATTCCGTGTCTCGCGAGCATGCCTGCCTCGATCCCGTTGAAGAGCCGGGCGGACGCGCCGTGTACATCAGCGACCTCGGCAGCAGCAACGGCACTCAGGTCAATGGAACCCCCATCGTGCGCGCGCGCCTCCGGGCGAACGACAAGGTGCGCATGGGTGAGGTGATGTTCCGATTCATCGAGAATGATGGCGATGAGCAGCGATATCACGAAGAGGTTCATCGCCGCATCCACATGCACGAGCTTACGGGCCTGATGACCCGCGAGTCGTTTCGGGAACGCCTGGCCACGTTGTTTCTCGAGTCGCAGGAGGGCGCAGTTCATTGCCTTGCGATGACTGACCTTGATGGCTTGAAGCCAATCAACGACACGCACGGCCACGAGGCGGGCAGCAAGGTCATCCGGGAGATGGGGGAAATGATCCGCCAGACCCTGCGCAGCGTCGATTTCGGAGGCGTTTACGGTGGCGACGAGTGCATGCTTTGCTTTCCGCTTACCGCACTGGGCGAGGCCCTGAAGACGCTCGAGTGCCTCCGTACCGCGATTGAGCAACACCGCTTTGTGCATGGCGATCACCTGTTCCGGGTGACCATGAGCATCGGTCTGGCCGCTTGGCCGGCTGATGGCGCCTCGCTGGATGAATTGGTCAAAGCGGCGGACGAGGCACTCTATGAGGCTAAACGCCGAGGGCGCAACCTGGTCGTCACCGCGAATAGCCTGCATCGCTGAAGTCCCACCGATACAGCCGCGCCCGCCTCTACATATTTAAGTCTATGCAGTGAAAGGACTTAGCATACCAATTCGGCAGGGGCAAGACTGCTCTTGCGATAATTCTTGCGTGACTGTATCGAGAGGCGTATAGTTCGACAAGACTAAGTAAACTGTAGAAAACTTAGCCTTCCACCCGGTATGCGGTATTATCGGCACCTGCTCTGTGTGCGGTGTAAGGAGGAGTATTGGACGGTACGCTCTCGCACCCTGACGGTATCCTTTCCGTACCTGCGGCGCTGTCCTTTGCCTTGGACGGAATGGACAATGCCTTGGCGATCTTCAACCCTGATGGCGTGGTGACTTACGCCAACCGAGCTGCGCTCGCCATGGTTGGATTGAAGCCCGAACAGGCGATTGGCCGCGCCGTCGAAAACTTCTGGCATGACCCCGCCGAAGTCAGGGTCGTGCTCGCCGCCGTAACCACGACCGGCCACTTCGAAGGCGAATTGCCGATTCCCATGCCGGATGGAAGCGTGGTTCCCATGTTGGCACGCGCTTCCGCCTTTAGAAATTCGCAGGGGGCCGTGGTGGGCATCGTGGGAACGGCGGTATCCATTGCCCAGCTCAAGGAGAAAGAGCGCCGCATCGAGGAGTTGAGCCGCGCCTACCGGATGATTAGCGCCTGCAACCAGGCGCTGGTGCGCGCGGAGACCAGCGCTCAGTTAATGCAGTCGGTATGCGACGAGGCGCTTGCGCACGGTGAGTATCATTATGCCTCCATCGCGTTGATGGGCAACGACGGGGAACTCCGCGTTCAAACGCGCCATAACTTTAGCGATGAATGTCGCCGCTTGTTTGGAATCGACGAGACGGGTTGTGTGCTTCCCGATTCTCCCATTTGGAATTCCGCGGGGGAAGGGCGAGTAATACAACTCGGCAACATGGCTTCCTCAGGTCAGGCGGGCGTGGCACGACCGCAGATCTATCCCATCATGGAGCGGCAGGCAGGTGCCCGCCCTCCCATCGGGGCCTTGTTCGTGTGCAGCAGTTGGGTGCCTGGACTTGAGGAGGAAGAAGCGCGCCTGCTGGAAGAGCTGGCTGGCGACATCGCTTTCGGGCTTCAGGTGCTGGCCGATCGCGCTGCGCGGCGGGCCGCCGAGCAACGCTCACACCTGCTGGAGCAAGCCATCGACGCCGCGGTGAATCCCATCATGATCACCGACGCACGCGGCCATATCGAGTATGTGAACCCGGCATTTTCCAGGGTGACCGGATACAGCCGCGAGGAAGCACTTGGCGAAACGCCCCGACTCTTGCGCTCGGGTCTTCAGGACCAAAGCTATTACGAGGAAATGTGGCAGCGGATCAGCAGCGGACAGGTATACCGGGGCGAACTGATAAACCGCCGCAAGGATGGTTCCGTATACCTTGAAGAAATCATCATCACTCCGGTGCCCGGGGACGATGGAAGAATCTTGCATTATGTGGCAGTCAAGCAGGATGTCACCGAGCGGCGTGACCTCGAACGCCAGCTCAGGCAATCACAAAAAATGGAAGCCATCGGCACCCTCGCCGGCGGTATTGCGCATGACTTCAACAACGTGCTCGCCGCGATTCTGGGATACACAGAACTGGCGGAGTTGGAGGTGCCGCAGGACAGCGTGGTGCACAAGGACTTGGAGCGAGTTCGCGTGTCGGCTCTGCGGGCGCGCGACCTCGTACAGCAAATCATGGCTTTCAGCCGCACCGAGGAACAGCGCCGCGTCCTGGTGAACATGGCGGTAGCCACGCACGAGGCGCTCAAGTTCATCCGCTCTGCCGTGCCCGCCACCATAGAACTGATTGAACAAGTGGATGATGCCGCAGGACCTGTCAAGGCCGTGCCCTCGCAAATGCACCAGATCATCACGAACCTTTGCACCAACGCGTACCAGGCCATGGGCGAAGGAGGCGGCCAGCTCACGGTATCCCTCTCCCAGACGGGCGGAGGCGCTGTGCTGCCGGGCCCCTGCGTGCGGCTGCTCGTCTCCGACACGGGACCGGGCATCCCCGCCGATATACAGGAGCGCGTGTTCGATCCCTTCTTCACCACCAAGCCGCAAGGAGAGGGCACAGGACTGGGGCTGGCCATGGCGCACAGCATCGTGGCCGCGCATGGCGGTACGATACGATTGCTTCCAACGGAGCGTGGCGCGGCGATCGAGGTGCTGCTGCCCGTGGCCCCCGAGGAACTTGCGGACGCCCCCTCCGAGACGGAAACCCACCGCCCCGGCGGTGGTAAGATACTGGTGGTTGACGATGAAGAATCGATTGCGCTGATGCTGCAGAGGCGCCTCACGGTGCTTGGATACAATGCCTGCGCCACCTCGAACAGTCGCGACGCGCTCGACATGTTCCGCGCCGCTCCTGATGAGTTTCAACTCGTCATCACGGACCAGCAGATGCCCGGCCTCAGTGGCGACCAACTCGCCGCCTCCCTGCATGAGCTCAACCCGAAACTGCCGATCATCGTCATGACAGGACACAGCGAGATCGTGCATGAGGAAAATTTCCACGAGCGAGGCTTTGCAGCCCTGCTGCACAAGCCCATCATTTCCAAGGAACTTCTTGGCGCCTTGAACCGGCTCATGGTGCACTAAGCCCCCCACCCCCGGCTTCTTTGCACACATTTCGCGCACGATTTGCTTTACCATGGCGGAATGAAAGACCGGATGCTCCGGGCGCGGACAGGAAGTCCGCGCTCCGCTCACCGGGAGAACCGTGCGGGGTGTGAAGTCATGGCGCGTTCCTTGGCCTTCGGTTGGACTCTTCTGGTGCTTGTCGCATTCCTGGGCTGCAATGCGCCTGCCCCACCGGAAAGCGCTCCATCGGCGCCCGCCCCAGAACTTCCCGCGTTCGCCTTGGTAGGCTCCCATCCACTGCCCGGCGAAGCGCTGGAGGGGCGGTTGGTGCTTTACTTCAGCGAGGAGATAAGCCCCGTCGAGACTCCGGCGACTTTCTCGCCCCCGGTCACGCTCACAGACATCGCGTACGGCCGCAATCACGTGGCGCTCGCTTTCGACGCATCACTCCTTGCTCCGGGGCAATATGTGGTCACCATCGACCCGAAACTGAGTTCAGCCAGTGGCCAGCCCATCGCCGCCCCGGACACTCCCCTGACTTTCACCGTGCCCGATGGACGGCCGCCGGTTGCGCTGGGGATGAGACTACTCGCCGAAAACGAACAAGGAAGCTCACTCGAGGTTGCCTTCAACCGCGCGATGGACTTGTCTTCACTGCAAGAGAAAGTCTCGGTTCAGGATGAAGCCGGGGAATCGGTGGGCGCGGCGATTGAAGCTGGCGATAGCGAGAGCGCCGTCCGCATCCAACTACCGCCAGGCACGCCGTTGCCTGTGCAGGTTGTTCTCCCCGCAGGCTTGTCATCCGCCAGCGAAACGACAACGCAGTCGGAGCAGATATTTAGCCATCCTGCCCAGAAGGTCGAGGTCTATGGTGTTCGCCTCGCGTCTGTGGAGGCGGAATCAATCCGGCTGCAATTCACCCTTACACATGAGGTCGCGCTGGACGCGGTGCGCCCGCTGTTGAACGTGAGAGATGCCGACGGGCAGACGGTGGGATTCGAAGTGACAGCAGCGCCGGAGCGCAGCGCCTTCATCCTTAACCTTCCGGCCAGCGCTCCGCGTCCGCTTCAAATCACCCTCGCCCGGGGGCTGCGCTCGGGTGAGGCCGAGATGGTGGAGGACTATGCCGACAACTATCCACGCGGACCGCTTGCCGTCACGGAGTCGTCTTGGAGCACCAGTGACGGAGTATCGCGCCTCAACCTTGGGTTTAGCGAGCCGGTGCGCTGGGAAGCAATAGGGGACTACCTCTCGATCACCGAGGCAGCCACGGGCCAGACCGTTGCC
>JBJOID010000097.1:0-25783 GCA_046047315.1 Candidatus Hydrogenedentota bacterium | reverse complement strand
GGGGGCGTCGTCATCTTCACGCTTGGCGTGGTGGATGATCTCATGGTGCTTACCCCCTGGGTGAAGCTTTTCGGCCAGATCGTTGCGGCGGCCGTGCTCGTGCTTTCCGGTCTGCGCATCGAGATGTTCGTCTTCAGCAACCTTTGGATATCGGCTGGGGTCACCATCCTCTGGGTGGTGCTGCTCACCAATTCGCTCAATTTCCTCGACAACATGGACGGCCTCTGCGCCGGGGTCAGCATCATCGCCTGCCTGTCCTTCTTTCTTTGCGTCCAGACTGACGACACCCTCGTGCGGGTGATTCTCATGCTGCTGGCCGGCGCCGCGGGCGGCTTCCTTTATTTCAACCTGAATCCGGCCCGCATCTTCATGGGCGACGCGGGCGCGATGTTCTGCGGCTACATGCTGGCCACAGTCACCGTGCTCGGCACCTTCCACGTCGAGAGCACGCCGTCGCGCATCGCCGTGGCCGCGCCGCTGCTCGCGCTGAGCGTTCCGCTGTTCGACACCTTGAGCGTGGTCTACATTCGCTGGCGCAGCGGCCAGCACATCATGCTTGGGGACAAGCGCCACTTTTCCCATCGCTTGGTTGACCTTGGCATGTCGCACCGGCAAGCCGTTGAGTTCATTTATCTCGTGGCGGCCGTGGTGGGGCTGGGGGCGGCGCTGCTGCCCATGCTCGACCTGGGCGGCACGCTTATCATCATCGCCCAGACGGTGGGCGTGTATCTGCTTATCGTGCTGCTCATGCGTTCGGCCCGCTAGGCCGCATCAGGGAAACCAGCGTTTTGTCCAAGAAGAAAGCCCCTTCCAGCCGCAATCCCGCCGTCGAGCTGCCCACGGCTTATTCCACGGCGCAGCCGTGGTGGCCGGCGGAATTCGCCGCGCCCCGCTTCGCCGCCATGCAAGCCGTCTTTATGATCCTGCTGGGCTTGCTGCTGTATTTCTCCATGGCCACCAACGGCATGCTCGGCTTCAAGTCGCTTCTCGCGTGGGTGCTCGGCGTGACCAACCCGCTCGACCTGGGGGAGAATCCTTCCAGCTTCGACATCTGTATCCTGATTTGGTGCTTTTTTCTGGTTCTCGGCAACACCCTCCTGCATCCCTCGCTGGGCCTGGTCACGCTCGCTTTCCTGCGGCCCTGGCTCGATGGCTACACCTTCAAGACCGATAACGTCTACTTCCTTTGGGGGGCGATCCTTATCCTCGCGCTCTGGGGCGTGCGCGCCATCCTGCGCAACGAGCCGCTCCGTTTCCCCCGGTTGACGCTGCTGGCGTCTGCCTACCTCCTGGTCGCGCTGCTGCTGAGTCCCTTCGCCTTCAACTTTGGCGACGCCTACAAGCAACTGCTTAATTGGACCGGCTACACGGCAGTCTTCATCGTCGCCGCGCAGAACCTTGGACGCCAGCGCATCGCGCTGATGGCGCTTGCCGCCGTACTGTTCGGCATGGCGGGACAAGCGCTCTTTGCCGTTCTTCAGTATCACTACGTGCTGCCCTTCCTGCGCCACCTTATCAATCAGGACCCCAGTGTTCTTCAGCGTTATTTCGGCGTGGATCACGTCACGCCGGAGATGCAGCATCGATTTAACAAGAACCGCGCCTTCGGCACCGTGCTTTTCCCCAATGCCCTCGCGGCTTTTCTGATTCTCGGCATACCCGCTTGCCTCGCGCTTGCCTTGAATCAGTGGGCCCTGTTTCGCCCCTTCCTCCAGGCGCGCCGCCAGTTGGCCGTGACGGCCGATGCCGCGCACCGTCGCAGCTGCGCCGCCGCCGCCGTCGTGCTTTGGTTTGTGGCCACCGGCATCATCTTCGCGGCGTTGCAGTTCCCCGCCTCCTATCACATTGGCGAGGGTGTGCCGTGGTATCTCGACATCTATTTCCTGCTCCTGCTCTCGGCGCTGATCGCGTTGCTGCCCTCAGGGGTTTATTGCGCCGTTGCGCTGCGCCATGGCTTTCCTATAACCAACGCAGGCTCGCTATTCATCGGGCTTGCAGCCAGTCTGGTCCTGATGCTTTGGGCGCTCTGGCTCAGCTACTCCCGGGGTGGCATGCTCGCGCTGCTCGCAGCGGGCATCGCTGGACTGGTCATCACGTTTGCGCCAGCGGCTCGCCTCCAGGCGCTGCTTCGCTGGACGCCCCGGCTGCTCGCGCTCCTGGCGTGCACAGGCCTGGCCCTGCTTGCCGCGCAGTCCCCGTCTCCGGCGGAGGCGCTCAGCCCGGGATTTGTCTCCACGGGTGCCTATGAAGCCGTCATCGCGCAGCCGCGCCCCAATGCCGTCACGCGTGAAGGTCAGAACGTATCCTTTGGCGATCTCACCAATCCCGAGTCCTTCTCGCTCCGCCTTAGTTATTGGCGCGCCACCCTGCGCATGTTCCTCGATAACCCCGTTGCCGGCGTCGGGCTGGGCAACTTCAAATGGGCCTACCCGGTCTACCAGCGCCCCGGCGACGGCAACGTGCAGGAGGCGCACAACAGCTACCTGCAAGCCTTCGCCGAGACCGGCCTGGCGGGAGGGCTGGTGCTGCTGGCTTTCTGGGGCGCCCTGATTGCCGCCGCCCTTAATCGCATTGTCACGGAAGAGGACCCCGCCCGCCGCCGTCTGCTGATTGGTCTGTTGACGGGCCTGCTCGCCTTTCTGGCCCATGCCGCCATCGACATTAACTTCGCTCACCCGACGCTCATGTTCTACGCCATGCTCTTCGCGGGCATCCTGTGCGCGATTGGTTGGAACGAATCCAGCCCCGAGGCCTCGCCTCGCTGGCGCTTCCCCGCGATGCTGCTCATGCTTGCCGTCGCAGCCCTTGCGGTTGGACTCAGCACGCGGCCCTACTTCCAGAATCTTGTCCTTACCCGCATGCAGTTCCTTGCGGCCGACGCTGCCGAGCCGCTGATGGACCGCTACACCATCGCCAGCTACGTCCTTGTGGGCGCGCCCACCGCTCGCCGTGAGAAACAACCGCCTCGCCCCGTTGCGGTGCGCTCTCTCGCCCTGCTCGACATCGACCTCGAAAAATACGTCGATGTCGCCCGTGTTTACGAGCCGACTCAAGATGGCAGCAACAAACTTGTGCCCGCGATGGATGGCAGCCCAATCACGCCCATGTCGCAGCTGCTCTTCGTCAAGCCATGGCTGGCGTCGCAAATGCTCGAGGAAGACCTGCGCGGTTACCTTGCCGAGCTGGCGCGGGAGGACGCCCGCTTTCCGCACGACCCGCAGCTCGCCCTGCACCTCTCGAACTGGTACCAGACCCTCGTCCACTTCCCTGAGCGCCTCTGGTTGCAGCAAAACGGAGACCATTACTACGGGGAGATGATGTGCTGGTCCAACGAGGCCATCGCTCGCAATCCCCACAACGCGGATGTCTACGTGAACCTTGCCCGCTCGGAGAGCTACCTCTGGAAGCGAGATACCAGCGACCTCGCCCCGCTTGAGCGTGCCGTGGCCCACAAGCGCCGCGCCTGCGAACTGGCGCCCACGCAGGGCGTGTTCCGATACGAGCTGGCCGACACGATGCGTGATCTCGCCAGCCAGTTGGCCGCGCGCGGCGAGGCCGACGCGGCTGCGAAACTGACCGCGGAAGAGAAGGAAGTCCGTGCAAAGGGATGGGAACTGTTGCGCTGGGGATTGCCCCCGATCCCGACCGAGGGCCTTCCTCCCGAACTGGGTGCGCCCGGGAGCTTGAACTAGCCATGCAGAATCGAATCGACGCGCTTCGCCAACGTCTGCGCGAAGCCAACTACGACGCCTGGATCAGCCTGTCCGCCCCGGCCAACGAATATCTCACGGGGTTTCGAGGCAGTGCCTCCGCCGTCATCGTCAGTCAGGATGCGTGCTGCTTCATCTGTGATTTTCGCTACACCGAGCAGGCTCGAGCCGTGGTTACGGTTGCCGTCATTGAAGAGTGCAACACCGGCCTCGAGAAACGCGCAGGCGAAAGGCTCACCGAATTGGGCCTTGCGCGCGTGGCCTTTGATGGCGGCGTGGTCACCGTGGAGCAGCGCTCGGCCGTTGCGGCCGGGTGCGAGGGGGTGGAACTCATTTCCGATTCGCGCCTGATGGCCTCGCTACGGCAGGTTAAGGATGCGGGGGAGATCGCCCGCGTCCGCGCTGCCAACGATCTCGCCGAGGGAGTGCTGGCCGACCTCTTGCCCAAGCTCGTGCCGGGGGTGCGTGAGCGGGAATTTGCCGCCCTGCTTGAATACGAGTTCAAGCGCCGGGGCGCCTCCGGCTCTTCGTTTTCTCCCATCGTTCTTTTCGGCGCGCGAAGCAGCCTGCCCCATGGCGTGCCCGGGGACAAGCCCCTGGAGCAGGGCGATATCGTGCTGCTCGACTTTGGCTGCGTGCTCGAAAGTTACTGCTCAGACTTGACTCGAACCTTTGTGTCCGGTAGCATTCCCGGCGCTTGGTTCGAGCGCATTTACGCGGTCACGCTTGAGGCGCAATTGGCCGCGCTGGATGCCTTGCGCCCCGGCGTGCGCGGCTGTGAGGTGGACCGCGTAGCCCGGGACATTATTGCCGCCGCGGGCTACGGCGACTACTTTGGGCACGGGCTGGGCCATGGCGTGGGGTTGGAGATACACGAGGCCCCCCGCCTGAATCGGCTTTCGGAGACGATCCTCGAGCCGGGCATGATTGTGACGGTGGAGCCGGGCATATACTTGCCGGGGCAGGGCGGCGTCCGCATCGAGGACATTGTCGCCGTAACTGAATCCGGCTGCGACGTGTTGAGCAAAACTCCCAAAGAACTGAAGGTTATCAACGCATGATTTCGACGGCGGATTTTCGCAATGGCATGACGGTGGAAGTGGAAGGCGACCTGCTGGAAATCATCGAGTTCCAGCACGTGAAGCCCGGCAAGGGCGGCGCCTTTGTTCGCACCAAATACCGCAACGTGCTCACGGGGCGGGTGATCGAAAAGACCTATCGCTCCGGGGAAAAGTTTGAAGAGGCCCGCCTGGAGTCCCAGCAATGGCAGTACCTCTACAACGACGGCGACCTCTACCACTTCATGGACCCCGCCTCCTTCGAGCAGACGGAAGTGGGCGCGGCCCTCTGTGCCGAGCTGAACAAGTGGTGCAAGGAGAACGATGTCGTTACCCTCACCTTCCACAAGGGGCGGGTTATCAAGGTGGATTGCCCGGCGCATGTGAACCTGCGCATAGCGCAGTCCGACCCTGGCCTGCAGGGAGACCGCTCGTCCGGCGGCACCAAGCCTGCCACCCTGGAGACCGGCACCATCATCCAGGTGCCACTGTTCATAAGCGAGGGCGAAATGGTGCGGGTGGACACGCGTGAAGGCAAGTATATTGAGCGTGTAAAGTAATTCCCGGCACGGCGAAACCTGCGCCGCCCGGAGCGGGCGCGCAAAGGAGCAAGGCGTTGGACATCAACGAACTGAAAGAGCTGGTCCGCTTGCTTGAGGAATCCGCGCTCTCGGAGATCGAGATCGAGGAAGACAACCGTCGCGTGCGCTTGTCCAAGCAGTGGACCGGCGCGCAAGCCGCCATTCACTATCCGGTGGGCCCTCCGCCCGCTGCCAGTGCGGCCACGGCTCCCGCAGGCACAGCGGCCCAGCCCGCCGGCGCAGAACAAGACGATCCGAATGCATTGCCCGAAGGTGTGGAAACCATCGATTCGCCGATGGTTGGCACCTTCTACTCTTCCCCCGGCCCGGGAGAGCCGCCCTTCGTTCTACCCGGCACGCGCGTCGAAAAGGATCAGACGGTCTGCATCATTGAGGCCATGAAGATCATGAACGAGGTGGGCGCCCGCGTGGCCTGCGTTATCGAGAAGGTGCTGGTTGAGAACGGCCAGCCGGTCGAGTTCGGTCAGCCGCTATTCCACGTTCGGCGCGCGGGTTGAGCGCCATGTTCCGCCGGGTGCTGGTCGCCAACCGCGGCGAGATTGCCGTGCGTGTCATTCGCGCGTGCAAGGCCATGGGCATACACACCATCGCGGTCTACTCCACCGCCGATAGGGACTGCCTGCATGTGCACCTAGCCGATGAGGCCGTGTGCATCGGCCCGCCTGAGCCCACCGAGAGCTACCTCAATATTCCCCATATCATTTCTGCCGCCGAGATTACCGACGCGCAGGCCATCCATCCGGGCTACGGTTTCCTTTCCGAGAACGCCAAGTTCGCCACCATCTGCCGCGATTGCAAGATCGAGTTCATCGGCCCCACCCCCGAGGCCATCAATCTCAGCGGGGACAAGTCCGCCTGCCGTCAGGCGGTGAAGGCGGCCGGGGTGCCTATCGTGCCCGGCAGCGATGGCCTTGTCACCGATGCGGCGGAGGCGATCCGCCTCGGGTCAACACTGGGTTTCCCGCTGCTGGTCAAGGCCGCCGCGGGCGGTGGTGGCAAGGGGATGCGCATTGCCCACAACGAGGCCACCCTCCAGCATGCCGTGAAGATGGCCATGACCGAGGCACAGGCCGCCTTTGGCGACGGCGGGGTCTACATGGAGAAGTTCCTCGAGAACGCCCGCCACGTCGAGGTGCAGGTGCTGGGCGACAAGCATGGCCGCATTGTCACGCTGGGCGAACGCGAGTGCAGCATTCAGCGGCGGCATCAGAAGCTCATCGAAGAGACGCCTTCGCCCGCCCTCACCAACAGCACCCGCAACAAGATTGCCAAGGCTGCTTACAAAGCGGCAAAGGCGATTGGATACTCCAACGCGGGCACCGCCGAGTTTCTCTATACCCCCGATGGTTACTTCTACTTCATCGAGTTCAACGCCCGCATTCAGGTGGAGCACCCGGTCACCGAGGAGGTCACTGGCATCGACCTGGTGCGGGAGCAGTTGCGCGTGGCAGCGGGCGAGCCCCTTGGCTATAGCTACGTCAAACCGGAGGGCCACGCCATCGAGGCCCGCATCTACGCCGAGGATCCCGAGCACAACTTCCGTCCCTCGCCCGGCGTCATCGAGCATTTGCATATTCCCGGCGGCATTGGCATTCGTGTGGATACGCACCTCTTCGGCGGGTACGAAGTGCCGCGCTACTACGACTCGATGCTAGCCAAGGTGATTGCCCACGGTCGCACCCGCGAGGAAGCCATCGAGCGCATCGCGGTCGCGCTGGACGAGTTTTACACGGACAAGGTCAAGACCACGGCCGACCTCTGCGCGCGCATTGTGCGTGGCGACCGTTTCCGCCGGGGCGATCTTGGCCCCGACCTGCTGGATGAGTACCTGCCCAAGACGGGATGACCCCGAAGGAGCACGCCATGAGCCCCAGCTTCGACCTTCCGCTAATCATCTTTCTCGCCATTCTCGATCTTTTCCTCTTCATCGGGTGGCTCTCGCGAAACTGGTAAGCCAACCCGCTATCTTCCTTGCCGCCGGACCCCTCCCCGATTTCAACGCATCGAGGTGCATCCCCCATGAACCGCGTTCTTGTTGCCTTCGTCCTGCTGGTGCTTCCCCTTTCCGCGCGCGCCGACCACGAGTTCTATATTGCCCCCGGCGGCAACGACGCCTGGTCAGGCACCAAGGCCGAGCCCGCTCCGGATGGCAGTGACGGTCCATGGAAGACCCTGGAAGGCGCCCGCGACGCCCTGCGACAGCTGCGCGCGGCGGGCAAGCTCGAACGCCGCGTGCACGTCAATCTGCGCGGTGGCGTGCATGAACGCACCGGTGCCGCCTTGCGCCTGGGCCCGGAAGATTCCGGTCTCCCCGGCGCCCCGGTCGTTTGGCGTTCCATGCCTGGAGAGCAGGCCATCCTCAGCGGTGGCGTGGCCATCGGTAATTGGCAGGTGGTGGACGGTGTGTGGGTGGCCGATATTCGCGCCTACGCCAATGCCGAAACGGGTTCGCCCGGCGCACTCTGGGTGAATGGGGAACGGCGCACGGTGGCGCGAACTCCCAATGCCGGCGAGTATCACACCGCCTTCGGCAAGGCCGACCCCGCCTTGAAGGTGGACGCCAGCACCACGCGCTCCTACGACAATCATGCCTTCGAGTACGACGATGACGACCTCGCCGCATGGAGCGATCTCTCGGAGGGCATAGTCGCCGTGTTTCATGCGTGGGAGGTTTCGTACCATCGCGTGGCGGATCTGAATGTCGCGGAGAGTACGGTGCAGTTCATCAACGACGCCTACTGGCCCTTTGGGCAATGGGGGCGCGAGCAGCGCTACTACGTTGAGAATGTTCGCGCCGCGCTGGACCAGCCCGGCGAGTGGTGTGTCAATCGCGCGGAGGGCCGCCTCTACTATCTCCCGATGCCCGGTGAAACCCCGGAGAATGTCACGGCCATCATTCCTGTCGCGCGTGACTTCGTATTTATCCAGGGCGACCCCGAAACCGGGAAGTTTGCGGAGTTCATCCAGCTGGAAAATCTTTCGTTCCGCCATACCGACTGGCCCATTGGATCCAAAGGACACAGCGACCCGCAGGCCGCGAACAGTGTCCGGGCGGCCGTCGAGCTCCGCTTCGCACGACATTGCCAGATCACGGGCTGTGAGATTGCCCACACCGGTGGCTATGGGCTTTGGCTCGACGCGGGCTGCCAGCGCAACCGGATAAGCCGTAACCATCTGCACGAACTTGGCGCGGGCGGCCTGCGCGTCGGGGGAAGTTCTGCGCCGGTTGGCACCATGTCACAGGAGCAGGTGGTCTCCTCGCGCAACCTGATAGAGAACAACTGGATACACGATGGCGGGAAGATCTACCACGCCGGGGTGGGCGTCTGGATCGGGCACGCGAATTACACCACCGTTGCCCACAACGAGATTTCGGATTTCTACTACACCGGGATCTCGAATGGTTGGGTCTGGGGCTATGGGGACAACCCCGCGCATCACAACGTGATGGAGTACAACCACATCCACCGCATTGGCAAGGGCGTGCTCAGCGACATGGGCGGCATCTACAACCTCGGCATCCAGCCCGGCACCGTCATGCGCAACAACCACATCCATGACATCCGCAGTTTCCAGTACGGCGGCTGGGGACTTTATACCGACGAAGGCAGCACCGAGATGCTGCTGGAAAACAACGTGGTTTACAACACCACCTCCGCCGGGTTCCACCAGCACTACGGCCGGAACAACCGCATCCGCAACAACATCTTCGCCTTCTCCGAAGGCGAACAGTTGATGGCGACCCGCGTCGAGGAGCACCGTTCCTTCGTATTCGAGCGCAACATCGTCATCAGCGCCAACGGCAAGATGGTGTCGCCGCCCTGGCTGAAGGTGGACAGTTGGTGCGACCACAACCTCTACTGGGACATCAAGGGCAATCCGCTTGTTTTCGCGGGCCTCAGCCTCGGTGCCTGGATGGCCACCGGGCAGGACCTCAACAGCATTAACGCCGACCCCAAGTGCGCCGACCCGCTCTCCTTCGATTTCACCCTGGCCCCGGATTCCCCGGCCATCACCCAGCTGGGCTTCGAGCCCATCGACCTCAGCCGCGTGGGACTCTACGGCGACGCGGCCTGGGTGCGGGCACCGCTGGAGCGATAGGAGCGAGGTATGCCCGTAGAGCGTTCATCGCTTCAGGCTCTTGGCCATGGCGGCGATGTGTCGCGGCGTGGTTCCACAACATCCGCCGATGAGCCTTGCCCCGGCGTCGCGCAGTTGGGGAGCAAGCGCGCCGAAAGCCTCTGGGCCATAGGGATGCGTTAGTCCATCGACGGCGCTTGCCGGGCTCCCCGCGTTTGGCCGCAGGCCGAAGGGCTGCGCCGCTAATTCTGTCGGCAGTGACCGGAGCACCTGCAATGCCTCCTCCGGACCGTTGACGCAGTTCACGCCAATAAGGTCCGCATCGGACTCCATCAATGTGGACAAGCAGGAGGGGAGCGTTTCATCGCCGCCGGACATTCTTGGGACGCCCTCCCCAAGCACCACATGGCAGCTGCAATAAACCTCTTCGAATCCGGCCGCACGGCAACTGCGCAGCGCAAGCAAGAGTTCGCCGAGATACCCGAAGGTTTCCAGTAGCGCGGTGCGGCATCCCGCATTGCGCAACGCGGCGGCCTGCCGTTGAAACTGCTCTCCTTGCCAGCCCGTGTCTCCCGCAAAGCGAAACCCGGCAAGCCTGGCCTCGAGCACAACCGGAGCAATGCTGCCGAGGATGGCCGGAGGCCGCAAGGCGGAGATGGCCTCGATGGCGCGTGCATTCACGCGCGTGAAGTCCTCGTGTTCTTTTTCCATCAGCCACGGACTCGCGCGAAACGAATTCACGGTCAACGCCATTGCGCCCGCCGACAGGTAGTCCTTACCTATTTGCTTCAGCAAAGACGGATTACGCGTCGCTGCGAGCGCGGGCAGGGTGGCCAGCTCGGGGTGGTGCGCCGCAATCATGGTGCCCCAAGCGCCGTCCAGCAAGATCACGGGCGTCTCGCGCAACAATTCACGCAACAGCTTTGGGGTATACTCGCCGTTTTCCATGCCCCCATGAAACCATACCGAGGGGCAGGCAGTCATGTCGGGGCATGCGCTTCGGGGAGGAACGCAGTGTTGAACCATGACGATCGTGACGGCGGCCCGGTCTGGGCTTTTTGGCCCGCGGTGGCGGCACTCGTGGCGGCCGTGTTGATTGGCGGCCTCGGGCTTTGGGGTGTTCAGCCGCCCGAGCCCAAGCCGCGCACAGCGCCACTGGACGAGTTCTCTGCTTTTCGCGCGCACAGCCACATACTCGAAATGTGTGTGGAGACGCACCCGACTGGCTCGCAGGCCGCCTTGCGCGTGCGCCAATACATCGAGAGCGCAGTGCGCGCGGCGGGCTATGAGCCCGAGCTCCACCAGGCTATCGTCCCGCGACAGACCAACCGGTCGCCATTTCAACTGTCCTACATCGAAAATGTGATGGTCCGTATACCGGGCACCAACCCCACCGGGGCTTTCCTGTTGATGGCCCATTATGATTCGGTGCCCTACGGCCTGGGTGCCAGCGACGACGCCGCCGGATGCGCCGCAATGCTGGAGACCCTTCGCGCCCTCAAGCATCACCAGCCCCCCAAGAACGACCTGATCTTTCTCTTCACCGATGGCGAGGAGGCGGGGCTGCTTGGACCGCGCGCTTTCATGACCCATCCCTACTATGAAGACGTCAAGGCGGTGCTCAATTTCGAGGCGCGCGGTTACTATGGCCCGTCGCTCATGTTTGAATTGAGCGACGACAACGGCTGGCTCATTGAGCAGGTGGCGCTGGCCGCAACCGACCCGGTCGCTTCATCCGTCATGTTCGATGTAGCCGGCCGCATGCCCACCACCACCGACTATGAAGTGTTGAAGCGTGCAGGCATGCCCGGCATGGGCCTCGCCTATGTCGGCGGCATCGAGTATTACCACACGCCCAACGACAGCCCGGAAAAGATTAGCCTTGCCTCGCTGCAACACCACGGCGAATACGGCCTGCCGCTTGCCTTGCACTTCGGTGATATCGATCTCTCCAGTGTGCGTGCGCCGAACAGCGTCTATTTCGATGTCATCGGCTACGGCCTTGTGCGCTATCCCCAGAAGTGGATACCACTATTCACCGCGCTGGCCTTTCTGGCTTTTGGGGGCGCCGTGCTCCTGGGGCTTTACCGCGACAGCATCAGCGTGGGGGGCATGCTGGTCTCGGTGCTGGCGCATCTTACTACCATCCTTGTTGCCGCGCTCATCGTCGGCGGCATCGTCTATGCCGCGATTGAGCTTCACCAGGAATATCTCGTCTATCGAACCTATCCCTACTTCTTCGGATTCTGCGCGCTGACGCTCTGCCTCTATGCGATTACCTTGCGCATGCTGTCACGGCGCTTGAGCACCTCCTCCATCGCCGCGGGCGGATTCGCGCTATGGGTGCCGGTCCTTCTGGCCACGGCGGAATACGCTCCCGGCGGCACCTACATTCCCACGTGGCCACTTATAGGCGCATCCCTCGGGCTTGCCGTGCTGTGCGGTCTTGGGCACCGTCTGCCCGCGGGGGCCGCCCCCGGAATTACGCTGCTGGGCGCATTGCCCGCGCTCCTGATAGTCACCCCGTTGATGTACCTCTCGCTCATCTCCGTGACGGTGGTTCCTTCACCCTTCTGGATGGCGAACTTTGTCCTGCTGTTGACCGCGCTTTCGCCGCTGCTGGTAACCGCCGTACGTCATAGCGGACTGATCCTGCCAGCGGGCGCGCTGAGCGTTGCCCTGCCCTTGCTGGTCTATGCCTTGATGGGGGCCTCTTTCACCAAGGATACCCCCAAGATGAACCACCTTTGCTATGGCATGAACTGCTCGACGGGGGAGGCGTATTGGCTGTCCGCCGACGACGAGCTCGACGAGTGGCTGCGGCATTTCTTCCAGTCCGAAGATGAGCGCGGCACGGTGGACGACTTTATTCCTGGCATGCAGGCTGAGTTCCGCCGCGCAGTGGCCCCACCCTCCGATGTGCCCCATTCCGAGGTGGCGGTTCTTTCGGATAACCGCACCGCCGGGGCCCGCGAGCTGGTGCTCCGGGTAAGCTCTCCCCGCAAGGCGGCGCGCCTCGACATAGCCCTGGCTCCCGAGGTGGACGTGTACGAGGCGAGCTTGAATGGCATAGGGCTTGGCGATGCCAAGAAAGAGAAGCGACGCGAGGAAGGACAGCCCTGGCGCGTCCGCTATCAGGGGCTTTCCTACGATGGCGTTGAGCTGCGGCTCGTGCTTCCTGCCGACGTCCCCGTGCGCATGCTGGTGCGCGAGGAGTCTTTTGGGATTCCTCCCATCCCGGGGATCAACGTGCCGCCACGGCCCGAGCATATGATTACGGAGAACAACGTGAAGGGCTTCTGGAAGCGTGGCTCCCAGCATTTTCGCAGCAACGTCCTCTACACCGTCAAGACCTTCGACCTCTAAAGAAGTCCGTATGCACGCGGCGGCGCCCTGAAAGTGGCTCTGGCGAAGTGCGCTGTCGGATAATAGCGGGCCTTCATCACCTCGCTTCCGGCCCGCTTTCGTGGGTATGCATCCGGCGGTGTAGGGCAGTATTCCCTTGCCAGTCCGGTTCAGGGGAGCAGTTTGGCAAGGAACCCGCCCGATGGACTCACGCAACGACTCCGCCGCCCCGGAGCCCAGTAGCAATCCCCAGGCCACCGTCTTCGCGGTGCTTGGGGCCATCAGCTTTTGTCACCTGCTGAATGATCTGGTCCAGTCGCTCATCCCCGCCATCTACCCGATTCTCAAGTCTGCCTACAGCTTGAGCTTCACGCAGATTGGCCTCATCACACTCGCCTTCCAGATTTCCGCATCGATACTCCAGCCGCTGGTCGGCATCTACACCGACCGCAGGCCCATGCCGTATTCGCTGGTCTTTGGGATGCTGTTCACGCTTATCGGCCTGGTCTCGCTCTCGCTCGCCTCGTCCTTCCCGGCCTTGCTCATCGCGGCCGTGCTGGTTGGCATGGGGTCCGCCGTTTTCCACCCCGAGTCCTCCCGCGTCGCCCGCATGGCGGCGGGGCGGCGTCATGGGCTGGCCCAGTCTCTCTTTCAGGTGGGAGGCAATGCCGGCTCGGCCATCGGCCCGCTGCTTGGCGCTTTCATCGTCCTTCAGCGCGGCCAGGGCAGCATTGTCTGGTTCTCCGGCGTCACGTTGTTGGCGATGCTGATCCTGCTGCGCATTGGGCGGTGGTATGCCCACAACATGCGTGCCCAGCAGGCGGCCTCTCGCGCCGAGCGAGACGCGGCTCCGCGGTTCACCCCGCGTCAAATCTCCCTCTCCATGGGCATTCTCGTGGTGCTCATGTTCTCCAAGTTCATCTACACCATGAGCCTTAGCAGCTATTTCACTTTCTATCTGATGGACAAGTTCCATGTTTCCGTGCAGACTGCGCAGTTGCACCTCTTCGCCTTCCTCGCGGCGGCGGCCTTGGGTACCATTGTTGGCGGCCCTATTGGTGACCGCATCGGGCGCAAGTACGTGATATGGACCTCCATCCTCGGGGCATTGCCGTTTACCCTGGCCTTGCCGCATGCGAACCTCTTCTGGACGGGCGTGCTCAGCATTTGTGCGGGCATGATCCTGGCGTCCGCCTTTCCCGCGATACTCGTCTACGGGCAGGGGTTGCTACCCGGGAACGTGGGCTTGGTCTCGGGTTTGTTCTTCGGCCTCGCCTTCGGCTTTGCCGGAATTGCCGCCGCGGCGCTGGGCAGCCTGGCGGACGCCACCAGCATTGGCTTTGTTTATCAGGTCTGCGCCTACATGCCGGCTTTCGGACTGCTCACCTTCTTCCTGGCCGATGTGGATCAGGAACCGAACCTCCCGATGGAGGAATGCACCGAACCGGCTGTGGCATAGATTTCCCGGCCCGGCGTGGGGGAGAGCAGATGCTCATTCCCAGTGGAAACATGGGAGCCGCGCAGATGTTGGCAGCATGACAAAGGGCGCAGCCGGATCCCGGCTGCGCCCTTTGGTGTTGATGGTTGGTCGTGCCTAGAACGAGAAGCCCGTGCTCAGGTGCAGACGGCCGCTGGGCTGGTCGTCGCGGGGGTTGATGGCAAAGCCATAGTCCACGCGGATCGGGCCAAACTGCGGAATGCGCGCCCCGAGGCCTACGCCCGCCGAGAACTGGATGTCCTCGTCGCCGTAGTGGAACTCGTCGCTCCACACGCCGCCGCTGTCCACGAAGGCGTAAACGCGCAGGATGTCGGTGGCGGCGTACTTCAGCTCGGTATTGGTAATCCAGTTGAAGTTACCCCCCACGGCGAAGTCGTCGTAGAAGATCCAGTCGCGGCTGCGGGGGCCGATGTCGCGGGCGTCGTAACCGCGCACGCTGCCCGTGCCGCCGGCATACATGCGGTCCTGCAGCGGCACGTAGTCGCTGTCACCGTACTCCTTCACATAGCCTTCGCGCGTGCGGAACGAGAGCACCCACTTGCGCTCGTCATCGAGCGGGATCCACCACTCGGAGTCCAGCATGACCTTAAAGAACTCGTGGTCGCCACCGAGCCCGGCCACTTCCCAGCTCAGCATCTGGCGCGTGCCCTCGGTGGTTTCGAACTGGCGGTCCGTCGTGTTGTATTCCAACTGCGTGCCGGTGCGGATGATGGTCTCATCCTTCAACTGGGGCGGCACAGACGGGTCAAAGCGCGTGAAGGGGGAAAGGTCGCTCACCTCGGTGTTGTCGTAACGAATCAGCCACGACCAGTACAGGCGATTGGAAAGAGCCTTGCCCAAGCGAATCTGGAAGCCCTGGTTTTCTTCGGTGTAATCCACCCCGCCGCGATACTTGAACGAGCGGTCGTAGATATCGAATCCGAAGCTGAACGGGTAACC
This sequence comes from Candidatus Hydrogenedentota bacterium, assembly GCA_046047315.1. Taxonomy (GTDB): domain Bacteria; phylum Hydrogenedentota; class Hydrogenedentia; order Hydrogenedentales; family JAEUWI01; genus WGMK01. The sequence continues at coordinate 10,551 of JBJOID010000097.1, read as the reverse complement.
GCCCACTTCGGGGTCGGTGAAGCTGATCAGGTAGTTGTCGCGCTGGCTGCCCAAGTCGGCACGCAAGCGGAGCTGCTGGCCGCCGCCGGTGAAGGTCTTCCAGTTGCTGATGTCGAAGTTGCGCAGGCGAATTTCGCCATAGCCTCCAAGGCCCTCGTCGGTGCTGAAGCCGCCGCCAAAGAGGAAGTTACCGGTGCGGCCCTCATCCACGTCCGCCAGCACGTCGGTGTAGGTCGACGAGCCCGTCACGTCGTTCAGCGTCAGGCGCACTTTATCAAAGTACTCCAGACGCTCAAGGCTGCGCTTGCTGTATTCCAGCGCGGTGCCGTCATAGCGCTCGCCGGGCGCCAGCGCGATCTGCCGCCGGATCACCTCGTCGCGCGTCACCTCATTGCCCGTGATGTCGATTTGGCGAATATATTTCATGTCGCCTTCTTCAACCTGGTGCACCACGTTCGTCGTCTGGTTTTCCTTATCCAGCGTCACCAGCGGGGTCACGCGCGCGTTCACATAGCCGCTGTCCTGATACATCTGCTGCAAGAGCGCCGCGTCCTTGGCCACCTGCCCCTTGTTGTGAACCTCGCCCTGTCCGACCTCCACCTTCTCTACCATCTCACCGCCGTCGTAAACGGCATTGTCGGCGAAGTCCAAGCTGCCCACGGTGTATTCGGGGCCTTCGGCCACGGCGATGCTGATGTTCATCCGCTTGCCATCGGGCGTGTACACAAGGTCGAGATTGTCGATGTTCGCCTCAAGACGGCCACTGTCGCCGTACTTGTCGAGCACCTTTTGCAGGTCCGCCTCGAACTTGTCTTCCTCATACTTGCCGCCGAGGAACCACCACCGCTTCTTGGTCGACATTGCCTTGCGCAATTCGCGGTCGGTCAGGGCGTCATTGCCCTCAAATTCAATGCGGTTGATGCGGGCCTTGCGCCCTTCCTGAATGGTGTAAATCAGGCGCACGCGATTCGGGCCCACCACTTCTGACGCGATATCCACCGTCGTGTTGGCGTAGCCCTTGCTTTCGTAAAGGGAGAGGATGGCGTCGCGCTCTCCAGCGAGGGCCTCGTCCAGGAAGGCGTCGCCCTCGCGCATGGTCAGCGCCGCAATCACCCGGCGCGACTTCATCTTGTCGTTGCCGAGCACTTTGACTTCGCTGACGAAGCGCTTCTCCTGAAAGACATAGGTGAGCGTCAAGCCGTCCGGGGCTTCGGCCACCTCGGCCCGAATGTGCGAGAAATAGCCAAGGTCGTAGAGGCGGCGAATATCGCGCGACACGGCACGCCCGTTGTAGGCCTGTCCGGGTTGCACCTCGATTTTCGCGCGCACCACCTGTTCGCTGATGCGCTCGAGCCCCGACACATTTACCACGCCAACACTCCGGCCCTCGTAGCTCTGAGCGACAGCCACGCCAGCCAGGAGCGTCAGCGCCACAGCGACGCCAACAATTTGCTTGATCAAGTAGGTATACCTTCCGCAGCTAAGGCAGCCGGCTCGAAGACCAGCCTGTCTTCGAGATCCGACGGGCGCACAACGATGTGCGCGCCGGGTCCCAAGTCCCCTTTCAACAACAATTCCGCGAGCGGATCCTCGATGTACTGCTGCACGGCTCGCCGCAACGGTCTTGCGCCATACTCGTCGTTGCTGCCGAGCTTCACCAGAAGGTCTTTGCCTTCCGGCGTCAGTTCTATCACGAGGCCCTTTTCGGCTACGCGGTTTACCACTTCCTCCACTTGAATGTCAACTATCTCAAGCAGTTCGGTCGCCGTAAGGCGGTGGAAAACAAGCACTTCGTCGATGCGATTGAGGAATTCCGGATTGAAGACTTTCTTCGCCTCATCCATCACGCGCTCCTTCATTTGCGCATGAACGGAGGCCTCGTCGGTCCGGTTGAAGCCAAGGCTCACACCCTTGCCAATGCGGCGCGCGCCCACGTTGCTGGTCATCATGATGACGGTGTTGCGGAAGTCCACCTTGCGTCCCGACGAATCGGTCATGTGTCCTTCTTCCAGCACCTGCAGCAGCGCATTGAACACGTCCGAATGCGCCTTCTCGATCTCGTCGAACAGCACCACGGAGTAGGGACGGCGGCGCACCTGTTCGGTCAACTGGCCGCCCTCGTTGTAGCCCACGTATCCGGGGGGCGCTCCCGTCAAGCGAGACACGCTGAACTTCTCCATGTACTCCGACATGTCGATCGTGATAAGCGCGTCGGCATTGCCGAAGAGGAAGGTCGCCAAGGTCTTGGCCAGCAGGGTCTTGCCCACGCCGGTGGGCCCCAGCAGCAGGAACGATCCCACCGGGCGGTTCTTGTTTCGCAAGCCCGACCGCGAGCGCTGGATGGCCCGGGTGATCGCGTCGATGGACTCGTGCTGTCCCACGATGGCCCGGTGCAGCTCGTCGCGCATGCGTAGCAGCCGCTCGGATTCCTTCTCCTCCAGCTTCGTCAGCGGCACGCCCGTCCACTTGGACACGATGTACGCAATCTCTTCCTCGCCGATCACCATCTCCGCCGAGTCGCGCTTGCGTTCCCACTCGCGCTTCTTCTCCTCGAGCTTGGCAATGAGGGTGCGTTCCTTGTCGCGCAGCGACGCCGCCTTCTCGTATTCCTGTTTGCGGATGGCACCCTCTTTTTCCTGCGTGGTGCGCTCGATGTCCGCCTCGATTTCCTTCAACTCCGGAGGCCGGGTGGTCACCTGAAGCCGGGCGCGACTGCCCGCCTCGTCCAGCACGTCCACGGCCTTGTCCGGCAGGAAGCGGTCGGTGATGTACTGGTTCGAAAGCTTCGCCGCCGCCACGATGGCCTCGTCCGAAAACTTCACGCGGTGGTGCGCCTCGTACTTGTCGCGCAGGCCCTTCATGATCTCGACCGTCATGTCGAGCGAGGGCTCGTTCACCATCACCGTCTGGAAACGGCGCGCAAGCGCGGCGTCCTTCTCGATGTGCTTGCGGTATTCGTCCAGCGTCGTCGCGCCAATGCACTGCAGTTCACCGCGCGCCAGCGAAGGCTTCAGCATGTTCGCCGCGTCCACGGCGCCCTCGGCCGCGCCCGCGCCGACAATCGTGTGCAGCTCGTCGATGAAGAGGATGATGTTGTCCGCGCGGCGGATCTCCTTCATCACCGACTTGAGCCGTTCCTCGAACTGGCCGCGGTATTTGGTGCCCGCCACCACGCCCGCCAGGTCCAGCGTAAGCACGCGCTTTTCCAGCAGGAGGTCGGGCACGTCGCCATCCACTATGGCCTGAGCCAGGCCTTCCACGATGGCGGTCTTGCCAACGCCCGCTTCGCCAATCAGCACCGGGTTGTTCTTGGTGCGGCGGCTCAACACCTGAATGACGCGCTCGATTTCGTTCTCGCGCCCAATCACAGGGTCCAGCTTGCCCTCGCGGGCGAGCTGCGTCAGGTCGCGCCCGAAGGCATCCAGCGCGGGCGTCTGCGACTTCTTGCCCGATTGCGCCTCCTGCCCGGAGAAGCGGCCCTGATCGCCCAAGAGGCGAATCACTTCCGCCTGCACCCGGGCGAGGTCCACCTTCATGTCCTGCAGCACCTTCGCGGCGATGCCTTCGCCTTCCTTCAACAAGCCCAGCAGGATGTGCTCCGTGCCGATGTAGCTGTGGTTGAAGCGGCGTGCTTCCTCCACCGCCAGCTCCAGCACCTTCTTGGCGCGCGGGGTAAAGGCAATCTCGTCTCCGGAAACCTCAGAGGTTCCCGGCTGCACCTGCTGTTCGATCTCGGCGGCCAGCGCCTCGATATCGACGCCCAGGTTCTCCAGTGCGCGCGAGGCGATGCCCTCAGGCTCGCGGCAAAGTCCCAGCAGGATATGCTCGGTGCGCACGTACTCGCTTCCCAGCCGCGTGGCCTCCTCGCGAGCCGCGCTGACCACATGCTTGGCGCGTTCGGTAAATCTTTCCCACATGGCGTTGCACCTTTCTTAACCGGCCCCAAGCCGGAGCGGGCCTCAATCCTACCAGACGGGACAGGGCGACCGCCTATTCAGCATACGAATATGCGTCCTGTCGCGCTACTTGGCGCCATACAGGGCGCGCAATCGGGCCGCTCTGGCCTCGCTCAGGGCGAAGCTGCGCGGTTCACCCGAAAGGCTGTGCGCCAGATGCGCCCCCTGGCAGCCAATCAACAATTCATTCAGCAGGTCCACGGCGGGCGTGTCGGGTAAATGGCATGCGGCCCCAAGCCGCAGGGCCGAGAGAAGCGCGTAGCCTTCCTCGAAACCCACCAGCCTCGCCCGGCTGGCCACGCCGATCGCCCGGCCAACCCGGTCTTCCACGCCAATCCTGCCATTCCCTAACAACTGCGCGCGCGCCGTTTCTTCCGCGGCCACCAGTTCCGCCGCCGTGTGTTGCAGGGCGAAAACCAGTTCAGGCTCGCTGCGGCCCAGCGTCGCATGGCTGCACAACATGTACAGGTCGCCCAGCGCCTGCGCGCCCGAGGCGAATATCGCGGTGTCGGGGTCGGCGTGCAGGTGCTCCACGGCCCAGTCCGACAGGGGAGGAGCGGGGGCATCCCCCCGCGTCAGGGCGGGCAGCCCCGGGGTGTTCCCCGCGCGCCGCGCGCCGCAGAGTAGCATGCCATGCAGCGCGGCATTCTCCGCATGCTTCACCAGGGCGTCGGCCTGATTCAGGGCCGGCAGGTGAAGCAGGCACCGCAGCCGCAGGCCCGTGCCCACGTTGTCGAGCACCGAGGTCAAATAGCCTCGGCGGCTGTCGAAGGCGAAATCCAGCAGACGCGAGAGCAGGTTGTCCAATTGGTTGATGGCCTGCCAGGCGGATTCGGCGTCGCGCCCGCTTACGGTGCAGCGCACCGTCAGGTGGTCCGTGCCGTTCAGCATCACACTCATGCCCTGATCGTCGCGCACCCAGACGCCGCGCGGGCCGGTGCGCCGGGCCAGGTCCTCCGAGGCGAGCCGCCGCTCCACCAGCTGTTGCTGGTCCACCCCGGAAAGTTCGCCCATGGCGATGTAGGCGCCGCGCGATGTCAGTCCCGCCTTTTCCAGGGCGTCAAGGATGCGCGTCTCGCAGGCGCGCAATTCATCATCGCTGGCGCAAAAGGGAAAGGGGTAATCCGCCAGGTTGCGCGTAAGGGTCAGCTCCGCCCAGGGAGCAATGACGCTCGATGGCTTGGTGGGGCGGGTCCAAAGGGGACTCGCCGAGGGAAGGGTGCTCGCTGGCATGGCTTATTCCGATCCGGCTTCGGCGGATTGCAGGGCGCTTTCAAGGGACTTGATCTCGTCGCGCAAGCGCGCCGCCTCCTCGTACTTCTCCGCCTTCAGCACACTGCGCAGCAGTCCGCGCTTGGTTTGCAGGTCCGCGCGAATCTGCGCCTTGGAATCGTCCACCTGCACGGTCTTGCCCCGGTGGTGCAAGGCGTGGTGCAGCGTCTCAAGGCGGTCGTCAATCTCGTCGGAGAACACCTGATAACATCGGGCACAGCCGACGCGGCCTGTTTCGAGCACGCTGCTCAGCAGGGTGCCGCAGGCCGGACAGGCGCGCTGCGTGCGCAACGCATCTTCCGCCACATCCTGCGCGCTGGGCTTGCTGGCGGCGGGCGCCGCCACGGCGATCTCGAAGCCGGGCACCGCGTCCTGTTGCATGCGCGCCAGGCACTCGGGGCAGAGGTACCGTTCCGTAACCACCCCGTCGACGACTTCGGCATAGCGAACGGTTGCGAGCCGCTGGTTGCACTTGGGGCAAATCATGCTGCATCTCACCTTAAGGCGCCAAAGTTGGGCGCGAATGCAGTATAGCACCAGCCCCGAAATGCAATCCATTCCCGGCGCGTTCACGGCGGCGTGGTGTCAGCGCGGCGGCGTCAACCGGGGCTCGATGCGCCGCGCCACGTAGGCCCCGATGATGTTGGTTTTGTATTCCAGCCCCAGCGGCGTTATGTGGCAGGTGTCGAAGAAGTGGTCGCTCCCGGCGTCGAGATGTTCCTGAGCGGGGATGTAAAAGAGCTTCTCCTGCTCGCAAAGGCGCCGCACCAGCACGTTATGCAAATCGAGCAGGTGCGTCAGCGAGGCGTAGTTAATGTAAGCGCCGTTGTAGACTTCCCGGGTGTTCATGTCCAGGTAGATGCGATCGCGGAACCCCAGCCGCTCCAGCCGGGGATATGCGAAGCTGCAGACGGCGAAGTCCACCCCGCATTCACGGGCGCGCATCGCCATCGCGCGAAGGTTGCGAAAGGTGGACCGCCACATGAAGTCCATCAGCGCCTCGTCCGGCGGCAAGAGACGGCGGTTGAACACGCGCGTCAGCAGCTTAGACACCAGAAGCCGCTGCGCACCTTCCGGCGCCATCGCCCGAATCGTTGGGAAATGCTCGTGGCAGATATCGTTAATGCCGTTGTAATAGACGATCAAGTCCGGGTCGAGCGCGAGAAAATCTTCCATGCGCCGCCGCTCGTGGTAGCTGTGGATGCCCGAGACGCCACAGTTGATGACCTCCAACCGTCCCGTGCCGAACTGCTCGCGTAGCTTGCGCTCCATGATGTTGGGGTAAGTCTGGTCGTTGGAGTTACCTTCTTCGGTGGTCGAGCCTCCGATGCAGACAATCCGGAACAGGCCCTCGGGTTTCGGCATGACGATGTCGTCGTCGCGGAAGCCGTAGTTGTTGTACGTGGCCATCTGCCCCTTGGGACGCCAGTTACGCTTGTAACGCACGTTCGGAATCTCGGAGGAGAACTCGGGTCCCAGTGGTGGATCGGGCGGCAAAAAAATGGGATCGCGTTCGCGGAGGCTGACAGTGAAGCGCTCGGGTATAACGCCCATCGGCCGCTGATAGGCCACCTCGGCCTCCACGGTGAGGTGGCGCAGGGTGAAAGGGATGGGCGCCTCGGTGCTTTTTTTCTGCCGCAACGATTCCATCAAGGCCGGGGCCAGGCCATCAAGGCCATTGAGTTCCTCTGCCTCCCGCACAAAGCGCTCGAAATACGGATCGCCCCGCATTTCCAGAAGCCGCCGCTCCCCGTCGAACACGGCCTCGAGCTCACCTCGCGCGGTCATCACCACGCTGCGGGCTTCGTCGTCCCGTTCCGCATAGGCCAGCCGAGCCGCCACGATATCGGGGGCGTTCTCGTCGCAGGCGGCTTCCGCCTGGATAGTGTCGCCGTTTGAAACAAGGGCCGAGGCCACTTCGGCCCCGGCCAGAACAAATTGGTTCTCTTCCGACTTCAGCTCTTCCTCGGCGACCATGCGGTAGACCTTGGCGTTCTGCTCCTTGAAGTAGGCTGCGTAGCGCCATTCTCCCAGCAGGGAGCGGCCACGTTCGGCCACCTCAAGCCCGAGTAAAGCGGCGATTAACCAGCCAGCCGCCGCGAACAGGTAGAACAGCGTACGAGCGAGGCTCATGCCAAGCTCAGTCGTAATAGCAAAGGTAAGCCACCTGCTCGGCCATGCGCACATCGAACTTCACGTTGGCGGGCACCTGAAACTCGCTGCCCGGCGCGTAGGCCTTGAACTCGCTTTCACCCGGCAGGCGTGCTTCCATCGTGCCCACGATGACCCGCACCGTTTCATGCTGCGAGGTGCCAAACTCATAGGAGCCCGGCTCCATCACGCCCACCGTAGCGCGGCGGCCCTTGTCGTGCAGCGTCAGCGATTTGACCGCGCCATCAAAATACTCGTTCACCTGGGGCATCGTGCTCATTCGCTCCTATGGTCTTTAGGGGTTGCAGGGAGTGGGGAAGAGTCTCCCCGCCCGTAGCTTATACAAAGGGGATGGCCGATTGCAGCAGGCCGACCTACAGGCCATAGGGATCGAGGTCAACCTTCAATTTCAACGACGATGGCGGCTTCTGCGCCATAAATGTGTCGCGTGTGGCCCGCACCACTTGGTTTAGCCGGGCTGGGCTGCGACTGAATAAGGCCAGCTGCCAGCGGTATTGCCGCTTAACCCTTGGCACAATGGCGGGCGAGGGGCCCAGTTGCGCCACGCCGCCACCGGCTGCCTCGGCGGATGCCTTCGCTATGCGTCGTAACTGCATCGCCCAGCGCTCGGCCTCGGCGCTGTCTTCGCATTCAAGCAGCAGGTTCGCCATCCTTCGGAATGGGGGATACCCGGAAGCCCGCCGATGCTCGATCTCCGCCGCATAGAAGCCCGCGTAGTCGTGCGCGGCGGCGGCCTGCACCGCGTAGTGCTTGGGACGGTAGGTTTGGATGTAGACCTCGCCCGCCCGCGCGCCGCGTCCCGCACGGCCCGCCACCTGGGTCAACAGGTTGAAGGTCTGTTCCGCCGCCCGAAAGTCCGGCAGGCCCAGCCCGGTGTCCGCGTGGATCACGCCCACCAGCGTTACCGCTGGGTAGTCATGCCCCTTGGCCAGCATCTGCGTGCCAACGAGGATGTCGATTTCCCCCTTCGCGAACCGCCCCAGTATCTTCGCATGGCCGCCCTTTTCCGCCGTGGTGTCGGCGTCCATGCGAGCAATCCGCGCGGAAGGGAAGGCCTGCATCAGGTATTCCTCCGCGCGCTGCGTGCCCATGCCCAGGTAGACCAGCGTCTTGGCCCCGCATTGCGGGCAGCACTCCGGCGGCGCGCTGCTTTCTCCGCAATAGTGGCAGCGCAGGCTGTGGTCGGACCGATGGTAGGTCAGCGACACATTGCAGTCCGCGCAATCCGCCACCCAACCGCAACCCGGGCACATCACATAGGGGGAGAACCCGCGGCGGTTCAACAGCAACATAACCTGTTCGCCCGCCGACACCCGCGCGTGCACGGCGGTCTCAAGCGCGGGCGCGAGCACCAGCTTGCCACTCGACTCCTTCGTCTCGATCCGCATGTCGAGCACTTCGACCCGGGGCAGTTCGCCCTGGGTCGCGCGTCCCCGCAGTTCCAGGCGCACCGACTTGCCGTGCTCGCTGTTGTAGTAGCTTTCGATACTCGGCGTCGCGGAGCCCAGCACGCACACCGCACGCGACAGGTGCGCCCGCATGATGGCCACATCGCGGCCGTGATATCGTGGCGTCTCGCCCTGTTTGTACGACGAATCATGTTCTTCATCCACCACGATGACCCCGAGGTTCTTCAGCGGCGCGAAGATGGCCGAGCGCGCTCCCACCACGATGCGCACTTCGCCGCGCTGCGCCCGCCGCCACTCGTCGTACCGCTCGCCTGTGCTCAATGCGCTGTGCAGCACCGCGATGTTTTCCTGAAAGCGCGCGTAGAAGCGCCCCACCGTCTGCGGCGTCAGCGAGATTTCTGGCACCAGGATGATCGCATCCCTGCCTTGCGCCAGCGCATGTTCGATCACCTGAAGATAAACCTCGGTCTTGCCGCTGCCGGTGACCCCGTGCAGCAGAAAGGTCTGAAAGCGCCATCCGTCCACGGCATCCGTGATGGCCCGATAGGCTGCGGACTGCTCCTCGTTGAGCGCGTGCTTGCGCGTTTGCCCGTGTTCTCCCCCCAGGCTGGGCTGCCGGTAGTACTCCTCCTCGAAGCGCTCCACCAATCCCCTCGCTTCCAGCGCCTTCAGGGCAGCTCCGCTGGCGGCATGCTTCAGGCAGAGTTCCGCCGCAGCGCGCACCGGTTCGCCATACACCAAATCAAGGTAAAGCGCTGCCTGCTTTGGGGCTCGGCGCTGTAAGGTGGCCAGCGCCTCCGGGTCCAGCAGATTGTCCTGACGCAGCCGCACGTAGGTCTCCGTGCGTATCGAAGCCGCAGCCCGCTTCATTACGGCTTCCCCGTGCACGATGCCCCGCCGCGCCAGCCCCGGCAGCGCCTTTGCGGCCTCCGCACCCGCACGCTGCGCCATGTCCTTCGCCGTCATGGCCCCTTCCCGGAACAACGCGGCAATCGCCTCGCGCTGCGCCGCGCTGAAGCGCCCCCCCGGCACCTCGTTCACCGCCAGACGGTAGCGCAGCTGCGCGCCCACCCGGAGCCCCGCGGGCACGGCGCACTGCAGCGCCTCGCCCCAGGAGCAGCAGTAATAGTCCGCCATCCAGCGGCAGAGCTTCAGCATGCCCGGCGTAAAGGCAGGCGAATCGTCGGGGAGGTCCAACAAGGGCTTTACTTGCGGCAGTTCGCAGGAATTTCTTAATGCCACTATGAAGCCCGTCTCGATGCGGTTCATGATCGAGACCACCGCGCGCATGCCGGGCTGAGCGGCCCCCAAAAATCGCTCCGGAACCCGGTACGTGTAGGGCCGGTCCATGGGCAACGGCAGCACGATATCGGCAAACAATTCCTGCATGCCCGATATCCTACCCATCGAAGACCCTAGAAGGCGAAGCTCCCCCGCGATTGGTATTCGGTAACACGAAGAACCTTGTTCAGTATTCGTAAATTGAAGGAGTTTTTCTGGATCTTCGCAGCTTCCCATCTGGAATACTCCGAAGGCTTCCATTCGAATTGATGGAATCTAGCACCTTCGAGGGGCTTGCGTTTTCAGGCGGCAGCGGTTATGATTGTCGGGTCATGGGGCTGTGCCCGGACAATGGGCGTCCGGGCGATTTTGGCCTAATAACCGCATCCATATTTTGACAGAAAAGGAACTCAGAAGCATGAAGAAGAAAGGCTTCACCCTCATCGAGCTGCTGGTCGTGA
>JBJOID010000096.1:0-5952 GCA_046047315.1 Candidatus Hydrogenedentota bacterium | reverse complement strand
AATCGATTGATGGACTCATCTTAACGGAGAATACCCGGTCTTGCAAGGGCAAATGCTGCTGCAGAGTTTCGACGAAGTCAGCGAAAAATTGGACCCAGTGTCGCTTATTTTCGGTTTGGATTCGAGTCATTGTTCTAATACCAGTAGTCAACAGACCTTCGATGCGCATGGTATATCTATAGAGTGTATTTCCGGTCATGACGCCGCGAGAGGCGATTGGGCAGGCCGGATGGGCAGAGGAGATTATCCCATGAGCATATTTCGACCGACCGCCTTGGCGGCCCTTGTCCTGTGGGGCGGGATTGCGCTGGCAGAGAACAGTGCCTCGCATTCGCGCGCGGGTTCCATTCTGGACCCCAAGCTCGGCACCTACTCCTTCAAAATCACCACCACCTCCGACGAGGCCCAGGCGTGGTTCAACTAGGGTTTGGTGCTTACCTATGGCTTCAATCACGGGGAGGGGATCCGGTGTTTCAAGAAAGCCGCCGCGTTCGACCCCGAGGCCGCTATGCCGCACTGGGGAATAGCCTATGCCAACGGCATGCATCTGAATGCCCCGGCCATGTCCGAGGCGCAATGGAAGGCTTCTTATGAAGCGGCGGAAGAAGCGAAGTGGCTGCTGGACAACGAGACCCCGATCGAGCATGCCCTCGTGCACGCGATATCCGAGCGCACCACGTGGCCGGTTCCGGCAGAACAGCGCCCGTATGACGATGCCTATCGCGTGGCCATGGGCAAGGTATACGAGGAGTTCGGCGACGACGCGGAAGTAGCCACGCTCTATGCCGAGTCGATGATGAACCTCCAACCCTGGGACTACTGGACGCCGGACCTGCAGCCGAAAGGCTTCACGAAGGAGTTCTGCCGTGTGTTGGAGCGCGGCTTGAAGCGACATCCCGATCACCCGCAGTTGTGCCATCTTTACATCCACGCCACCGAGGCGGGGCCCGACCCCGGCGCGGCGGAGAAGGCCGCCGACGCCTTGCTCGATCGGGTGCCGGGCGCGGGACATCTGGTCCACATGCCATCGCACACCTATGCTCGCATCGGCCGCTACGCCGACGCCGAAAGATCGAACGAGTTGGCGGTCGAGGCGGACGATTCCTTCCTGAAACTCGGCAACGAGCCCGGCATGTACTGGGTTTACCACGCGCATAACCTGCACTTCCTTGCCTTTGCCTCCATGATGGAAGGCGATTATGAGTCCGCGATGGAGGCCGCCAACCGCCTCGAGACCGCCCTGCCGAACGAAGCCCTGGACGCCTTTGCCGGGCTCATCGAGGGGATCATCCCCAGCACCTACCACGTGATGATTCGATTCGGGAAATGGAAGGACGTGCTCGCCAAGCCGGCTCCGGATCCAAAGCGTCCCGTCATCGTCACGGTCCACCACTATGCCCGGGGCATCGCGCATGCCGCGCTGGGGCAGACGGCCGAGGCCCGCGAGGAGATCGCAAACTTCGAGGCGGCGGTCGAGAAGGTGCCGGGAGACTGGTGGATCTTTTCGAACAAGGTTCACGACGTGCTGCCCATCGCCCGCCACATGCTCGCGGGCGAACTGGCCTATCGCGAGGGACGCCTCGAAGATGCATGGGCCGAACTGGAAAAGGCCATCGCAGCCGAGGACAAGCTCAACTACGACGAGCCCCCGGGCTGGATGATTCCCGTGCGGCACGCGATGGGCGCACTGCTCATGGAAGCCGGGCAATACGCCCGCGCCGAACAGCTGTATCGTGAAGACCAGGAGGACCACCCCGGCAACGGCTGGTCTCTGCTGGGATTGCAGCAGGCCCTGCACGAACAGGGCCGCGAGCGGCAGGCAGCCAAATTCGCCCGGCAAGTGGACAAGGCCTGGGCCACCATCGACGAACGCCCAACAAGCTCCTGCCTCTGCGCGCCCCGCGTGGCCGCGAGTCTGAAGCCATCATCTTGACAGTAAATAAAGATTCGTCCTGCCACAGAGGTCACTGAGATCACGGAGGATTTTCCTCAGTGTGGTCTGTGATCTCTGTGGCAATAGTTGCTTGCAGCTACTTGGCAGCAAGCGCGGACGGCGTGTTGCAGCCCACGATCGCCGGCGCTTCATGGATCAGGCGGTCGTCTTCCAGCGCGGCGACCATGAACAGCGCAAAGTCGATGCGTCGGGTTTTATTGCTGGCGAGAATCGCGTCGCCCACGTGACGGCTCCATACGGGAAGGCCCTCGCTGGTGCCTTCTTCCAGATCGCTGCCGCGCACGACGGTCCAGCGCGTGTTGCTTTCGAAGATGCGACGGCAGGCCTCAACCTGGTCGTCAAGCTCCGCAAAGCGCGCCCAGCGGGCCACCACACCGAAGACCTTCACCATCGTACGGAAGCCTATCGAGTAGACGTCTTTACCATCCCGGGTGATATGCCACCCGCAAGAAAAGACAAGCCGGGCGTGTGGCTCCGCAAAATCGAGCACGGCCTGCGCCGTTCCGGAGGAGTATTACTGGATACCCCATGGAACCAGCACGGTAAGCACCCCGTCGCACCCGGCCACCGCACGGCGAATCACATCGCGATCATTCGTCATCCCAGGGATGACCGTGATGCGCCCCCTGAATTCGTCCAGTTTGGAAGCGCTTTGTTCGCGGCACACCCCCACCACCTCGTAACCGCGATGGAGCGCATGCTGCACCATATAGCGCCCCAGCTTGCCCGACGCCCCCACGATGCACACCTTCATGCATTAAGTCTCCCGATGTTGAATCTTCTGGTTACCCTAACGTTGAAATCGCCTTTATGCAATGGCACTTTCGACGAGTTTTGACACCACCCCTCCCCGTGGCATACAAGGTGGGGTTTGCCATGGGAGAACCCTCGATGATTACGCGGCTGGTTTCGGGCGTTGCTTTGTTGCCCTTCGTGATTAGCATCCTCGTGCAATACAACGATCCGGACGGACTGGTCTGGATGCTGATATATGCCTTCCCGGCGGGCATGGCGCTGGCTGGAGTGTTTGGCGCGGTGGAGTTTATCGCCCTGCCGATGAGCGGAATCTACCTCGCGGGGGCCGCCATCCTCATGCCCTGGGCAGACCTCGATCGTCTGGGCGAATACCTGAGCGCCTGGCAAATGAAAAACGACAACGCGGAGTACGCGCGCGAGGCGATTGGCCTCTTCATATGCGCGGCCTACCTTGAATTCATGGGCATCATGTGGGTGCTGAACCGCCGGTCCCGGCCGGCCGCCACGGAAGGAAACTGAGTCATGGAAAAGGTGAAGGGCGGCGATCGTGTTGCTGCAATGCTGGCGGCGGAAGGGGTCGAGGTGGTGTTCGGCATCATCGACGGCACCTACTTTGGTTTCTATTCGAGCCTCGAGAAGCACGGCATCAAGCTGGTGTCTCCGCGGCATGAGGCCTGCGCCGTGCACATGGCGGGGGCCTATGCCCGCACGACGGGCAAGCTCGGCGTGTGCATGGCGAGCAACGGCCCCGGCGTGGCCAATGTGCTGCCGGGGATTGCAGTGGAGAACGGCGAGGGCAACCGGGTGCTGGTGATCACGAGCACGCGGCGCACGGGCATCGGCTATCCCGACCGCGGCGGCACCTTCCAGTATTTCAACCAATCCGCCGTCATCAAGCCGATGACCAAGTGGAGCGGATTCTGCCCGGACTACGGCCGTATACCCGAGTTCATGAAGCGCGCCTTCCGCATGTCGTGGAAGGGGCGTCCGGGCGTGGTGCATGTGGACATCCCGGAGAACATCCTGAACGGCAAGTATGAGCCGTTGCCGCTGCCAGCCTTCGGCACTTATCGCCGCATGGCTCCGATTGCCCCGAGCCGCGGGCACGTGCAAGAGGCGGCGAAGATGATTCGCGAGGCCAAGGTGCCCATCATCCACGCGGGCAGCGGCATCATCCACGCGCAGGCCTACGCGGAACTGGAAGAACTGGCGACGCTGATGCAGATGCCGGTGACGACAAGCTGGGCGGGACGCGGCTGCATTCGTGAGGACATCGACGTCACCGTGCCCATGATATTCGTGGGCCTGAACAACCAGGTGCGCAACGAGGCGGACCTCGTCCTGTGCATCGGGTCACGCCTGGGTGAGACGGACTGGTGGGGCAAGGCACCCTATTGGGCGCTTCCCTCGAAGCAGAAGTTTATCCAGGTGGACAGCGACGAGGATATCCTGGGGCTGAACCACCCGGCACAGTTGCCCATTCTGTCTGACGCGAAACTTTTCCTGCAGGAGTTGATTGCCGAGTTGAAGCGGCAGGGCGCGACGGCATCGGAGAGCAGCAAGCAGGCGGTGGCGAAGTATGCCGGGCTGCGCGCCAAGGAACGCGCCCGCCTGGATAACAAGCTGAAGGACATGAACGATCCGTTGAACACGGCGCACGTGGCGAAGGAGGCGCAGAAGGCCTTCGGCAAGGACGCCATCCTGGTGATGGACGGCGGCAACACCGCCATCTGGGCGAACTTCTTCCACGAGGTGATCACGCCGGGGACGGTGCTGTACACCTTCAAGTTCGGCATGCTGGGCGCTGGCGTGGCGCAGGCGCTGGGCGCGGCCTATGCCCACCCCGGCCGAGACGTGTATTGCATCATTGGTGACGGCGCGATGGGCTTCAACCAGCAGGAAGTCGAGACGGCCATCCGCAACAACCTGAAGGTGATCTACCTCGTCTGCTGCGACAAGCAGTGGGGCATGGTGAAGATGAACCAGCAGTTCGCGCTCAAGCCCATCAAGACGCTGCTATTCAAGTCGCTGGGACCCAAGGAAACCATCAACGCCGACTTCCAGGAAATCCAGTTCGACAAGCTGGGCGAGGCGATGGGCGCGCACGGCGAGCGCGTGCGCAGTCCGCAGGAACTCGCCCCCGCCATTGAGCGCGCGAAGAAGTCCGGCAAGTGCGCCGTCATCCACGTGGACGTGGACCCCGTGAAGCACATGTGGGCGCCCAGCCTGCGGGAGTTCAAGGACATGCACGCCGAACCCGCGGGGAGATGAGGAGGGAGATTCACCACAGAGGCACGGAGAGCACGGAGGGCTACTGGCGTGAACTCGATGGATGGGACCGATGATAACGCTCTGACTCATGAGGTAATTGGAGCGGCCATCGAGGTACATCGGCATTTGGGACCAGGGTTGCTTGAATCTACTTACGAGAGCTGTCTCGCAAGAGAGTTGGAAATCAGACACGTTTCCTTTGAAAGGCAAGTGCCGCTTCCCGTCAGTTACAAAGGAGTGGCCTTGGAATGTGGTTATCGCCTCGACCTCTTGATTGAAGGCAGAATCGTTCTGGAATTGAAGGCCGTTGAAAAATCCACAGAACTCCATAAGGCCCAACTGCTTACTTACCTCCGATTGACCGGTCATCGTCTGGGCCTGCTTATAAATTTCAATGTCCCCTTTCTTCGCGATGGAATCACACGCCTTGTTCAAGACTAAGATCAATCGCCCAGGACCCTCCGTGTCCTCCGTGCCTCTGTGGTGAATCCTCCCATGGAAGCCCTTGACGCCGCCCGCCTATCCCTGAACCAGGACAGCATCTGGATTCTCAACGGGTGCATCGCCCTCATCATGTTTGGCGTGGCGATAGACCTGCATGTCAACGATTTCCTCCGCATCTTCCGCAACCCAAAGGCCCCCGTCGTCGGGCTGCTTGCGCAGTTCTTCATCATGCCGGCCGTCACTTTCCTCGCCACACTTATCCTCCAGCCGCAGCCCAGCCTCGCCCTGGGGATGATCCTCATCGCGGCCTGTCCCGGCGGCAACCTGTCCAACTTCCTCACCTACTACGCCAAGGGCAACGCCGCCCTTTCCATCACTATGAGCGCCGTGTCCACCGCCGCCGCCTTGTTGATGACCCCCTTCAACCTCACCTTTTGGGGCATGCGCAACCCAGCCACGGCGGCAATCATGCGCGAGGTGCAGCTGGACCCCATGGAGATCCTCCAGACGATCGTCATCATCCTCGG
>JBJOID010000095.1:0-2551 GCA_046047315.1 Candidatus Hydrogenedentota bacterium | reverse complement strand
GCGAGGATGACGCCCTGATACTTCGCTTCGCTCATGCCTTTCTCCTGCGATTGCATCGCGGCATTGTTCACGAATTTCGCGCCACGCTCAAGCAGAGCGCCGCGGCGGAATGGGCCTACTTGGGCGCGAGCGTGGAAAGAAACTCACGGGTGGCGTCGATAAACTTCTGGTCCACCCGGTAGATGCCCTCCTGCCCCTCAACCGCGATATAGCGCTGGAGCATTTTCTCTGGCGTGGCTGCGCCCACGCGCAGCGGGCCGAGCGAAGTGGACTCGCCCGTGAACACCGCGTCCAACAGGGGAGCGTCAAGCCCAGCGGCCGCAGCATCCATTCCGGACTCGGGACGGGGCGATATCACGCGCAATTCCGAAACTCGCTCAAGCCACGCGTCAAGCGCGGACCCATCGGGCAAACGCAAGTTATCGGGCGCAAGCGCCGCCCAGGTGCCGTGGGCGCGCTTGAACTGGTAGTCCTTGTCCTCGAATCGAAGAGCAACTTCCATAATCTCGGCGGGCACGAAGCTCCACAACTTGCGTGAACGGAAGTGCATGCGGTCCACCTGCAACAACTCGCCCTGCGAAACGGGCAGGGTCATGATGGCGCCAAGGTCCTGTTGCGCAACCATGAAGCCGTCTTCCTCCCACTGGGATTGCAGCCGCACCATCGACGGCGCGCCGCCGCCCTTGGGATACATGGACACCGTCGTCTCTGGCTCGGCAAGCCCCACCTCGGCGGGCTCGGCCAGGATTATCCTCTCCCCCGCCGCCCGCTTCAGCGCGGTGATGTAGGTGGACACCGCAGCCTGATCGGTGTCGAAAGGCACTTCACTTTCCACCACCCAGCCGCGCTCCTCATCGTTCCGGATAACGGTCTGTTCACCGCGATGAACGATCTCTATCCGTTCCGTCTCGGCCGCCTGCTGGGTCACCAAACGGCGTTCCTGAAATTCATCGGGAGATCGCGGCAGCAGGGTCACGATTTGCGGGTCCAGCACGAAGACACCATCACGATCAGGACGCCGCACGTAGAGCCCGTTGCTCTCCGGTTCAAAGCCGCCGAAGAGGAAGGTCTGCGCGCGACCCTCACGGTCGTCCACCATGGTGATGCGCAAGCGCGCGGGCTGCATACCATAGTCCGCCAGCGACTCGACGTTGTCGATGAACTTCCTCCCCACCGCAAACTGCAATTCCTGCACGATGGCGTTGATGATCTCCTGGTTGGCGGCGGCTTGCCGGGGCGCTATAAGTTTCCAAGGCTTGTCCACTGCCTCGCGCGCGGCGATGATGGGCGGAGATTCCTCGCCCACGGCGGGAGGATTCTCCATCGCGCTGTCGCCCTCACCGGTCCAAATCTGCGCGAACTCCAGTCGGAGGATATTGGCCTCGCGATCGTCCACGGTGAACTTGTTCCACAGGTCCTCCAGGGATCGATTCAACTCGAAGAAGGCGTTCTTGTGAACGAGGAATAGCGACGCTTCCCCGAGCAGCGCATAGCGCCGCTCCTGGGTGGGCTCAAGCGCGCCGAAACGCAGGCTGACTTCTTCTCCGTTTACACTGGCCTCCACCTGGAGCACGGGAATATCGAGACCGTAGTCGGCAAGGTTCAGCCCCGAGGTAGGCTCGATACTGCGCTCATTCATCAGTCCGGCCAGCTGTTCGGCCACGCGATTCCATAGCGGCACGAAGGCCGGTATGCTGGGGTTGGGTTCAACAATCTTCCACCCCTCGCCAACGCGCTCGCCCACCACGGCTGCCGCCTCGATCTGCTGCAACTTCAGCCGCGAGACCGCACTGGCGTCCCAATCAAACAGCCGCTTGGCCGCCTCGATCCGCTGGGCCTTCTCCACTTCGCGCTGTTGCAGGGCATAGTAGGCGCCCGCCAACCCCACGAGCACGACAAACAGGATGATCGTCCCACGCCAGCTCATACGTTGCGTCTCCGACAGAGGAACATCAGCAGCCCGGCAATGGCGGCCAACTGGGTGGTCATCATGGTGGACACCCAAAGCACCACCCGCCGCTGCGTGTCGCTAAGGATCAGCGGCGGGTCCGTCTTGCCCGACGGGCGAATCGCGATGAGGTCCTCGGACTCGGTGAGCCACGCAAAGGAGTTCATTAGAAAGTTGATGTTTCCGGGAAACGTGACTTGCGCATTGGAAGCGAAGAAGGAATTGCCCACCACGACGACGCGGCCGTCGCGGTTGCCCTCGTCTCCGGGCTTCTTCTCGCGCGGCGCCACGGCCGCCACCACCAGTGTGAGCGGCCCGGTCTTTTCGTCGGGCTGGGGTTCGGCTTCATCCTTTTGCTGCAGGCGCACCAGGTCGGTCTCGGCCCAGGTGCCCGGCTGCGTGCGTATCAGGGCCGTGGCCTGCACCCCGGACGGCGTCTCGTCCGACACGCTCACAGTGCGGCTGGCTTGCCACTCCATCACCTGATCAAAGCCGCGCGTGACGGGATGGCTGGCATGGTAGGAGCCGCGATAAGCGCTTCCCTCTTCGCCATCCACCTCCACGAAAGGAGCGTTCTCAAAGTCGAGCTGCGCCGCGTACCGG
>JBJOID010000094.1:0-3767 GCA_046047315.1 Candidatus Hydrogenedentota bacterium | reverse complement strand
CGCCCGTAACTTTGGAGAAGTCTCCCCCACACCACTCGCGCAGGAGACTGTCCTCTCCTTCTTCCAATCCCTCCACCGCCGTGCGAACCATGCCAGTTACGCTGGCATAGGCCTCGAGTGCCCCGATCGCCGGACTGGTGGATTTACGACCCGTGCGTTGCACAACCAAATGCCCAAGCTCCGCAGCAGTGCCATCCGGACCTCGAAGCAACCTTCCGAAAACGATTACTCCCCCACCAACGCCCGTGCCCAACGTGAGCACAGCCATGTTCTCGGTGCCCCGGCCCGCCCCCATCCAGAATTCACCGTAGCACGCCACATTGGCGTCGTTATCCACAAAGCAGGGGAAACCGAGGCGATCTTTCATCGCCTGCCCGAGCGGCACATTCTTCCATCCGGGCAGATTGGGCGGTGAATAAACCACGCCAGTTTGCCAGTTCATCGGGCCGGGCGCCCCAATACAGGCCGCGAGTACGTCCTCGGAAGACTTGCCGCACTGGGCCAGCAGGTCGCGCGAAAGCACGGCCATCGCATCCATGAGGGCCTCCGGTCCGGCATCGGCATGGGTGGGGCGTGACTCCTTGATGAGGAGTTCGCGATCCTCGGTGACGACCGCCGCCTTGATGTTCGTGCCGCCCAGATCGATTCCAATGACTACCTTGGACACCTGCGCTTCTCCTTGCGGTCAGTGGGTTTCGTCAGCGGGACAAGAATCGTGGATGAAGATACGCGCCCTACGGAGGCGTTCGAGCGCGGTCTCCTTCCCAAGCAATTCAGCCAATTCATAGAGCCCCGGACCGACCGGCTTGCCACTCAGCGCCAGACGCGCCGAGTGAATGAAGACCCCCGGGTTTTCCCCGCTGGATTCGACGAGTCCCTCAACAACGGCCTTGATGCCGTCCGCGTTCCACGGCTCCACGAGGCTAAGGCCGTGAATGAGGGCATCCATGCGCTCGAGGGCGCCGGCTTTATGCCACTGCTTTCGAACCGCTTTCTCGTCGTAAGCTTCGAAATCGCGGAAGAGAAACTCGGTGTACTCCACAATCTGGTTCAGCGTGGCCAGCTTCTCCTGGCATATCTCCGCCATGCGGGTCAGCCAGCCCCGGTCCTTCAAGTCCACATCAAAGCCCCTTGCCGAAAGGATACTGACCACACGGTCGCGAAAGTCCTCCAAGGGCAGACGGCGAATGTGCTGACCATTCAGCCAGTCGAGCTTCTTCCGGTCAAAGCGCGCGGCGGATTTCCCCCAGCGGGCAATCGTGAAGATCTCCTTGAGCTCGCCGAGGGTGAACAACTCGCGTCCCGCTTCTTCCGGGGTCCAACCAAGCAGGGCCACGTAATTGATGAGGGCTTCCGGCAGGTAGCCATCGTCGCGCCAGTCGAGCACATTGGCGCCGTGCTCGCGCTTGCTGTATTTCTTGCCGGTTTCGTCCAGCACCATGGGCAAATGCGCGAACTGGGGAGGCGTCACGCCAAGGGCCTCGAACAGCATGATGTGGCGCGCGGTGTTGGTAAGATGGTCATCCCCACGAATGACATGGGTAATCCCCATCGAAATGTCGTCCGCCACGACCGCCAAGTGGAAGATGGGATCGCCATTCCCCTTGAGGATGATGAAATCATCGTATTCCTTGTTCTCAACCTGTACGTCGCCCTGAACGTGGTCGCGAATGGCGGTCACGCCGTCTGGCACCCGGAAGCGCACGACATAAGGGGCGTCACCCATGGCCGCCACCTGCTCGGCGGAAGCGTCGCGCCAGCGGCCGTCATACCGGGGCGGGCGCTTCTCGGCCGTGGCCTGTTCGCGCATGGCCTCCAACTCTTCCTTGGTGCAGAAGCACTTGTAAGCCTTGCCTTCCACCAGCAGTTGATGCGCCGCGGCCACATGCATGGCGCGCCGCTGTGACTGGCGGTAGGGGCCATGGTCGCCCCGGGCGGGCTCCCCTCCAAACTCGGGGCCTTCATCCCAGTCGATCCCCAGCCACTTGAAACCTTCGCACATGGCATGGACGAAAGCCTCGTCGGTGCGCTCGGCGTCCGTATCCTCCAGGCGGAGCACGAAGGTGCCTCCCTGGCTGCGGGCGAAGAGCCAGTTGAAAAGGGCAATCTTGGCTGTGCCAATGTGCAGGAAGCCCGACGGCGAGGGGGCGATTCGACAACGAACGTGGCTCAT
Organism: Candidatus Hydrogenedentota bacterium; assembly: GCA_046047315.1. GTDB lineage: Bacteria > Hydrogenedentota > Hydrogenedentia > Hydrogenedentales > JAEUWI01 > WGMK01. Next base: position 1,594 of record JBJOID010000094.1, on the reverse strand, counting down.
GGGTGCTCCAGGAATTCTCGGGTGAAAAGGGGGTAAGCGCGAATGGTAGCATGTGGCCACGGCGAGCCTCATCTTCGGCACGGCCCTGCCTGAAACTAGACCCGGCATACCAGGAGTCCATCTGGCGCTAAGCCCTTAGGCTCGAAGTCAGGAAGAAGATTCGTCGCTTCCGTGAAGCCGAGTCCGCTCGCTTGGTAGGCTTTACTTGCATTGTATGGGCAAAGGCGGATGCTGCTTTAGGGAGTTCGAAGCGAGATGAGTATCTTGAGATTCCTGTACCCGCTCGGATTGGCGCTGCTATTGGCAACAGAGCTCACACTGCGCACGGCGGCTGCGGAGTCCGGAATCCCCCGCCCGGAACATCCGAACCCTCAGGCATATCGCAGTGAGTGGAGCAGCCTGAACGGTGAATGGGAATTCGGGGAAACGAACGAGGACGAGTCCGAAAGGTATCTCTCCAAGGAGGAGTACCCGGAGAAAATCATCGTTCCCTTCTGCCGGGAGAGCAAGCTGTCCGGTATTGGCCGGCGTGAATTCGTCAAGAACGTGTGGTACCGCCGGAACTTCAGTGTTCCGGAAGCCTGGCAAAGTCCACGGATTCGGCTGCATGTGGGCGCCTGCGATTGGCGCACCACGGTCTGGGTGAACGGGGAACAGGTGGGAGCGCATACCGGCGGCAATGTCTCGTTCGCCTTCGACATCACCCCCCACGTGAACCGGGCCGGTGAGAACCAGATTGTCATCCATGCCTTCGACGACACCGCCAGCGGTTTGCAACCGTTGGGAAAACAATCGATCACCGGGAAGAGCGAGGGGATTTTCTACACCCAGACCACCGGCATCTGGCAGAGCGTCTGGCTGGAAGGCGTGGGCAGTGCCTTCATCGATGAGATCCGCGTGGAGCCGCGCCCGGAGTCGCAAGGCGCGATCCTCACCGTGGCCCTGGATGGCCCGGCCACGGGGCTTACGATCGATTGCGAAGTGCACACCGAGGAATCCAAGGTCGCGCGCGGCATTGTGCCCGCCCAATGGCGGGACAACCGCCTGCTCCTGTCCATCCCACAACCAAGGCTTTGGTCCCTGGAAGACCCATACCTCTACCACCTCAAGATTCAGCTGATGCGCGGCTCGGAAAAAGTGGATGAACTGGGCAGCTACTTCGGTATGCGCAAGGTCAGCATCGACGGAAATGCCGTGTTGCTGAACGACAAGCCGGTGTTTCAGCGCCTGGTGCTGGATCAGGGCTTCTACCCGGATGGCATCTGGACGGCCCCCAGCGACGAGGCGCTGCGCCAGGACATCGAGCTTTCGATGGCGGCGGGATTCAACGGCGCGCGGCTGCACCAGAAGGTCTTCGAACCACGCTTCCTCTACTGGGCGGACAAGTTGGGTTATCTGGTCTGGGGCGAATATCCGAGCTATGGCGCCAACTATGCCAATCCTGCGGTGAACACCCCGATTCTTCAGGAATGGGTTGAGGTCGTAGCACGGGAACGGAATCACCCAAGCATCATCGGCTGGTGCCCCTTCAATGAAACACCACCCGCGGCGGGGGCGCTTCAACAGGCCGTGTTGGAGGTGACTCGCCAATTGG
>JBJOID010000093.1:0-3636 GCA_046047315.1 Candidatus Hydrogenedentota bacterium | reverse complement strand
TGTCGGCATGGTGGAGGCGGTGATCATGTCCGCCACCGAGGCGCGCGCGATGGACGCCGACCGCTGGAGGAAATCGATATCGGGGTTGAGCGTGGCCACCTCGTTCACGCGCCGGATGTATTCCAGCCGCAGGTCGCCTATCGCCGAGTCCGGCGCGCGCAACACATAGGCGTCGAAATCCGGCACTGCGGGCGGGCGGTAGAGGCCGCTGCCGTCGATGGCGTTGGGCACGAACGCCATGCCGGCGCCCAGCATGGTGAGCGCGTTGATGCTTTCCTCCGGCATGCCCGCGCACTGGTTGTCGAAGTAGCGCGAGGCCCAGCCCTGAAGCGTGTGCAGCGCCGAGTTGGGCGAGGTGCCCCGCTCCCAATAGTCTGTCGAGGTGAAGTGCGACAGGTTGGGGTTAGGGTACCCCACGTTCTGCACCACCGCCATCCGACCCTTGTCCCACCACGTCTTCATGTTCGCGAGGCGCGGATGCAGGGCATTGAGCGCGTCAAGCTTCAGGTCGTCAAACCCGCTGGTAATGTGCAGGTTGGGCCGGAGACTGTCGCCCATGTACAGGTCATCCTCGTAGGGAATGACCGTGTTGAGCCCGTCGTTGCCGCCGCCCAGTTGCAGGATGACGAGCCGCTTTCCACGGCCCAACGCCTGCGTCGAGGCCTGGGCCGACTTGGCGATCCACAGGGGCATGGTCGCCGCGGCTGAAAACACAGCCATGCTCTTGAGGCTGGTCTCCAGGAATTCGCGGCGGGTGTGTCGCATCGCCCTGCTCCTCAGTTCAGTTGCGCCAGCGGCATGGACACCATCACGTGAATCAATCCGCGCACCTTCTGGCGAAAGCGCAAGGAGGGCGAGGCCGTGCCCACATTCGCGAGGAATTCGGACAGTGGCGCGCGCTCCGCCGCGCTGGGCATCGCGGGCAGCAAGCGCTCCGCGTAGTAATCGATCAGGGCCTCGTCGCTGTCCACGGTGGGAATGGGACCGCCGTTCGCCGCCAGCAGCGCGTCTATCCGCGCGTCCGCGCCCTCCCCTTGGAAGATGAGGTCCATCAGGTAGCTCACGTAGTTGTAGCGCGCCACCAGGCTGCCCGAAGTGATCCACGCCTTGCCGTGGTTCCAGCCGCTCACATTGGGCGGATTGAAGAGGATCATCCCCATCAGCGTCATCTGGGTGCCGGGGCCAAACTGCGTGGCAAACAAATCGGCGAACTCGCCCTGGCGAAGCAGGTTGGTCACGTACTCGGCGGGGTTCTTGTATTGGGTCAGCCGGTTCTCCGGCGCATAGAAATAACGGGATAGGAATATCTTCCGCAGCACAGCCCGGAAATCATAGGGGAAGCGGCGGTTGGGATAGGGCGCGTTGTCCGTGCCGCGCATGTAGTGCGCCAGTTCCAGTACCGCTTCGCCGGGAGGATCAAGTGGAATGTCGTGGTTCACAAACCACGTCAACAGCTTCCACGACATGTAGACCGCCGTGGCGGGCAGGGTGTTGTAGGGCGCGGGCAGGTTACGCACGGAGGGCGTGCGGCTGCGCTCCGCAAGAATCAGGTCGATCAGGTCCAGCGTTTCCTGACCCGAGAAGTTCTCACGCACCGTAAACCCGAAGAGCACCTTGTCGCCCGGCTCGTGCGTCTCCGCATCGAAGGCCCAGGCCGTGCTCCAGTCGTTGTCGCAATTAAAGTTCGGCAGCGTCTCGCCGGTCAGGCATTTCGCCACCTCGCGCACGTCCTGCTCGGAATAGTTGCCCACCCCCATCGAGAAGAGTTCCATCAGTTCCCGCGCGTAGTTCTCCTGCGCCAGACCCTTCCGGTTCAGCATGTTGTCCAGATAGAAGAGCATGGCGGGGTCGCGCGTGACATTGATGAGCAACTCGCGGAAGCTGTCGGCCCCCGTGCGGCGCAGCAGGTAGTTCTGATCAAGCATCATGCCCGCCGCGATCCGGTTGGCGCGCAGGAGGTCCACCCCCAGCGTGCCGCCGCTGCATTGCTGTTGCGCGGGGAAGCTGCCGTCGTTGCCCGCAATCACCGCCGGATCAATCAGCGGCACAATCTTCGCCCACTCGCTCACGAAGTGGTCGTGATAGAAGAGCGCCAGTTTTTCCTGCAGCGGCTGCTGGGTGTAGCGCATACGGTAGAGCCAGTGGCCTATCAGCCCCAGCAGATCATAGGGATTCTTCAGGCGGCCGAGGTCCGAATCGTCGTCGGGCAAATCTGCAAGCGGGGCGCCGTAGCCGCCGGCCGTCGCTCCCGCGGGCTGGTCGAGATAGGGGTCGTCGGCGCTGAATTGCACCAGACCATCCACCGCCGCGCGCAGCGCATCCTGCGAACCGTCGGCCGCCAGCAGCACGCGCTCGTCGGGCGTGGAGCCAAAGCCCGCGCGGCGGCGCAGGTGGGCCGCCTCGGCCACCGACCACGGGCCATCCATCCCTACGCGATATTCGTCAAACAGCGCCATTGATTACCGCATACGCCGTTGCCGTCCGGGCTCCACCAGCCCAGACACCTCTACATTATCCCCCGGCACGCAAAATGGTGCAAACCCGAGGAGAACAATCGTGGTATCTCTTCACTGAGAAACTCTCGAATCGCGCCGTATATGCCGGAAATCGCGATAGGCCTGACGCCATCCAGCCCAAAGAAGTCGCGCTTCGCCCACGCGTCCACGCAAGGTCCACAGAAAAATGCGGCCCAGCAGCCATGCGGCATTGGCAACCGAAAAGGCGAACCGCGCGGCGGGTGCGCGGGCATAGGCCTTCAGCATGGCATAGGTGCTGTTGCGCTCCTGCATGCGAATGGCGGCGCCCTTCTTGATCTCGTTGCCCTTGTGACGAAATACGGCCTGTTCGACATAGGCAAAGCGGAAGCCCGCCTTGCGCGCGCGGATGCACAGGTCGCTGTCCTCGAAGTAGTAGGGGATTTCCTCGTCGAAACCGCCAAGGGCGTCGAAGCAGGCGCGCGGCACGGCGAGGTTGCAGCTGGGCCCCGTGTTGGCGCGATGCGGCGCGCAACGCAAGCTCTTGCCCAGGAAGGTTGCGCGGCGCGGCGTGCCCTGCACCCGGCCGCCGTGGTAGTCCACAGGACAGCCCAGCAACACGGTGTCGCCGTCGTGCCGTGCCATCATGGCCTCCAGCCAGCCCGGCGCCGCCACGCCATCGGAATCGAGATAGAGGATGAGGCCCCCCCTCGCTTCGCGCGAGCCGGCGTTGCGCGAGGCGGCCGGGCCGCGGTTCTCGGCGTGCCGCAGCAGACGCACGCCGGGATGCCGCGCGGCAATCTGCTCCATAACGCGGTCGGTCGAGGCATCGTCCACTACGATCACCTCGACCCCAAAGGCTTCCAGCGGCTGCATGGAAAGTGAGTCGAGACATTCGAGCAGGTCGTCGGCGCGATTATGCACGGCGATAACAATCGAGGCGCGCGGCAAAGTATCCGGTGGCAAGGCGGGAATCATGGCTGCCTCGAAAAAAGGAAACGCGACAGGCCGAGGGGCCTGCCGCGCATGGAAAACAAGAAACCGCTCCGCAAGGGAATCAGGTGTTGGTTCCCGGCGTGTTCGGGGCGTCGCCCGAAGGCGTGGTCTTGTCCGGGTCGCTGCTCTTCACGGCATTCTTGAACTCGGTAATGCCCTGACCCAG
>JBJOID010000092.1:0-3929 GCA_046047315.1 Candidatus Hydrogenedentota bacterium | reverse complement strand
GGTGGAACTGGCGGTGTGCCTTGGCGAGGCGGCCGGTGCTTACGTGGGTATAGATCTGCGTGGTGGTGATGTTGCTGTGGCCGAGCATTTCCTGCACGGAACGCAGGTCGGCGCCGTGGTCCAGCAGGTGCGTGGCGAAGGAATGGCGCAGCATGTGGGGGGTGACGTTTTTGAAGATGCCGGCCTCGCGCGCGCAGCGTTTCACCGTTCGCCAGATGCCGGCGCGGGACAGGCTCTTGCCGCGGGTGGAGATGAAGAGCGTGGACACGCGCGGGTTGAAGGCGGGACGCGCTTCCAGCCAGGCCTGGGTGCGTTCCAGTGCGCGCCGGCCCATGGGCACCAGCCGCACCTTGCTGCCCTTGCCGCGAACGCGCAACTCAGATTCTCCCAGATGAACATCTTTCAGGGGCAGGCGCGCGAGTTCGGTGATGCGCAGCCCGCAGGCGTAGAAGAGCTCGAGGATTGCCGCATCGCGCAGGCCCTCCGGGGTGGACGTGTCGGGAATGGCCAGCAGCCGCTCCACCTCGCCCTGCGTCAGCCAATGCGGCAGCTTGCGGTCGATCTTCGGCGTCTCGAATCCAGAGGCGGCGTCGCGCGGCGCCAACTGCTCGCTGGCGATAAAGCGATGGAAGCGCCGAATCGCGCTCAGGTGACGGGCAATACTGCGGGAGGAGAGCCCCTCGTCGCGCAGCCGGGTGAGGTGGTTGAGAATGTCCTCGCGCCCAATCTCCCCCGCCTCCACAATTCCCGCCGCCTCGAGCGAAACCGCGTAACGGCGCAGGTCTGAGGCGTAAGCCTCCAGCGTCTTTTCCGCAAGACCCGCCTCGAAGATGCTGGCCTCGAGGAATCGGTCTATCGATTGGGTGAGGTTCATGGGCGACAACAAGCTACCGCAAGGTCCGCATCGTAAACAAAACTATCCATACGGCTTGCCCGATGTCGTATAATTAACAGGGCGTTCTTTCAGAAGATTAGGGACTCACCGATGAGACACATCACCGCCGAAGACCTACAAAGAGACCTTCAGAAGCATATTACCGATTTGGCGGCGCGAAACGAGCCCATGGTGATTTCGCGAGAAAATCACGTGGTGGCCATCATGCTCCCCGCAAATGACGAAATGCTGATCGAAGAATTGGAAGACCGAATTGATCTTGAAGCCGCCCGGATTGCCATGGCTGAAGAAGGTGACGACATCTCCTTGGAAAGCCTGGAACACAAGCTCGGCCTTTAATGCCCTACCGCGTAATCGTAAGACCCAGGGCTCAACGTCAGCTGGATAAGTTGCCGTTGAATTTGCAGATTCGACTCGTGAAGTCCATGCAGACCCTTCGGGACGACCCGAGACCTCCAGGCTGCAAGAAGCTGCGAGGAGAATCTAATTTGTACCGCATTCGTGTGGGAGATTATCGGGTTGTCTATGCGATCGAGGATGACGTTCTGATCGTTTATGTTCTACAACTGGGTCATCGACGCGACGTCTACGGCTGAGTAATCTTGCGGTCTTAAAGAGCGCGCACGAAATCCATCTCCTCTCATAGATTCATTAGCCAAGGTCATGAACAAATAACAAGCCCCGGCGCCGAAGCGCCGGGGCTTTGATGTCTCAACTAAACGAGGTGCTTATTGCACTTCGCCCGCTTCGTAGGTGCCGGCGGTGAACTTGAACACGGCGCGACGGTTCAGCTTGCGGTTCGCAGCGTTGTCGTTCGGGACAGCCGGGCTGCTCTCGCCGTAGCTCTGGCTGGTCACGCGGCTCGCGTCGATGCCGTTGCTGGTGAGGTAGTTCACCACGGAGTCGGCGCGGCGCTGGCCAAGGCCCATGTTGTACTCGTCGGTACCGACGTTGCAGGTGTGACCCTCAACCACGACGGTGTCCTTGAACCACTTCTTGAGTTCGCCCACGGCTTCGTTCGCCACGGCCTGCCCTTCGGGCTTCAGCACGGACTTATCGAAGTCGAACAGGATGTTGTTCAGCACGGGGACGGTGCGCACCACCGCTTCCGGAGCAGCGGCGGGCTCGGCGGGAGCAGGCTCGGCCGGGGCCGGCTTTTCCCACGGGGAGTGGTAAACGATACCGCGGTTACCCCACAGCTCGCCGTCGTCCACGTTCGACGCGGCTTCAGTGGGCCACCACCAGTACCCGGAACGGCCCTGGGAATCGGCAACGGGATCCGGCGTAGCGCCGGTGTTGCCCCACCAGGACATGTCGTCCCACGCCTTGGCGGCATGGGCCGGTGCGCAGGCCAAGGCGATAGCCGAGACCAGCGCGATTGCGATCAGCTTCTTCATGTCGGTTCTCCTTTTTCGCTTTTGGTACGATACGCCAGTGTGCCTTCTTCCGCGAGACACACTGGTTGGTCTTGCTTCCATAAGCTATTAAACCACAACGGCTTTACCATGTCAAGCCATCGAGGTTGGGGGCGTCGGGCAGGCAGACCGCCAGAGGGTCGCGCCTCCCCGCGTATTCGCAGTATAGCAAGTTGCATGGCCCGGGACAAATCGCCGCACAAGGGGCGATTTATGCGCAGGGAATCCGGGTTTGACCCCCCGCCCCGGCATTTGCTAGTGTATTGGGCTGCCGTGCTTTACGGCGACTTATCCCCCGAAAGGAGCAACGAGTTTTAACATGAGCGATCAAAGTGTAACCGAGGAAGCCGTCGCGACGAAGACCGCCGTGATGGCCGAAACCGCTGCGGGTCTTGACGACCTGGAGCGCGAGCTGCAAGAACAGCTCGAAGCCATGACCATGGACCGCCTCTTCAACGAGTCCCCCCAGGACTTTAAGGAAGGCGAAGTCGTGCGCGGCCGCGTAGTCGAGATTAACGACGACCGCGTGCTCGTCGACATCGGCTACAAGAGCGAGGGCGTGGTCCAGATTAACGAGTTTTCCATCCCCGCGGAACTGAACGTGGGCGATGAATTCGACTTCTACATCGAGGAGCCCGAGAACGAGGCGGGCATGCCGGTGCTTTCCAAGCAGAAGGCCGACCGCATCAAGAACTGGGAAGTCGTGCAGGAAATTTACGACCGCGACGGCATCATCACCGGCGTTATCACGCGCCGCGTGAAGGGCGGTCTCAAGGTCGATATCGGCGTCGACGCCTTCATGCCCGCCAGCCAGCTGACCTTCCGCCCCACCGGCGACCTCGAGAAGTTCCTTGGCCAGCGCATGGAAGTGAAGATCATCAAGCTGACCAAGCGCCGCCGCAACGTGGTGGTGAGCCGCCGCAAGCTGCTTGAAGAGCAGCGCGCGGGCGAGAAGAGCCGCCTGCTCGAGACCATCGGCATCGGCAAGATCATCCCCGGCGAAGTGAAGAACATCACCGACTTCGGCGCCTTCGTGGACGTTGGCGGCATCGACGGTCTCCTTCACGTCACCGACATGAGCTGGGGCCGTGTGAAGCACCCCAGCCAGATCGTGTCCGTTGGCGACAAGATCGAAGTCATGGTGCTCAACTTCGACCCGCAGAGCGAGCGCATCAGCCTCGGCCTCAAGCAGAAGAGCCCGAACCCCTGGAAGACCGCCCTCGAGAATTACCCGGTTGGCGCCGTTGTGCGCGGACGCGTGGTCAGCATGACCGACTACGGTGCGTTCGTGCAGCTTGAAGAAGGTATCGAAGGCATGGTGCACGTCAGCGAGATGAGCTGGACGCGCCGGGTGCGCCACCCCAACGAACTGCTTGAGCTGGATCAGGAAGTGGACGTGATGGTGCTGAGCGTGGATGCCGAGGCCGAGAAGATCGCCCTGGGCATCAAGCAGACCCAGCCGAATCCCTGGAAGACCATCTCCGAGAAGTACCCGGTTGGCTCCGTCGCCGAGGGCGTTATCCGCAATCTCACCGATTACGGCGCCTTCGTGCAGCTGGAAGAGGGCATCGACGGCCTGCTCCACGTGAGCGACATCTCCTGGACCGAAAAGCTCACCC
>JBJOID010000091.1:0-10225 GCA_046047315.1 Candidatus Hydrogenedentota bacterium | reverse complement strand
GCCACGACGCCCACCGTGACGCCCGCCTTGTCCTTCACGGACGCGGACCCGGTAGTCACCGAGACCAGCGAGATCGACGTGGTGGAGCGCGAGGCCTTCCTGATGCCGGTGGAGGGGACCTCCGCGGCGGACGTAGCCGAGGCGCTCAACCGACTGCGTGTCACTCCGCGCGACATGATCTCCATCTTTCAGGCCTTGCGCACGGCCGGCGCCCTCGAAGCCGACCTCGAGGTGATGTGATGCTTTACGTCAATCCCTATGCGGGGAACCCGCAGTTGGTGCATGGCGCTCCCGATGCGGCCAAGCGCGAGCAGATTGCCCTGCAGGAATTCGAGCAAGTCTTCCTAAAAGAGCTGATGAAGTCCATGCGTCAGATGGTTCCGGACGGCGGGCTGTTCCCCCGTTCACCGGAGAAGGCGCTCTTCGAGGAGATGCTCGATGATCACCTTGCGCGCTCAATGGCCGAGTCCAATCAGCTCGGCGTGGCCAAACAAATCGCGGCGCAGATCGAGGTGAGCCGGAGCCGAATTAACGCGGCGGATTCCTCGCTTGCCAAGGAGCAAGGGTTTCGCATGCCCGCCGCCTATATCGAAAGGATAGCGTCATGAACCTACTCGCAGGAGCCAGCGCCCTCGGGGGCGTGTTTAAGGGGGCCACCAGTCTGGTGCAGGCCCTCAAGACCCCGAAACTGACGGGCGAGCAATTCGCAGAGATTCTCAATCGTCAGATCGAAATGCACCGTGGGGGGGCAAGCGCCTCCACCATGCTGTCTCAATCCACGGCCAACGCGCTGTCGGACAAGTTTCTTGCGCTGCGCGACGCCGACGGCGACTTGCGCCTTCGCGTGGAAGAGAGCGGCTTGGACCCGGTCAAGTTTGTCGCGATGGATGCCGATAGGGATGGATACCTGACGGTGCAGGAATTGCGCGCCTATGCGGGCGCGAATCCCGTCGAAGCCGGGCAGTTGTTGAAGTAGCCCCGCCACAAGGGCAAGGAAGCCAGCGTTGCGTGAAGCATTGGAAAACCTTTGCGTGGTGTTCGAGGAAGAACTCGAACGCCAGGAAACCGTGCTGCGACTCTGCCAACTTCAGGAAACAGCAATTCGTGGACGCGACCCGCAACGGCTTGCCGAGCTCACGGCATCGTTGAACCTCGTGCTTCAAGAAGCGGCTGCCGCCGAGGCTGGGCGGCATCGCGCGGCGCGCGCGGTGGTGGAAGGGTTGGGGCTTGACGCCGCTCAGCATACCCTCAGTGCCGTGGTTGCCGCGGCTCCGCAGCCCTGGCAGGCCCGGCTTGCCGAGTTGCAGGCGCGATTGCGCGAGGTGATGGCTGCGTCCGCGCTGGCCACCAAGCAAAACGGGCGCGTGATGCGCCGCTTGTTGAGCACCTGCAATGAAACCCTGCGCGCCCTGCAAGGGGGAGAAGCATCGCCCGGATACTCGACCGCCGGGGCGCCCCTGGCGCCTGCCCATCGTTCGGCAGCCCTGCTGAACCAGGCGGGCTGAAGCATGGGCGCATCCCGCATCACGCAGCGCCTGATGGTGGACCGCGTGCTTCGCAATCTCAACCGGCAAAGCCGGGAGATCCTGAAGCTTCAGGAACAGCTGGCCACCGGCCAGCGCGTGAACCGGCCTTCCGACGATCCGCTGGCGGTGCGGCGCGCTGTGAATGCGCAGGCACAGGCGGGTAAGAACGAGCAGTACATCAACAACATTACCTCTGCCGGCCCCCAGCTGGCCGAGACGGAATCCGCTCTGCTCACGGTAGTCGACCTGATCCAGCGCGCGGACGAGTTGACGCTTCAAGGGAGCAACGGCACCAACAACCAGACCCAGCGCGACCAGATCGCCAACGAGGTCAACCAGTTGCTGGAGGAATTGCTCGCGCAGGGTAACCGCGTTTCCGGGGGACGCCAGATATTCGGCGGCACGCGCACACTGGAGCCACCGATGAGCGCCACCCGAAACGCGTCCAACGAGATCACGGCGGTTGCCTACAATGGAAACGACCAGACCTTCCAGATCGAGATTTCCGAGGGACTGGTGGTGCCCGGCAATCAACCCGGCGACGCGGTCTTTTTCTCAAGCTCGCCCCAGACAGTAGACCTTTACGACACGCTCATCAATATTCGCGACGGATTGCGTGCAGGGGACAGCGCCGCACTGGAAACCGGGCTTGAAGAGCTTGGCCAGGCGCAGGAACAGATCCTGGTGCTCCTCTCGCGCGTGGGTGCCATTCAGAACCGCCTCTCGAACACCGAGAACAACCTCCGCGATGTGAACCTGCAACTCGCCGAGGTCGTTTCGGAAAACATCGACGCGGACTTCGCCGAGGTGGTGCTTAACCTTAATGCCCAGAGCAACGCCTATCAGGCGGCGCTCAGCGCGGGAGTGCGCGTGGTCCAGCCCAGCCTTCTGGATTTCGTTCGATAAGCACCCCGGACAGCGACCAAGGCGGCCAATCTTCTTTTTTGCATTATGAGCAGAAGATTTCCGTTGACTCCAAGCCGCCGATAGATTAGTCTAAACCTTGGAATCTTATATTTTTGGAGCACTTGGCATGTGCCGGGCGATCCATTTTTGTACTCATACCAGTTAGGAGTGACATTGTCATGCAGAGGAAGAAGGGGTTCACGCTCATTGAACTGTTGGTCGTGATTGCCATTATCGGCATTCTCGCGGCCATCCTGCTGCCCGCGCTCGCGCGGGCTCGCGAGGCCGCCCGGCGGGCGTCCTGCCAAAACAACCTGAAGCAGTTGGGGCTTGTATTCAAGATGTACTCCAACGAGTCTCGCGGCGCGAAGTTCCCGCCGAAGGCGCCCTATGAAGAGAACTTCTTCTTCAACGTGCGCTCGGTTTATCCTGAATACATGACCGATCTGAACATCATCTTCTGTCCGTCCGATGCGCTGGCCGACACCGGCGAGTTCTTTGGTGAAGACGGCGAGTGGATGTGGGAAGAGACCCCCGGCAACTGGGTGGTGGAAGTGGACCGCATCGACGGCGATGACCGCCGTGGCCGCTGGTCGCGCATCGCCAGCAGCGGTCTCAAAAGCGAGACCGGCGACCTGAGCTACAACTATCTGGGCTGGGCCGTGCGCGACCATGCCTGGAGTGTTCCGCCGACCTGGTCGAACTCGGACATCAGCGTGCCCACGTCGTTCCTTGGCGCGGTCTATAGCTGGACGGTGTTCGAGCCGCGTCAGCAGGGCGGCGATATCACCACCAACATCACGGAATTCAATGACAATGATTTCCAGTTCACCCATGTGGGCAACAGCGAGATTCCAGCTGGCACCCTGCTGAATGGCTATCGCTTCCGTGAAGGCATTGAGCGCTTCTTCATCACCGACATCAACAATCCGGCAGCAGCCGCACAGGCACAGTCGGATATCGCTGTGATTTGGGACGAGACCGGTCCCGCCATTGAGGCGTTCAATCACGTGCCCGGTGGTGCGAATGTGCTCTATCTCGATGGCCATGTCGAATATCAGCGCTACACGCTTTGCCCCACCTGCGATGTGAACAATCCCGCTTCGTTCGAGGCTTCGATTGGCGATCCCTTCCCAACGGGCGCGAGCTTCGGCCGTTCACTGGACGAGTTCCGCAATCTGTTTGGTCAGATTTAAGTTTCCAGCACAATTCGCTTTTTCGCCCTCTCCCTGTGGGGAGAGGGCGTTATTTTTTTGCGGGATGCCGGTATACATTCGATGCGGGGGTGAATGATTCAGGTGAAAGCTCGTCCATATGGGCAGAGCTAAGGCCGGGCGAGGCAGCCCGGCGGGGTTCAGGTTTGAACCGGCAAGGAGTGCAAACAATGAACAGAATCAAACTGCGATGCTTGCTGACGGCGCTGGTTGCCGTAATCGCCACGCCGGTCTTCGCGGACAACCCGTTGCATGGCCGGGTAAGCCACGATGCGGGCGGGCTGTTGGTGCGTGGCGCGGGTGCCAACGAATGGACGCACGCCACGACGAACACCATCGTGCTGCCCGGCGATACGCTGTGGATCGATGAGACGGGCGTGGGCGAAGTGGAGTTGCCGCAGGGCAATTTCCTCCGCCTTGCCGACACTAGCAAGATCGAGCTGGTGGCGGTGAGCCCGAGCATCGCGCTGCGCGCCTGGGCGGGCTCCTACTACGTGCAGCGGGTCAGCCGCAGCGGCGGTGGACTTGTAGTCGAGACGCCCGCGGGCACCGTGGATATCCAGCCGGACAGTTCGGTGCGTATCGACGTGCTTCCGGCAGGCAACACCACGGTGACGGTGCGCTGGGGTCAGGCGGGGGTGCGCACGCCTCAGGGCGGCGCCGTCAATATCGCCACGGGTAACCGTGTCTACATCGACCCGGGCCTGCTGCCGTCTTCCCCGGTGCCTTTCGACCGCAATGTCGAGGACAGCTTCGACCAATGGAGCCGCGAGCGCTCGGAGTATATCGCCACCGGCGGCGTGCCGGCCGAGGTGACCGTAGCCCCCGCCACGCTGGGCGTGTCGGACCTGCGCCACTATGGCGAGTGGGTCTACGTAGATCAGCGGCCCTATTGGCGCCCGACCATCGTGACGGAGTATGTGCCCTACCGCACGGGATATTGGAACTACGTGCCCGCTTACGGCCACGTGTGGGTCGGCACGACGCCCTTCTGCTACGTGACGAGCCACTACGGCCGTTGGAGCTATGTGAATAATTATGGCTGGTGCTGGTCGTACGACCCGGTGTGGCGTCCGGCCTGGGCCGTGACGGTGCGCTATGGCGATTACTTCGCCTGGGCCCCCTGCGACTACTACAACCGCCCGGTCCTGGTGACGGATTCTGCGTACTTCAACATCGGCGGGGTGCGCTTCTCGGTGAGCAGCACGTCGTGGGTTGGCTACAACCACCTGTATCATGGTCCACGCTATGTGAGCCCGTGGTACAGCAACCCCTACTATGGCCACCACCATGGCCCCGACACGGTGGTGAACATCAACATCTGGAACATCGACAGCCGTGACCGCCGCCCGGCCGTGAATCCCTTCCCGAATGATCGCTTCACGGTGCGGGATTACAGTCCCTCGCGTTCGATTCGCGGGGTGGACAGCATCGAGGCGGGGGGCCGCAGCGCCGTGGAACGCGCGCAGTACCTCGAGCAGCGCCTGGGCCGCTCTGAGTTCTCCGCCGTGTCCCGCGCGCAGCAGGGCGACCGCACCCGCACGGGTTACACCGAGCGGGAGCGCGGGGCCGACGTGCGCTCGGTGCGCGTGCAGGATCGCGGCCCTTCGGCCTTCACCCGCATCGACACGCATGACGCGGCTCGCGGCTCTGTCCGGGGCGGCGAGACGACAACCATCAACAACGGCGCGGCGGCCCGCACCGATGTGCGCCCCTTGAACCGGGTGCAGCGCGGGGAAGAGGGCGTGCGCACAGCTGCGCCGCTCGACTCCGAAAGTGCGGGTCGTGCAACCGTAGAGCGCACGACCGTGCGTGGAGAAGGCGCTTCAATATCCCGTGGCGAGACCCGTGTCCCCCGAAGCGAGACGCAGCAGCGCGGAACTTCCGTGCGCACCGCGCCGAACGTGGAGCGGGGCGGCCGCCAGGTGGAGCGCACGGCGGTGCCGGAGACCGCTTACCAGCGTGGTGGCACCGTCCAGCGTGGCGGAGAGAGTACGCCCGCGCCCGTGATACGCCAGAATGTGACGGCACCCCGAGAGAGCGTGCGCAGCCGCGCACCCGAGACGACCGTCGCTCCGCGTGTTGAGCGCTCGGCGCCGCCTTCGGTGCGCTATACCGCGCCGCGCTCGGGCAACACGGTTGTGCGGCAAAGCGTCCCGGTGGAAAGCCGCGTTGCGCCACGCATGAGCGCCCCCGCGCCGACCTACTCGCCGCGCAGCACGCCTCGCATGGAGAGCGCGCCCCGTTACAGCGCGCCTCGCTTCGAATCTGCGCCGCGCCGCGAACCGGTGCGCGTGCAACCCGTGCAGCCGCGACAGGAATCGTCGATTGGCCGGTCGGCCCCCGCGCCCCGGCCCACCGTGCAGTTGAATGCGCCGCAATCCGTCGGCCGTCAGGTCGGGGGGGTGAGCGTGCGTCCGCAAGGCTTCAACCGGGGCGAAGCTCCCGGTCGTGGCCGCTAACCTGCAACCGCAACGAAAACATCGAAGAGAGTATCGAACGATGAACCAGATACCGCTGACGATTAAGAAGTTCGCCCGCTTGGCGGGTGTGGCGATGCTGCCGCTGGCCCTTGCGGGCTGCCCCACGGGGGTGCTGGATCCGCAGGCGGAATATGACCTTGGCTTTGTCGCGGGCTTCGCCGTGGACGAGGAGTACTGGCAGGGCTTCGACGACAGCTACGACACCGTGGACGCGGGCCCCATCTATTACTCGGGCAGCGAGATTCCCTTCTACGAGGATCCGCCCTACGACGCGGGCTATTGGGATGGCGTGTGGTATGCCTACAACGACGGCTACTTCGTGGCCTACGACTACGCCTTCACCATTGGCTTCAGCGAAGGCTACGACATCGGCCACCAGCCCGCGTATGCCAGCTTCCTCGAGGGCGACGAGCACTTGGAGTACCTGGATGGCGGCTTCACCGACGGCTACAACGACGGCTTCTCGGAGGGGCGTGTCTTCGGCGCCTACGACTACGCCAACGGCATCGCCTTTGACTGGCTTGATGCGATGCTCGACTACCGCGCCGGACTCGACTTGACCGTCGCGGGCGTGAGCACGGGGAACAG
The DNA here is from genome assembly GCA_046047315.1 of Candidatus Hydrogenedentota bacterium. Taxonomy (GTDB): domain Bacteria; phylum Hydrogenedentota; class Hydrogenedentia; order Hydrogenedentales; family JAEUWI01; genus WGMK01. Next base: position 3,508 of record JBJOID010000091.1, on the reverse strand, counting down.
CGGCCCGGTCTACCTCTATGAATACGGCGTGGATCCCGCCGATATCATAGAGGGCAAGGCCGATGCTCCGGCTTCCACGCGTGGCAGCAAGGCGGGCATTCGCCGCCTCGACAACGCCGAAAAGTCCAAGCAGGAAGATGAGGGAATCAGCTATCGCCCGCTCACCTCCGCGGTGCGCGCGGACTTCTCCGTGCGGCCGTCCACCAGTCCCCGCAGCAATGCCGTCCTGCGATTGGAAAGCAACTGGCTGGCGCGTGTGGAAGCCTATCTCGCGGCGCTTGAAAGCGGCGCCGACGCGAAGTCGAACCGCGAATAAGCCAGACCGTCTACAAGGCAAATCCCGGGTGGAAGCTGCGGCTTCCACCCGGGATTTCTAATTGCTACAACGACCGCGTTAGTTGCGAATCGCCACGGAAACGTCGTCCACCACGAGGGCACCCTTGGCTTCCGGGCGGCGCAGAATCTGCACGCGGAAGGTGTTGGCGCTGGCTTCCGCCGGGATGGTCATCTCGAAGGCCACGACCTTCCAAATGTCGTCCCCTTCGTAGATGGCGCTCTGCGACATCCATTCGTCGTTCATCATGTAGACGGCCTTGAGCACGGCATCGTTCGAGCTGTCCGCCTTAATCTTCGCGCTCACGCGAAACTGCTGACCCTTGGGCAGGTTCGTGATGGGCTGTTCCAACACCACGTATTCTCCGGTGGACTTCAGCTCAACTGAGTTCTGGCCCGAGGTCACATCGCTTGACTTCGCAATCTGATCGGCTTCCGCCACCCAGCCCGCCGGCACGTCGCCTTCCCAATCCTCGAAGCGGCCATTCTGGCAGAACTGTTGTTCCTTCGGCTCGGCGGGCTTCTCTGCGGGCTTGGGCTCTTCAGGCTTGGGAGCGGGCGCTTCAGCGGCCGGAGCCGGTGTCGCGGCGGGCGCGGCGGCGGTCGCCGGAGCGGCGGCATTGGTCTTGGCGGGCGGCGACAAAAGATCGCCGCAACCGGCGAGGGCAATGGCGGAAATCATCAGGCAGCGACGCAACATCATAATCCGTACCTCTTCAAAGCATGATGTTTCGCGGTGGACGGAAGGTCCGCCGCACAGGCTGGGTGCGTGAAACACCCGAGGCGAGAGCATAGCACAGGCGGACGGGGGAGGAAAAACACACTACAGCTCCGAATTACTCGGGGGGCTTGCCCCGGCGGGAGGGGGATTGCGATACTCGCTGCCTTGGAATATTAAATCCTTTTTTGCAATTCCATTGTGAGGAGCCGCATGGTCGACGCCCCCCCAACCCTTCCCAAGCTTGGCGCCACGGATGGCGCCAGAATCTGGCAACGTATTGTGCTGATTGGACTTATCCTGGCCGTCGGCCTCACGCTGCGCATCTACCGGGTGAATTACCCGCCTGCGGATTACCATTGCTGGCGGCAGACCCAGACACTGATGATTGCGCATTCCTATGCCGAGCGCGACATGAACCTGCTGCATCCCCGGGTGTATTGGCGCAACACCGTGGACGAACCGCTGGAAACCGAGGGGATCGTTGGGGGTACGGAACTTCAGGTGACACCCTGGTTGACGGCCCTGCTGTACAAGGTTCTAGGGACCGCCCCTTGGGTGGACCGGGTCGTTCCCATCTTTTTTTCCCTCGCGGGCGTCGTCTTCTTTTTCCTCCTGTTGGAGCGCTTCGCCGGGTTGGCTGCCGCGGGCATCGGTGCTTTCCTGCTCAGCGTCTCGCCCATGTATCTCTTCTTCGGGCGCGTGCACATGCCCGAAGCCTTCGCACTGGCGGTGTCCTTCATGACGCTGTATTGGTTCGACCGCTGGCTGGAGACACGCGGCTGGCGCGACTTTGCGCTGGCGCTGGCGGCCTGCGTGCTCACGCTGCTGGGCAAGCCCACCATGGCCCTCATCGCGCTGCCGATGCTTTATCTCGTGCTGTTGCGACATGGCTGGCGCTTCGTCCTTGAATGGCGCTTCTACCTCTTCGGCGGCGTGACACTACTCTTCTTCGTGGCATTCAATCTGTACACCTTCCGGGTTTTGCCAGACGTGTCGCAGTTGTTGTTCTACGCGCCCGGACTAACCAACCGCGCGGTGCTATTCACGGCGGCCTTCTATCAGGACATGGCGCGTTCCATCTGGACCATGGCCGTGGGCTGGCCCCTGCTGCTGCTGGCGCTGCCGGGCCTGCTGCTGCCCACCAGCCTCAGGGCTTCGTTTCCACATGCGTGGGCGCTTGGGGTGCTCGCCTACTTCGCACTGGCCGCCGGGGGCAACCAGATCAACGACTACTACCAGATAGTGCTTGCTCCGCCCGCGGCCTTCCTCGCGGGGGCCGGGCTGGCGCGATGGGCCTGGCGCGGACCTGCCAAGGTGGTTGTGGCGGCGGTGGTGCTCTGGGCGGGCTACACCTCGGTCACCCTGGCCCTGCCCATGTATCAACATGCGCCGGGGCAGAACTACTTCGCGGCGGGCGAGTGGATTCGCGAGAACACCCCGGAGGACGCCCTGGTGCTCAGCGCCAGCCCGAATCCCGCCACGTTGTACTTTGCCGACCGCACCGGCTGGACCTGCTGGATGGAGGCCAAGGGGTCGATAGAGTTCAACGCGGAGACGATAGCGCGCGCCCGGCAGCTTGGCGCCAGCGTGGTGGTGGTGCCCGACGGCGACAAGCTGGACGACGCCTATTACCCGCTTTACCGTCACATTCGCGACAGCCTGTATGAGTCCTACCGTTGTTACCGGGGAGACAACTTCGCAGTCTTTCTGCTCGACCAACCCGCCGATCTCGCGCCGCCGGAGGACGGGCGGATTGTGTTCGGCACGCTGGCCGCGCGCAAGCACCTGCGCGGACTGTGGGGGCGCGACTACTTTGCCGACGCGCAACAGGCCACCTACACGGACCTGCGCTACAACAAGACCGGCGGCATCCGGGTTGATCTGCCGGAAGGCGTCACCAGCATCCTGCTGAAGCTCTCCTCGCCCGTGGCGGACAATCGCCTGACGATACGGTTTGACGGCAAGGAGATTGCGACGGGCTACTTCCCGAAAGCCTGGGCGCAAGCCGACATCATTCTGCCCTTCGAGACGCCGCCCGCGCCCGGCCGCCACAGCATCGATTTCGAGGTGACCCAACAGCGCGACGGGCTGGTGGGCCTGCTGGTCTGGATGCTGCAAGTACAACGATAGCGAGGAGAATCTCCACGATGGCACGCACGCCCTCCACCATGCTGCCGCTGGGCACACCCGCGCCGGACTTTCATCTGCCCGCCACCGATGGACAGGCCTATTCACTCGCCAGTTTCGCGGGGCGCGATGCGCTGCTGGTGATGTTCATCTGCAACCATTGCCCCTTCGTGAAGCATGTGCGCGAGGAACTGGCCCGGCTGGGCCGCGACTACATCTCGCGCGGCGCGGGGATGGTCGCCATCATGTCGAACGACGTGGACAACTATCCCGACGACAGCCCCGAGAAGATGGCTGAGGAAGCCACGGCCGCCGGGTACACCTTGC
>JBJOID010000090.1:0-4734 GCA_046047315.1 Candidatus Hydrogenedentota bacterium | reverse complement strand
ATGAGCGCATTCGCGAGTGGGTAAAGACCAAGACGCTCGAGTTCCGCCCAGGGCAGGCCGCCAAGAGCAACACCAACAAGCTGCTCTGGCGGATGCCGGATTGCGACGGCATGAAGACCGGCTACATCCGCGCGGCCGGCTTTTGCATCACGGCCACCGCCGAGCGCGACGGCATACGCCTGCTCTGCGTGGTGATGGGATCCCCAAGCAAGTACGGCCGCTTCAACCTGGCCGAGGAAGTGATGGAAAAGTCCTTCCAGAAACTGACCCGCGTGCAGGTGGCCAAGGCGGGCGGGGCGGCCCCGCACGACACCCACATTGAAAACGGCGAGCCTGAACTGGTGCATCTGCGCGCGAAGGAGGAGCTCTCCTTCATTGCCAAACGCGAGGATCTGCCCAAGGTCCGGCTGGTCTATGAAATCGACGATCCGATCGCCGCTCCCCTCTCCGAGGGACAGGTTGTGGGCACCCTCACCGCCGAGCTTGACGGCCAACCCCTTGGCGCCACCACGCTCGAAGTTCCCTTCGACGTGAAGAACTCCGGCTGGAAGCTCGTGGTGCGTAACGGCCTCGCCATGTGGATTGGTCTGGACTCGCTCTCCAGCGGGCCGGTCTCGCTGAACTGACCTGCCTCTCACACCGGCGCTACTGCAATAACGGTGACTTCTGCCGTATAATCCCATTTCTTGAGAAATGCTGGAGTGCAGAAGTTGGCGTTAGGTAGCGATATCCAATTGACTCGGGAGATGCTCGAGCGGTACGACATTCCCGGACCGCGTTATACGAGTTACCCGACGGCTCCGGAGTGGAGCGAGGAGTTCGGGGCTGCGGAGTACCGTGAGGCGCTGTTGCGCTGCGCTGCGTCTCCAAACGAGCCACTCTCCGTGTATGTGCACCTGCCGTTCTGTCAGGAACGCTGCCTCTTCTGTGGCTGCAACGTGATCATCTCAAAGCATCCGGAGGTGTCGGAAAAGTATCTCGATTACCTCTATCGCGAAATCGGGATGGTAACGCCGCTGCTGGGGGAACGGCGCACGGTGAAGCAGATGCATTGGGGCGGGGGCACGCCGACCTACCAGACCGCGGCGCAGCTGCGGGCGCTTTTCGAGCGCTTGTCGGATTACTTCCAGTTTGCGCCGGGGGCGGAGATTGCGCTGGAGGTGGACCCGCGTGTGACGACGCGGGAACAACTGGAGACGCTGCGGGCGCTGGGTTTCAACCGGGTGAGCATGGGCGTGCAGGACCTGGACGAGACGGTGCAGCGCGCCGTGAACCGGAACCAGAGCGAGGCGCAGACCCGGGCAATCTTCGACTTGAGCCGCGAGCTCGGCTTCGAGGGGATCAACATTGATCTCATCTATGGCCTGCCGGAGCAGAACGCGGAGACGTGGCAGCGGACGATTGCACACACCATCGACATCCGCCCGGACCGGCTGGCGGTGTACAGCTACGCCCACCTGCCGACCATGCTCAAGCACCAGCAGAAGCTGGAAGGGCTGCCGCGTCCCACGGGCGCGGAGAAGTTTGAGCTGTTCGCGTTGGCTCGGCGGATGTTTCTGGACGCTGGATACCGGGCCATCGGCATGGACCACTTTGCGCTGCCCACGGACGAGCTGGCCGTGGCGATGGACGAGCGGCGGCTCCATCGAAACTTCATGGGGTATACCGTGGTGCCGGCGGCGGACATGATTGGTCTGGGGGTGTCGGCCATCGGTGAGGTGGCGGGAAGCTACGCCCAGAATCAGAAGCGTCCGGTGAAGTATTACGAGGCGCTTGATGCGGGGATGCTGCCGACGATGACGGGTATTCGCCTGTCGCACGACGACGAAACAAGGCGGTGGGTGATTCGACAGTTGATGTGCAACTTTGTTCTGGACTTCGCGGAACTGAGCACGCGATATGATGTGGACTACGGCACCTATTTCGCGCAAGAGGAAGAAGCGCTGGCGGATTACTACGCCGAGGGATTCCTGGTGCGGACGGAGCGCGGACTCGAAGTGTTGCCGCTGGGGCAGGCCTTTGTGCGAAACATCTGCATGGTGTTCGACGCTTACCTGAAGCAGCCGACATCGTTCAAGGCGTTTTCGCGTACGGTGTGATTACGCGTTGTTTTCGGGTCGTTCATTGACTTCGGTACTAAAACGAGCATTTTGAGAGCGCACGGTACCAACGGATAGAGTTTTCCTATGCAACACGACGTACGAGTACTGGTCATCGGCGGGGGCGTTTCGGGCCTCTGCGCGGCGTATTATCTGAAAAAATATTACAAGCCGGAGAACGTGCGGCTGATCGAGGGCGCGGCGCATTTTGGGGGCACGGCGTACACGGACCGGCTGAGCGGGTTTGTATGCGAGTGGGGGCCGAATGGCTGGCTGGACCGCGAGCCGAAGATGAAGCAGTGGATCAAGGATCTCGGGCTGGCGGAGAAAACCATCACGGCAAACGCGGCGGCGGAGAAGCGCTTCCTGCTGCGGAATGGCAAGCTGGTGGAGATCCAGCCGCCGCCGGGGTTTCTGCTGACCGCCCCCTTGAGCGTGGGTGGGAGGCTGCGCCTGCTGCGCGAGCCCTTCGTGGGACGGCGCAAAGAGGAGGGGCCGGAGTCGGTGTGGAGTTTTGCCGCCCGGCGCGTGGGCGACGAAGCGGCGGACATGCTCGTGTCGCCCATGGTGTCCGGCATCTTCGCGGGCGACGCGAAGAAGCTGAGCGTCGAGCACGCCTTCCCTTCGCTGGCGAAGATGGAGCAGGAGCACGGCAGCCTGCTGAAAGGGATGAAGGCGGCTGTGGCGGAGCGCAAGCCGGGCCTTACCGGAAAGCTCACCAGTTTCCCCGGCGGCATCCACACGCTGGTGGAGACGGCGGTGGCGGCATTGGGCGACGTGGCGCGATGCAACGAGGCGGCGGTGAAGATGGAATACCGCGAGGGGAAATACATCGTCGAGACCTCGCAAGGGAACACCTGGCGATGCGACGCGGTCGTCCTGTGTGTGCCCGCCTTTGTGGGCGCACGGCTCATGTCCACCATGGACAAACGCCAGGCCGCTGCGCTGGGTGAGATTCCCTATGCCCCGGTCCTCGTATTCTGCGCGGGTTTCCGGCGGGAAGACATCGAGCACGACCTGAACGGTTTCGGTTTCCTGGTTCCGCGCAGCGAACCCGTGCGCGCCCTGGGCTGTCTCTGGAGCAGCAGCATCTTTACGCCCCGTGCCCCCGAGGGCTACGTGCTGATGCGGGTGATGTACGGCGGCGCCACGGATCCCAAGGCAGTCGAGCTCAGCGACCGCGACCTGCTCGCCCAGTTCACGCGCGATTGCGGCGCCTTGCTTAAAATTAAGAAACAACCTGAGTTCGGCCGCTTCTATCGCCACGCCCGCGGCATTCCGCAATACGACCTGAACCACGGCGAGCGCATGCGCACCTTCGACTACGGCGAACGGCAGTTCCCGGGCCTGCTCTACGGGGGGAATTCCCAGCGCGGCGTCGGGCTGAACGATTGCGTGGTGAACGCGCACCGGTGCGTCGAAGCGCTGAAAGCGCGGTTTCCTTATTGAGGAGGTGCCTGGAAGCACCTACAGAGAATCAATCTATTTGATCACTTTTTCCTGCGACATTAGGATCACGTGTTCGAAATGGATTCATTTAAGGGGAGGGAGATAATCCTCCTCGCCCGGCTCGATCCCTGGCGGAAGCTGAATTGTTAAGCCATAACTGCCGCCATCAATGTGCGTGAAGTAGTTGTCTTGAAATTGATACCAGCCCACCCCTGGCATCTGCACCTTCTGCTCGGATGCGTCGAACACAAGCCTTGGCGTGTTCGGATCAACCAACTCCGCGATGAGGTAAAATCGTGTCCACACGCCTTGCGTATCCCGGGCATAAAGGCGGACGGTTGGGTATTCGAGCCACCCAAAGCGATAATGTCGAACGACTACCGCGCGCCCGTCGGGAAGATGCAGTTGTGCAATGGTCCTGCCCCCTTTGGGTGCCACCGCATATATCGCCCATGCATCGAACGCAACAATGACAAGTGCGGCAGCTACGAGCGCAACCGGTTTTCTCCCGTTGCGCCTCTGGATGCCTCGCAAGGCGAACCAGAATATTGGAACCAGACAAAGGGCCAGCGCTACAGCGAGCCCAAGCACCAGCAATACGCCCACGGGCTTATTCACCGGTAGTTCCCCTCTAGTCACCAGAGTGTGCGGTCGAGCCTTAGCCATGAGTATACCGGAACCGGCCGCATGGCGCGGGGTTTTTTGCCGCGCGCGATTGGGGTATGCTTGGGGCTGGTTGAGCGCATTCGAAGGCGCTGCTGGAATTTTCATGCCCTTTCGACTGTATGAACCGAGCAGGCGGTCGACAACGTCAGGAGTACCCCATGGCTGTTTCTCCCACGGAATATGTGTTTGCGCAGGGTTCGGAGAGCATCATTACCCGCGAGCCTTTCCCGAATTCCCGCAAAGTGTATGTGCAGGGCAGCGATCCTTCAATACTCGTGGGGATGCGCGAGATTCGCCAGTCGCCCACGCAGGCGGGGCGAAACGGCCTGAAGGCGGAGGAGAATCCGCCGCTCACCGTGTACGACACGAGCGGTCCCTACACCGACCCGGACATCGCGCTCGACGTGCGCAAGGGCATTCCGGCGATTCGACTGCCCTGGATTCTGGGGCGCGGTGATGTGGATTCGCTGCCGTCGCAGACCTCGGCCTATGGCCGGGAACGGGCCAGCGATGCGAGCCT
>JBJOID010000089.1:0-5145 GCA_046047315.1 Candidatus Hydrogenedentota bacterium | reverse complement strand
AACAACTGAGGGAGCTCCTTGCTCCTCCGCCCGTCGAGGAAGTCGCCCCGGTTAAACCGCAAGCGAAGCCGTCACGCGGTGGCGATTCTCAGGCGGAAGAAGAGATTCCAGAACCCGAGCCGATCGACATCAAGAGTTTCGACTCTCTGCTCGACCAGATAGACGCCGCCCAAAATCAGATAGCCGCGATGAAATCCTCCGTGCTGAGCCAGAAGGAGGCGGCAAAACGGGCGGCGCAGTTCCACAACGAGGCATCGAGCGCGCGGCGCGCCGCCGAGGACGCGCACGCCAAGGCAGTGGCGGCCGGCGGCGGTGGCCCAGAGCATGAAGCGCTGGAAGCGTCTCGCTACGCCGAGGGTCTGGCGGAAGCGCAGGTGAAGGTGGAGGAAATCCTCTCTGTCGTTGCCGAGCTGGAACTCCAACTGGCGGAACGCAGCCTTACGGAAGCGCGCGCCAAAGTGACCGAAGCCGCGACGCGGCTGCTTTTCGGCGAGGAAGCGCTGACGGCCATAAACGGCGAACTCGCAAGCAAGCGCGAAGAGCTTTCCAAAGAACTCAATAAGCTCTATCAGGAGCGGGGCAAGCTTGGCGACCAGCTCTTTCGCGCCCGGGAGAATGCCGCTAAGGCTTCGCCTGAAACAGCAGACCTGCTGAAGGAGCGCCTGAGCACAGCGGAAACGGAGTTGAGCACAGCGAACACCGGGATCCAGAATCTCGAGGAGCGCATAGCCCACCTCGCCATGGAGGAGGAGGCATGGAAGATGCGTCTCGCGCTGATGAACGACGCCTTCGTCGGCAGCGTGGTGGACCTGATACGCGGAAACACAGCCAAGCTGGCCGTTTTGAGAGAAGCCATCGGGCAAGTCGAGTCCCGTTCGCGTAACAACCTGACCGTAAGGCGGGATATTGAACGGCGCCTTGAAGCACCGGATATGAATCCCGACGTGCGCGCCACCCTCCAACGGCGGGCCGGAGCGCTGGATCAAGTGGAGGGCTATGATCGTGACTACACGGCGGACTTGGTGCGTCAGGAGAAGTTGCTTCGCCGCATAGACTGGAGCGGGAACCGACTACTGGAGTCGCAGGGGCTTTTCGCTCAACTCGCCGAGGCGCGGCGTATCGTCTCGTTGATTTGGAACTACGAGCTTTTTGTCTTTGAGGACCGCGGCTTCACCGTTGCTCCCTTGCTCTACGCCCTGCTGGCCTACGCGGCTATGCTCTCCGCCCTGCTTTATGTCCGATGGTCGCTGCGCAAGCGTCTGGTCAAATTCCTGGCGAAGCGCGCGGGCGCGAACAACGCGGTGCTTCGTGACACCGGACTTACTTTCATCAATGGCGCCAGCACGCTCGTGATGGTCATCGTCTCGATTTGGCCGACACTGCAATTCCTGCCGCTGAGCGAAACCATGCGATCGGTGCTGACGACGCTCATTTACCTTGCCCTGCTCTACCAGATTGCCCTCTATGCGACGAACTGGATGGAGCGCACCCTGAACCGCCACAAGATGCAGCGGATGAAGGAGGACCCCTCCAGCGTATCCGCCTACGGCGTGATGTCCTTCTTCGCAAGGATCGCCATCTGGACCGTGCTGCTGCTATTCGCGTTGCACAGCTTTGACGTGGACATCACGGCGGCGGTTGCAACCCTCGGCGTCGGCGGTATCGCCGTGGCTTTCGCCTTGCAGAGCATCCTCGCGGACATCTTCTCCAGCGTGGCTATTCTGTTGGACAAGCCCTTCGCGGTGGGCGACTTCGTGAAAGTAGGCGAACAAGCGGGCGAAGTGGAGAGTATCGGCCTGAAGACGACGCGCATCAAGAGCCTGTCTGGTGAACAGATTGTCATGTCAAACACTGACCTGCTGGGCAGCCGCGTGCACAACTTCAAGCGCATGCAAGAACGCCGGACTGTTTTCCAGATAGGCGTAACCTACCAGACCACACCCGAGCAATTGGAGGCCATACCTACGATACTGCGCGAAGCCGTTGAGGCCAATGAGATGACACGCTTCGATCGTGCCCACTTCGCAAGTTTCGGGGATTCGGCGCTTATATTCGAGTGCGTTTACTTTGTGCTGAGCAACGACTACAAGATCTTCATGGACATTCAGCAGGCGGTGAACCTGCAACTGATGCGCGCCTTCGCGGCTATGAGCATAGAGTTCGCCTATCCGACGCAGACGCTCTACGTGCAGCTTGCGGGCGCGCCAGGGCCAGCCATGCAATTCACCGTGCGGGAATCGAACGACATGCCACCGGCCGAATCCGAGTAACCACTTTCAATGTTGCTTTAGAAATGCCTCGAGTTCGTCGTTGAGTTGCGCCAGGGATTTAACGAGTTCCACCACATCGGCTTGCCTGCTTGCGGCCTGCCCATGAAGCTGCACCATGGAATCAAAGGCCAGTTGCAAGGCGAAGCCGATGGTGTCGACTTTGCCCGAATCGGACTCGATTGCAGCCAGGCGTTTCAGAAGCCGTTCCGCAATCTCCTCGGCCAACTCCAAGCGCATGCCATCGGGCACAACAATGTCGCTGCCTTTAAGACGGATTACCCTGCGATTACTCACGGGTCCATCCCCTCGATCAGCGCCGCAGCCAGCGCGGCGAGGCGCGAGGCACGTTCTCCGACTTCACGGTTGACGGCGGACAATTGGTCATGGCGCGCCTTCAGGTCTTCATAGGCGCGCTGATTGAGTTGCAGGGTGTTCCGTTCGCGCTCATGGCGAAACAAGGCCTTCGTCAACCGCTCATTCTCGGCACGCAAGGCATCGGCCTCGTCTCGCAGTTTCCGCTCGCGCTCGCCCAGAGACCGAAGGTTGTTCCTCAGGCGGTTTAGCTGGGCGAGCAGCAAAGGGTTCATCGAAGGGTCGCTTGGAACTGATGCTCGAGCGTTTTGACGATCTTGTCATAAGCCTTGCCCACCTTCTTGTCCGTGAGGGTCGCCTCGAAGGACTGGAAGGTAAGGCGAAGCGCCACGCTCTTTTTGCCCTCTGGCAGGTTCTTACCAGCGTAGATGTCGAAGACTTCCGCCTGTTGTAGCAGACCGCCTCCCGACGCCATGGCGGAACGGGTCAGTTCCGCCGCGGGCAGGTTTGCGTCGACCAGCACCGCGATGTCGCGGACACTGGCGGGGAAAGCGGAAATCTCACGCGCCTGTGCGGGGATTTGTTCACGTGCAAGCAAGTCGTCGATGTCCAAGAACATCACGAATACGGGACGTTCGATATCGAAGGAGCGAGCGACGGCGGCATCCAGCTTCCCCAGACTGCCCCGCTTTTGTCCATCCAGCAGGACATCAACAGCCTGCCCCGCTTGCAAACAGGGAAGGCTAGATTCCGCGAAAGTGACCGGAGTGACGTGAAGCCCGGCCACGTGCTCCGCGATTCCCTTGATATCAAAGAAGTCCACGGCGGGACTTTCGCCGCTGGACCAGTGCAGTCCCAGACGCCCGCCCGCGAGGATTACGCCCAACTGTTGCCGCTGGATGGGAAGCTCATCCTCTTCTTCGGCGGGAAAATAAACGGGAGCGACCTCGAAAAGCGCCACCCTTTGCGCACCCCGGTTCAGATTATAGGCGGCGGATTCCAGCATCGCCGGAAGCAGCGAAGGACGCATTGCCGCCTGTTTCTCGGAAAGCGGGTTCTCAAGCATCACCAGTGGTAAGTCCAGTTGTGCGCGTCGCATGGCATCCACCGAGACAAAGGACCAGTTACGAATCTCGGTCAGCCCGGCATCAACCAGCCGATGACGCAGGGCCGCCAGCGGCTTTTCACCCGGAGCCATCACCCGCGACATGGCCCGAACACGTGGCAGTGTGTTGGGAAGATTGTCGAAGCCCTCGACACGGGCGATCTCCTCAATCAGATCCGCCTCGCGAGAAACGTCGTTCCTCCGCAGGGGAACCCGGTAGCGGGACGCGGCGTCGTCGGCAGAAAGCAGTTCAAAGCCCAAGGCTTCGAGGTGCGCGCGCTGACGGTCTAGCGATAGGTTCGAGCCCAGCAACGCATTCGCGCGCTCGTAACGCAGGGTCACCTCCACCGGTGTAAAGGGTTCCGGATAGACATCGATGACCCCGCGAAGAATCTCACCGCCCGCCACCGCTTGTATCAGTTGTGCAGCGCGGTCGATTGCCCAAGCCGCCATGTCTGGATCCGCTCCACGTTGGAAACGCTGACTGGACTCCGAAATGAGGTTGAGCTTGCGCGAGGCGCGGCGGACAGCCTGCGGCTGAAACCACGCGCTCTCCAGAAAGATACGCGTGGTTCCCGTGGCCACTTCGCTCTCCGCGCCGCCCATCACTCCCGCAACGCACTGCGGGCGCTCCGCATCGGCGATGACCAACATTTCCTCATCGAGGGAACGCTCTTCGCCGTCCAAGGTGCGGATCTTCTCCCCTGCCGTCGCCGTGCGCACCACAACCAGTTGCTCCTGCATCTTGTCCAGGTCGAAAGCGTGAAGGGGCTGACCGGTCTCCAAGAGCACCAGATTGGTCACATCCACCACGTTGTTGATGGGACGCTGGCCCGCAGCCCGGAGGCGGGCGGCAAGCCACTCCGGCGAGTCCATGATCGAGACACCCTCGATGACGCGGCCCAGATAGCGGCGACAACGGAGCGAGTCTTCGACCGTGACCGAGGTGACTTCCGTGATATCCCGCTCACTCTCAACCAGCGACACGGCGGGCAGCCGCAAGGCAGCGCCAAGCTTGGCGGCGAGTTCGCGGGCCACGCCGATCATGCTCGCCCAGTCGGCGCGGTTCGGCGTCACTTCGATTTCGAATACGACATCGTCCAACCCCAAAACGCCGCGAATGTCGGCTCCCACCGGGACATCCGCAGGAAGAATGAGCAGCCCCGCATGGCCGTCCCCCACGCCAAGTTCGCGCGCGGAACACATCATGCCTTGCGATTCCACACCCCTCATTTTGCGATTGGCGATCTTAAAATCACCTGGCAGGGTGGCGCCATCCACGGCGGTGGGCACTTTGTCCCCCACCTGCATGTTCGTCGCGCCACAACAGATTTGCAGTGGCTGCTCCCCGCCCACGTCGGTCTGACACACCACTATCTTGTCCGCATCGGGGTGGCGCTCAATGGACAGGATCTGCCCGACATACACGCTGGATATGTCTCGGCCAAGATGCTCGAC
>JBJOID010000088.1:0-7449 GCA_046047315.1 Candidatus Hydrogenedentota bacterium | reverse complement strand
TCACCGATCCGAACCTGCCCCGCAACGGCCCCGGCCGCTCCATCTACGGTTCCGGCGCGCTCTCCGAGATCGAGTTGCGTCTTGCCCCGGCGGACCGCCCCGTCGAAGAGTTCGACCAATGGCAGCGCGCCGAGTGCGACAGCGCCATCGCCGACGTGAACGTGCCCCGCCGTCCGCTCGATGCCGCCTATCCGGACAAAGGCAATCGCAAGGCCTTCCTCGGCCCTGTCAAGATGGCCATCGACGGCGACGGCGAAACGGCATGGACCACCGACAACGGCCCCGAGCGGCGCAACCAGCCGCGCGAAGCCGTGTTCATCCTGAAGGAGCCCATCACGGTTCCGGAGGCTTCGCAGTTGGGGGTCAGGCTCTCGCAGCTTCACGGCGGTTGGAACAGCGACGACAACCAGAACAACAACCTCGGGCGCTTCCGCATCTCGGTGACGGCGGACGATGTCCTGCCGAGCTTCCTAACGCCGCGCCGCATCCGGGACCTGCTCGACATTCCTCGCGAGCAGCGCAGTCCCGCGCAGCAGGCCGAGCTTTTTAGCCACTGGCGAAGCACCGTGCCCGCCTTCGCCTTCCAGAATATCGAGATCGAGCGGCTCTGGCGGGAGATGCCGCAAGGCACCACCCAGCTGGTGTACCAGGAGCGCGAGGTTCCGCGTGTAACCCACCGCCTCGAACGCGGCGATTTCCTCTCGCCCGCCGAGCCGGTCTCCCCCGGCGTGCCCGCCTTCCTGCACCCATTGCCCGAAGATGCGCCGCCCAACCGCCTTGGCCTCGCCGCGTGGCTGGCCGACCGCCGTTCGCCCACCACGGCCCGTGCCTTTGTCAACCGTGTTTGGATGCGCTACTTCGGCACCGGGATTACCGAGACCCCCTCCGATCTCGGCGTGCAGGGTTCACCGCCCACGCATCCGGAACTGCTCGACTGGCTCGCCGTCGAGTTCATGGATTCCGGCTGGGATGTCAAGCACCTGCATCGCCTTATTACGGCCTCCGCCACCTACCGTCAGGATTCCAGCGTGAGCCCCGCCTTGCGCGAGCGCGACCCCGGCAACCGTCTCCTCGCCCGTGGTGCGCGTTTCCGCGTGGAAGGCGAAGTGGTACGCGATATCGCCCTCGCCGCCAGCGGTCTCCTGCATCCCGCCGTGGGCGGGCCCAGTGTGTATCCTCCCGCGCCCGAGTTCCTCTTCGAGCCGCCCGCAAGCTATGGCCCCAAGATCTGGAACATCGAGCAGGGCGAGAACCGATACCGCCGCGGGCTCTACACCTTCCGTTTCCGCAGTGTGCCGCATCCCGTGTTGCAGGCCTTCGACACCCCTCCGGGCGATTCACCCTGTGTGGGACGCGCCCGCTCGAACACTCCGCTTCAGGCGCTTGCCACTCTGAATGAATCCACGTTCATGGAATGCGCTCGTGCGCTCGCGGCCCGCACCCTAGGCGAGGGAGGCGAGAGCGACACCAGTCGCATCGCCTACGCCTTCCGACGTTGCGTCGCGCGCGAACCCATGGCCTCCGAAGCCGAAACGCTGCGGAGTTTCCTCGACAAGCAACGCCAGCGCATTGCCGGCGGGCAACTCGACCCCGCGCAACTCCTGCAGGGCGATGCCGATGCCGAGCTCGCCGCATGGACGCTCACCGCCCGCGTGCTGCTCAATCTCGACGAAACGATCACGCGGCAATGAGGACTTCATCCTGTGAACTGTAACCATCCCAATCTATACCCCGAGCGCGGTCCCCTTCTGGCGCGGCGCTGGTTCCTGCAGCAATGCGGCATGGGCCTGGGCGCCGCCGCGTTGGGGCAACTGCTCGGCGGTCCGGCCTCGGCCTTGGCCAACGATCCCCTCGCCCCAAGGCAGCCGCATTTCGCCCCGCGCGCCAAGCACGTGATCTACCTCTTCATGGCGGGCGCGCCAAGCCAGCTGGAGCTGCTGGACCACAAGCCCGAGCTGGCCAAGTTCAGCGGCACCCTCCCCCCGGAAAGCCTGCTCAAGAACTACCGCGCCGCCTTCATTGATCCCAACTCGAAGCTGATGGGCCCGGTTTTCGATTTCAAGCAGTATGGCCAGTCCGGCGCATGGGTTTCCGAGCTGCTCCCGCATTTCGCCGGTATCGCTGACGATGTCACCATCATCAACAGCATGGTCACCGACGCCTTCAACCATGCGCCCGCGCAGATTCTCATGAACACCGGCTCGCAACAGTTCGGGCGCCCAAGCATGGGATCATGGGTGACCTACGGTCTGGGCAGTGAAAACAAAGACCTGCCCGCCTTCGTGGTGTTCAGCTCCGGCTCGAAAGGGCCCAGCGGCGGCGCGGCCAACTGGAGCAGCGGCTTTCTGCCCACGGTCTACGACGGCTGTCTTTTCCGTTCCAGCGGCGACCCGGTGCTTTATCTGTCGAACCCACCCGGCATCGACGCCGAGGCGCAGCGCGACACGCTGTCGGCCATCAACGACATCAATCACGGCCGCCTCGACGTTATGGGCGATCCCGAGATTGCCACGCGCGTCAACTCCTTCGAGCTGGCCTTCCGCATGCAAACCAGCGCGCCCGAGCTGATGGACATCGCCAACGAGCCGCAGCACATTCTCGACCTCTACGGCGCACAGCCCGGAGCGCCCTCCTTTGCCAACAACTGCCTGCTGGCGCGCCGCCTCGTGGAGCGCGGCGTGCGCTATGTGCAGTTGTTCCATGAAGCCTGGGACCAGCATGGCGATCTGCGCAACGGCCTGAAGAAGAACTGCAAGGACACCGACCAGGCCTGCGCCGCGCTGGTGACCGACCTGAAGCAGCGCGGGCTTCTCGACGACACCATCGTAATTTGGGGCGGCGAGTTCGGCCGCACCCCCATGGTCCAGGGCGATGGAAACGACGGACGCGACCACCACCCCAATGCCTTCACCATGTGGCTCGCCGGCGGTGGCTTCAAACCCGGCGTCACCTGGGGACAGTCCGACGAGCTCGGCTTCAACGCCATCGAGAACAAGGTCCACGTGCGCGATCTCCACGCCACCGTCCTTCACCAGCTCGGCTTCGACCACGCGCGCTTCACCCACAAATTCCAGGGACTCGACGCCCGGCTGACCGGCGTGGAAGAGGCGCACGTCATCCGCCAGATACTCGCGTAACGCAACCCGCAACCACCGGGGCGGTGGAACGGGGTTTCACTACCCCGCGTAACCCCGCGATATCTCATCGCCCATGCAGGTGCCCACTTCCCGGGCCGCCATGATCCAGGGGTGGTCTCGCGGCACGAGGCGCTTCTTCCCGACGATTTCGTTCAACGGCACCGGCACAAAGGCTTCCCCGCGCTTGGCCACCATCACGCCGAAAACCCCCTCGAGCGCGAGCTCCGCCGCGCGCGCGCCGAAGCTGGTGCAGAGTATCCGGTCCGTCGGGGTGGGAATGCCGCCGCGCTGCAGGTAACCCAGCGAGGTCACCCTCGTCTCCAGCCCGGTCACGTCCTCAAGGTGTTCCGCCAGCACTGCGCTCACCGGCTCCTTGGTGTGCTCGATCTCCTTCTTCACCCCCTTCTCCTTCTTCTTCGAGGATTTCACGGCGGCCTGCTGCGCCTGTTGCCGCGCCTCCTCCACGGAACGCGCGCCCTCGGCCAGCGCCACGATGCTAAACATCTTGCCGCGCCGCATGCGTGCCAGCAGGCTCTCGCCCACAATGTCGAGGTCGTAGGGAATCTCCGGGATCAGGATCACGTCGGCGCCGCCGGCCAGCCCGGAGCCCAGCGCCAGCCAGCCGCTGTTATGTCCCATGATGTCCACCACCATCACGCGGTGATGGCTTGACGCCGTGGTGTGCAGCCGGTCGATGGCTTCGGCCGCAATCGTCATGCCCGTGTCAAAGCCAAAGCAGACGTCGGTTCCGAACACATCGTTGTCGATGGTCTTCGGCACGGTGATGACGTTGACCTTGCCCGACTGCGCGAGGCGGTGCGCATTCTTCGCCGTGCCCCCGCCGCCCAGACAGATCAGGGCGTCGAGCTTCAGGTCAAGGTAGTTCGCCACCGCCACGTTCGTAAGGTCCACGAATCCGCCGTCGGCCGTGGGCATCTTGTGCGGTTTGTTGCGGCTGGTCTTGAGAATCGTGCCGCCCACCGTCAGCAGGCCGCTCGTCATCTTGTCATCCAGATCGATCCAGCGGTTCTCGATGAGGCCCGTGAATCCTTCAAGAAAGCCAATGACATCCACGCCCTCGTTCTCGAGGGCCTTGGTGACGGCGCGAATGACCGCGTTCAAGCCGGGGCAATCCCCGCCCGAGGTCAACACACCCACCCGTTTGATTTTGCTCTGGCTCATGGCACACCTGTTGCGTCACGGCGTTTTCGGCCGCCGCGGTTACGCTCCTTGAAATAAAGACACAGCCTCCTCCCGCCGCGCCTTGTCGAAGAAAGTCCGGGCCCATGCCTGGAACTCTTGGGTCTTGGCCTCGCCGAAGGCGTGAAACGCCTCGATGATCAAGGGAAATCCCTGCACCTCGCGATAGGGTGCATGGCGCTCAATGCGCCGCAGCGCGTCGCAAAGCATGTGCGCGTCGTGCCAGTCGCCCAGCATCTCCTGCGCCATCTTCAGCGAATCGATGAACTCCCGCATCCGTTTGTCATAGGCGGGCGCATAAAATTCCGCCGCATAGCGCAATTTCTTGCAGGAAACGCGCGCCCGATGAAGCTGCTCCTCCTGCTCCGATTCGCGCCAGTCGCGATAGTCCTCGCGGAATCGTGCGAGTCGCTTCTTCAGGCCGGCCGCGCCCGCGTCAAGTCCCTGTCCCTTCGCCGCGCGCAGCGTCTGCACAATCGCCCGCAGGTCCGTTTCAAACTCGGGCGGTTCTAGCGTCTGCACGGCCTCGGCGCAGCCATGGCTGGCCTCGCGGCGCACGCCCCGAATCTCACTGATCGCATGCTCCGCCGCCCGTTTCCATGGGCCATACGCGTCCTTCACGTACTCCTCCATCATCATCAGCATCACGTCCAGTTCCCGTGCGTGCCCCAGCGCCTGCGTCACCGTGGACAGGCCGTCCATCACGCGCCCGCGCTGCGCGGGTTCCAACAGGGGCGCGGCCTCGCGCAGTGCCACCCGGAGGCGGCGGCTGGCCACCCGCATGTCGTGCGTGCCGCTGGCGCGTTCCTTGCGCACCAGCGCGCGCTGCGCCAGCAAGCGCTCCGATTGCTTTTCGATATAGTCCGCCACCGCTTCCGCGGACAGCGTCGGGGTTGTCTTCAAGGAACGGAATCTCCGGAGTGCGGCGCGAACGCGCCCTTCGCAACAGTGTAGCCGCTTGTCGTTCCGGTTGCCAGAAAGTGCCGCGAAGGGCTTATGCTAAACTCGCGTTGGAGGAGCCGAACCGCATGCCGCGCCTAGCCGAAATACGCGCCCGCTTTGACGAAGCCGCCGAGGGCGCCTGGATGCTGGAGCAGATTCGCGCCTGGTATCCCTTCTGCCGCAGCATCACCGGCCAGGGCCTGCGCGATACCCTCGACGCCATCGGTACGCACCTGCCCTTGGAGCGTTGCGCGCTTCCCACGGGCACCCCCGTCTTCGACTGGACGATCCCCCGCGAGTGGAACGTGCGCGAGGCCTACCTCGCCGACACGCAGGGCCACCGGGTGGTGGACTTCGCGCGTCACAACCTGCACTTGATGGGTTACAGCGTGCCGGTGCGAAAGCGCGTTTCCCGTGAGGAACTGGAACAACACCTGCATTCCCTGCCGGAGCAGCCCGATGCGATTCCCTATCGCACCTCCTATTACAAGGAGGACTGGGCCTTTTGTGTCACGCAGCGCCAGCGCGACGAATTGAAGGATTCTGCGTACGACGTGGTGATCGACGCCACCCTCGAGGACGGCGTAATGGATTACGGAGAATGCCTGCTGCCGGGGACGAGTCTCGACGAGATATTGCTTTCCGCGCATGCCTGTCATCCCTCGCTGGCGAACGACAACCTCTCCGCCATTGCGGTCGCCATGAGCGTGGCGCGTGCGCTGAAGGACGTCGGCCTGCGCCATGGTCTCCGGCTTCTTTTCGCCCCCGGAACCATCGGGGCGATCGCGTGGCTCTCCCAGAATGCGGACCATGCCCGTGCCCGCCTGAAGCATGGCTTGGTGCTCGCGTGCGTGGGCGACGCAGCTCCCTTCAAGTACAAGCAGTCCCGGCGGGGCGATGCCGCGATCGATCGCGCGGCGGCGCTCGCGCTCCGGGGGGAGGGCACCGTGACGCCCTTTATTCCCTATGGCTACGACGAACGCCAGTACGGCTCCCCCGGCTTCAACCTGCCCGTGGGCTGCTTCATGCGTTCCGGCCCCGGCGGCTTTCCCGAGTACCACACTTCCGGAGACAACCCCGACTTGTTGAGCGCGGCTGCGCTCGGCGGGGCGGCGCGCAAGATTATCGAGATCATCGAGGTGCTCGAGGGCGACGGCTGCTACCGAAACCTCTGCCCCCATGGCGAACCCCAGCTCGGCCGCCGCGGGCTCTATGGCATGACCGGCGGGCTGGCCAACCGCAAGGCCGCCGAGATGGGCATGCTCTGGGTGTTGAATTATTCCGATGGCACGCACAGCCTCATGGACATCGCCCTCCGCTCCGGCATTGCCTTTCCCGATATCCGCGCCGCCGCCGACCTCCTGTTCGACGCCGGGCTGCTCGAGCCCGCTGGGGAGGCTTGCGCCTGAAGCCGCGCCGCGCTAGGCTTGCGCCGTCATGCCGTTTGTGACCGACCAAGAGCCGCAGGTCAGCATCGGGATTCCGGTGCGCGATGGCGGCGTGCTGCTCAAGCGGCTTCTCCAGCAGGTCTTTGCCCAGCAGACCGAACTGACCTACGAGGTCTACGCGCTCGACAGCGGCTCGACCGACGGCACCCTGCGTCTCTATGAGAAGTTTCCCATCCGGGTCATCGAGATTCCCCGCGAGACCTTTAACTGGGGCGTCGTTCGCGAGCGGCTCTTTCAGGAGGCCCGGGGGAAGGTGGTGGTCAATCTCTCGCAGGATGCCGTGCCCGCGCAGGCCGACTGGCTCGACAAGCTCGTGGCGCCCCTGAGCGAACCCGGCGTGGGCGTCGTCTGCGGCCACTCGATTCCAGACCCCGATCGCGGCTTCCGGCAGTTCGCGTGGGAGCGCAATGGGTACTTCTATTTCACGCGCGAGATGAAACGCTTCGCAGCCCGGCATGGCCGAGGCCTGTCCTTCGCCAACACCGCCGTGCGGCGTTCCGTCTGGGAGAAACTGCACATCGCTCCCCAGGCCACGGGCGAAGACTTCGGCTTCCAGATCCGCCTGCGCGAGGCCGACGTGAAGATCGAATTCATCCGGGATGCCCCGGTGCTGCATCACCATAACTACAGCCTGCGCGGCGTTTACCGCCGTTGCCGCAACGAGGGGCTGGCCCTCCGGGAAATGGGCGTGCCCTACAGCGAATGGGATCTCCTGCGCGATT
>JBJOID010000087.1:0-26025 GCA_046047315.1 Candidatus Hydrogenedentota bacterium | reverse complement strand
ATCAGGTCGACCGCATGCCTGCGCACGTTTCGAATCGAGACCTTGGCATCCTCGAGGTGACGGCCCGCCAGTTTCACCAGTTCCTTACGGCGCTCGCCGGAAAGGGGAGGAATCGGGATGCGGATCACGCGGCCGTCATTCGATGGGGTGATGCCCAACGGAGACTGCATGATTGCCTTCTCGACGATGTTCATCTGGCTCTTGTCCCAGAGGTCAACCTGAATCAGGTGGGCGTCCGGGGTAGTGATGGTGCCGAGCTGGTTGATCTTCATCTTCGAGCCGTAGGCTTCCACCTCGACCACGTCGAGCATGCCGGCGTTGGCACGGCTGGTGCGGATGCCCGCCAACTCGCCGTGGAAAGCCTCCACGCTCTTCTGCATCTTGTCTTCGGCGTCCAGCAGCAGTTCAAGGTCCATGCTCAGCCTCCTCTCACCAGCGTGCCAATGCGCTCGCCCTTCAATACCCGCATGAGGTTTCCGGGCGTTTTCAGGTCAAACACCAGAATCGGGAGCTTGTTCTCCCGGCAGAGCGACACGGCGGTCGCGTCCATGACGCGGAGATTATCGCGAAGCACCGAGGTGTAATCGAGTTCGTCAAAACGCTTCGCGCTCGGGTTCTTCTTGGGGTCGCTGTCATAGACGCCGTCCACCGAGGTGGCCTTCATGAGTACCTCGGCGCCAATCTCGCTTCCGCGCAGGGCGGCGGCGGTGTCGGTCGTGAAGAAGGGGTTGCCCGTTCCGCCGCCGAAGATCACCACCCGCCCCTTGTCGAGATGGCGCTGCACGCGCCGCCGGATGTAGGGCTCGGCGATGGGACGCATCTCAATGGCGGTTATCACGCGCGTGGTGACGCCGCGTTTCTCGAGCGATGCATGGACCGCGAGCGCGTTAATCACCGTTGCCAGCATGCCCATGTAGTCGCCGGTGGGGCGATCCAAACCGGTCTCCTCACCGCTGGCGCCGCGAAAAATATTTCCGCCGCCGACGACGAGGCCAACCTCCACGCCGAGTTCAACGATCTCCTTCACCTCGTCGCAGAAGCGCCCGACGGTGCCGAAGTCGATGCCGCCTTCCTTCTCGCCCTGCAGCGCCTCGCCGCTGAGCTTAAGGAGAATGCGCTTATATGCCGGCTTCGCCAAGGGATTAAGCCTGCGCTTCGGCTTTGGCCGCAGCCTTCGCCAATTCGGCCGCCACTTCCTCGGCGAAGTTGCTCTCTTCCTTCTCGATGCCCTCGCCCAGCTGGAAGCGCACGAAGCGGCGGATTTCCACCTTTTCGCCGCACTTGCCGCTCAGCTCGCCCAGCAACTGGGTGATGGTCTTATCGGGATCCTTCACGAAGGGCTGCTCAAGCAGGCATACTTCGCTGAACCACTTGTTCAGCTTGCCTTCGGCAATCTTCACGCACACGGCCTCGGGCTTGCCCGTTTCCTTGGCCTGCGCCACGTAGACCTGCTTTTCCTTCTCGATCGCGTCGGCGGGCACTTCCTCGCGGCGCACCCATTGCGGGCTGGCGGAGCAGACCTGAAGGCAGACGTCGCGGCAAAGCTGCTGGAAATCATCGCCGCGCGCCACGAAATCGGTCTCGCAGTTGATTTCAGCCATCACGCCAATCTTGCCGCCCAAGTGGATGTAAGAGGCGATGGAGCCTTCGGCGGCCACCTTGCCGGAACGCTTGGCGGCCTTTGCAATGCCGCGCTCGCGCAGCCAGGCCACCGCCTTCTCGAAATCACCGCCCACTTCATTGAGCGCCTTCTTACAATCCATCATTCCCGCGCCGGTGGCTTCACGCAGTTCGCGCACACTTTCAGCCGTAATCGACATGGCTGTAACTCTCCTTATTGCTTAAGTTCTGATTCATGGCGCCGGCTCATGCGCGCCGGGCTACCGCCAGAATCCCCGGGGGTTGCCGTTAAAGCATCCGGGTCCTCGCGAGGCGAAGACCCGGGAATGGAACGATTCTTGGTTACGCTTCTTCTTCGTCCGAGCCGAACGAAAGGGCGCCAACGCCGGCCACATCCTCGGCGGGCGCGGGCTCGCTGGCGACGGGCTCGTCGGCCCCTTCGGAGGCGAGCATGCGCTCGTCGTCGAGGTCGGCGCGGTTCTTGGCGAACTTCATGCGGCCCTCGATGATGCCGTTGGCCAGCACGGAGCAGTAAAGCCCGAGGGCGCGAATGGCGTCGTCGTTGCCGGGAATCGGCACATCGACGAGATCCGGATCGCAGTTGGTGTCAACGATGCCGATAACCGGGATGCCGAGTCGGCGGCCTTCATGCACCGCGATGCCTTCGTTCTTGACGCTCGCGACGAAAATCAGGTCCGGCAGGCCGGGCATGCGCTGGATACCGGAAAGGTTCTTCTCCAGCTTTTCGCGGCGCTTGCGCAGCTCGGAGGCCTCGCGCTTCGAGTACTTCTCGATACGGCCACTGGACTCAAGCTCCTGCAGGCGGTTGAGTTCGCCAATGCTCTGCTTGACGGTGCGGAAGTTGGTGAGGGTGCCACCCAGCCAGCGGCTGGTCACGTGGTACATTTCGCAGCGCTTCGCTTCCTTCTCGACGACTTCCTGCGCCTGGCGCTTGGTGCCGACGAAAAGCACGGTGCCGCCCTTGGAGGCGACGTCGCGCGCCATGCCATAGGCCTTGTACATCTGGCGCAGTGTGTGCTGCAGGTCGATGATGTAAATGCCATTGCGCTGCCCGTAAATGTAGCGCTTCATTTTGGGGTGCCAGCGCCGCGTCTGGTGCCCGAAGTGAATGCCCGCCTCGAGCAGCTCCCGCATTGTAACTACTGCCATAACATGAACTCCTGTTCCGGGTTATGCATTGGGACCCGACCGCCATCCCGCGCTGAGCGGGACACCCGGACACTCGCAATTCGAGCCCCTGTGAAATTGGGAATCAGGGGATATTACCATTTGTGCACCTTGGTGCGCAAACCCTTGTTCGGGGCGGGGATAGGGCAAGCGGTCACTCGAATGACGCCCTCACGCAGGATCACGAAACTTCGCGTTAGGAGATGAGGTCGATTTTGCACGCAGTGTAGTCGATACGGCGAGGACCTCACCTATGGCCGCTCAACGAGTCAAGTTGGTCACTCAAAACCTCGCGGCTTTGATAGGAGGACTGCTGATCGCTGCGCTGGTCCTCGAGCTGGGGTTGCGTTTGCTGCTTTATGGTGGACTGGCTTGGGAACACAGCCACTTGCCGCCGCTGGTGCGCGAGCCCGATCCGGCCACGGGTTGGCATCTGGCGGCCAATCAACGCGCGGCCGAGAGGACGCTTGATTATCAATCGGTGGTGACGACCAACGCCGACGGCTTGCGCGGTCCCCGATATCCCCATGAACCTGACGAAGGCGAGTTTACCATCGTGCTCCTCGGCGATTCGTACATGGAAGCCACCCATGTGCCCGAGGAGCAAGCCTTTTTCCGGCTCTTGGAGAGGGAGTTGGGCGAAGGATTTCGCGTGGTGAACCTCGGTGTGGGCGGTTTCGGGACCGTGCAGGCATGGCGGCAGTTCGAGGTGCGCGGCAAAAACTACCGTCCGAATCTCGTGCTATTGGGCTTTTATCCCGAGAACGACGTGTACAACAACTCAGCCGAGCTCTCCCGTGTGATGTGGGGCGAAGACAATCCCCGCTATTTCAGCGCACCGTTCGTTGAAGTTGACGACTCAGGAGTGCTTCAGGTGGTTCCGCCGCAGTATGCCCGGGCGACGGCGGCACACGAGGAACAGCGTGCGCGCTACAGTCCGCTTCTGCATTGGCTCGACCAGTTCACACACAGCACTGTCGAGGATGTCTACAAGGCAACTTTGGCCAAGATCCGCCCGAAGGTGAACACGCCGGGGCAGGATCCGAATATCCATCTCGGGGTCTACATCGAAGACTTCAATCCATCATCGAATTACGAAGGCACTCTGGACCCGGCCGGATACGCCAAGGCGTGGGATGCCGCGTGGCACTACACTGAGGCCGTATTGGGGCGTCTGCAGGACGACGTAGTGTCGGGTGGAGCGCAGTTCGCCCTATTCTCTATTCCCTCCAAGCTGCAGTCCGAAGCTCGATACGAGAAAGCCGTCTCGAAGGCTTACCCTGATCTTCAGCTCGATCTGGATCGGCCTAACGCGCGCATCGCGGCGATGTGCGAGCAAAGGAAGATTCCGTTCCTTGACCTTCTGCCTGATTTTCGTCAGGAGATCTCGGATGGGAAAGTCTTGTCGCATCAGCGTGGAAGTTCCCACTGGAACGCGGAGGGACACGCGCTGGCCGCACGGCAGGTTGCCACGTGGCTTCGCGACTCCGGCCTCCTGAGTAAACGCTGAAGTCTGTTTGGAAGCCGCTCGAGATTCCTGTAAGCTCCAAAGCCTTAACTAATTTCCACACCAAAGAGGGCCGTCCCATGGATTTCTCCATCTCCGACCAAATGCAGGAACTGCTGGGCAGGGTGCGCAACTTTGTGAATGAGGAGCTTATCCCGCTTGAACGGGAGTTCCTGGCCAAAGAGTTCAGCGAGATCGAGCCTGTGCTCCGTGAAAAGCGGGAGCAGGTGAAGGCGATGGGGCTGTTCGCGCCGCAGATGGAAAAGGAATACGGGGGGCTGGGGCTGAGCCTCATGAACTTCGGCCTGTTGAGCGCGGAACTGGGCCGATGCCCGGTGGCGCATTACGTGTTTAACTGTCAGGCGCCGGACTCGGGAAACATGGAGGTGCTGGCGAAGTATGGCAGCGATGAACAGCACGAGCTCTACCTGAAGCCTCTAGTGGCGGGCGAGATTCGCAGCTGCTTCTCGATGACGGAGCCGGACTTCCCGGGCTCGAATCCTGTCTGGATGGGGACGACGGCCACAAAGGATGGGGACGATTACATCATCAACGGGCGGAAATGGTTCACCACCGGGGCCGATGGGGCCGCCTTCGCCATCGTGATGGCGGTGACCGATCCCTCGGCGCCGCCGCACATGCGGGCGAGCCAAATTGTCGTTCAGATGGACACGCCGGGCGTGCGGCTGGTGGAAAACATCCCCTGCATGGGGCATCGCGGCGAGGGATGGCACAGCCACGCGGAGATGGCGTATGAGAATGTCCGCGTGCCGCAGTCGAACCGGCTCGGGCCGGAAGGCGCGGGCTTCCTGATAGCGCAGGAGCGCCTTGGGCCGGGACGGATTCATCATTGCATGCGGTGGCTGGGCATCTCCGAGCGCGCGTTCGAGTTGCTATGCCAGCGCGCCGTGTCGCGCGACGTGGCCCCGGAGCGCCCCTTGGCCAGCCGGCAATTTGTGCAGGGGTGGGTGGCGGAAAGCCGCGCGGAGATCAACGCCGCGCGACTCTCGGTGCTGCAGGCCGCATGGATGATCGACAAGGTGGGCCCGGCGGACGCGCGCGAGGAGATCAGCCTGATCAAGTTCCTTGTGGCGAACACCATGCTGCGCGTGCTCGACCGGGCGATACAGGCCCATGGCGCCCTTGGCATCACCGATTACACGCCGCTGGCTTTCTGGTACCGCAATGAGCGCTCGGCCCGGATATACGACGGGGCGGATGAGGTGCACATGGCGAGCGTGGCGAAGCGCATCCTGAGGCGTTTCGAAGCCGGCGCCTGAGCCGCGAATACGAGCGGCGTCGGGATTGTTCAACGGGGGACAATCCCATTGAGGAACGCCGCCATGAAGCTGTTGAAACTGGAAAGCACCCAGGAAGTGCCCGCCCCGTTGGAAGAGGTGTGGCCCTTCTTTGCCACGCCGGCCAATCTTGAGCGCATGACCCCGGACACCCTGAGGATGGGCATCATTACGCCTGGGGAACTGGTGATGAAGGAGGGGGCGCTCTTTGATTATGTGATCCGAATGCGCGGCGTACCTATGCGATGGACCACGCTAATTACCGCTTGCGAACCGCCACACCGCTTCATCGACGTGCAGCTTCGCGGCCCCTACAGCTACTGGCACCACACCCACACCTTCGAGCGGCGCGAGGGAGGCGGCACCATCCTGCGCGACGAGGTGCTCTATGGCATGCCCTTCGGGCCACTCGGGCTGGTGGCCCACGCACTTATGGTGAAGCGGGACTTGAACCAGATTTTCCAGTATCGCAGGAAGGTGATCGAGGACTTGTTTGGCGTGGTGTGAGCGCAGGACGCTTGCGGCTATGATGGGCGCGTTGACCAACTTATTCCATGGATGACTGCGCCCTTGAATCAGGCATCGAACACCAAGCATCGGGCTGTGGATCTTCGCACGATCCTGCTGCTGCCTCTTGCGAGCCTTGCGATTCTGTTTTTGGCGGTGTTTGCAACGGACCGCTTGATTGGCCTTTCGTTGGGCCGGACGCAAGATGGCACTGCTCGGAGCTTGGTTTTTCCTCCGAACACCGAGGAGCTGTTCCCCACCGTCGAATTCGACATGTTGGTGCGGACCAATGAGTTCGGCCTTCGCGATACGCCGGTTGCCGCGAAATCGGAATCGGTCTATCGCATAGCCATTGTCGGGGATTCCTTCACTTTCGGGTGGGGCGTGCCGCAGGGAGCCGCCTGGGTTGAGGTGCTAGAGCAGGAGTTGCAAGCGACCGGCGCAAGGGTGGAGCTGCTCAATCTCGGCAAGCCGGGCGCGGGCATACCGCAGTATGTCGAAATCCTGGAGCGGGCCATCCCGGTGCTTCAGCCGGACCTTGTGGTCTTGGCCTTGCTGCAGGGCGATGACTTGGGCTCCGCATGGCGCTACACGCCGCCAGTGAATGTCCGCTTGGGAAGACTAACCGCGCGCCTGTTTCCGCACATCGTGCGCATGCTATGGCAACACGGCGGGCAGGAC
Source organism: Candidatus Hydrogenedentota bacterium (assembly GCA_046047315.1). Classification (GTDB taxonomy): domain Bacteria; phylum Hydrogenedentota; class Hydrogenedentia; order Hydrogenedentales; family JAEUWI01; genus WGMK01. The sequence continues at coordinate 19,224 of JBJOID010000087.1, read as the reverse complement.
ACCGTATCCAACGCTGCGATGGCGGGAGCGTCGCAGACGCGCGAGGAGCGCCGGGCTGCGTTTGCGCAGGAAGCGCGGCGCTGGCTGGAGCAGCTAGGTACACCCCAACGCGAGGCCTTCGAACGGATACCGGATGAAGTTAAGTCGGCGGCACTGAATGGGGAGTTCAATCTCGGGCTGGTGCAGATGGCGGTTGGTTCGCCGGACTTCATGATGAACGTGGCGCGAACGGAGAGCGGCTTCTTCCGTGAATCAAGCCGCGATATCGTGGGCGCGCTGCATTACCTGAAGGCCTTTGCCGCGATCCACGGGTCGGAGTTGGCCGTAGCGTCGATGCCGCACGGCATCTATGTGAACCGCCCGGCCATGAAGAACTACGCGCGCCTAGGCATGCAGGTGGATGAAGCCCTGCTTGGCTCCGATCTTCCGGATGCGGTGTACGCCTCGGCCTGTGAATCGGCGGATATTCCCTTCCTCTCTGCGACCACAGCCTTCCGTGAGCGTGTGGACGATGACAGCCTCTATTACCGGCTGGATGGCCACTGGACCGCGGCGGGTAACCGCCTGTATGCGATGGCGCTAAAGGAGGATTTCTTCGCGATGATTCCTTCGAAATACCTCGGCGGTACGGCGCGCTAATTTTCGCGGCATGGACCCGCCCAGCCCCGCTTCGGTATGATGCAGGGCTTCCACCGAACTTCCGCCCCGGGAAATTGCCATGAGCCATGAGAAGAAACCGATCATCCTGTCCGGCATCCGTCCGACCGGCCGTCTGCATTACGGCAATTATTTCGGCGCAGTGCGCGAGTTCCTGCGCCTTCAGGATCAGCAGGCCGAGTGTTACTACTTTGTGGCGGACTATCATGCGCTGACGACGATTACGGAGCGTCGAGCTGTCTTCCGCGACACCCTCGACATGCTGCGCACCTACGTGGCGTGTGGCCTAGACCCGGTTCGGTCCGTGATTTACCGCCAGAGCGACCTGCCCTGCACGGCGGAACTGGCCCTGCTGTTGGGGATGATCACAAATATCGGCCATCTGGAACGGGGCACTACCTACAAGGACAAGCTGGCCAAGTTGGAAGCCGACCCAAGAACCGAGGGTAACCCGCTTTCTTATGGCCTGCTGGGATACCCGGTGCTGATGGCGGCGGATATTCTGATTGTTCAGGCCGACATCGTGCCCGTGGGAGACGACCAGCGGCAACACGTGGAAATGGCTTGCGATATAGCGCAAAAATTCAATTCAAGGTTTGGCGAAGCGCTAAAGATTCCGCAGCCCGTGGCGCGAAACGCCATGCGGCTACCCGGCCTCGACGGGTCCTCCAAGATGGGAAAGAGCGATAACAACACACTCGACCTGCTGGACGATCCGAAGACCGTGCTGTCGAAAGTGAAGTCGGTGCCGACCACCACCGACCCTGAACCCTTGAATACCGAAAGCAACGACCCGGAAGTGGTCATCCCCAAGATGCCCGCAGGGGTCGGGGTCTTGTATAGATTGCTCCACTTGCTGGCGCCGGAAGACGTGTACCTCGAATTCCTGCAGGCCTACAGGGACGGAGGCAAGTTCTATGGCAAGCTGAAGACAACCGTGGCCGAACACGTGTCGCGCTTCAACGAGCCCATCATCGAGCGCTACAACGACCCGTCGAACAACGATGAGGCAGTGGCCGATTTTCTCCGTGCCAACGCGGAGCGCGTCACGCCGGTGGCACTTGAAACGGTGGAAAGTTGCCGGGAGGCGATCGGCATTGGCCGAAGCCTATTCCGGGCCTGAACGCCACGATGTCGAAGCATACCGACATTCAGCCCAGCGGCGCCGCGCTTTACTTCCTTCCCGTGAAGACTCGTGTTTCGCTCAAGTTCGGCGCGGAATCACTTACTCAGGTGACCTGCGCCCGCGTGGCCCTGCATGTCGAGGACCGTCGCGGAAAGGAGGCCACGGGCTGGGGAGAGACCCCGCTCAATGTGCAGTGGGTATGGCCATCACGGCTGTCCTATGCCGAACGCCACAAGGCCATGCGCGAGTTTTGCGTGACCCTGTCCCATGCCTGGGCGGGATTTGATTGCTCTGGTCACCCGCTGGAAGTGGGCAACAGCTTCACCGAGGAAGAGCTTCCGCTGCTGCTGGAGGACTTCAACGAGGAGCGCGGCGGCGAGCCCATGCCTTGGCTTGCCGCGCTGGTGTGCAGTTCCGCGTTCGACATTGCCCTGCACGATGCCTACGGCCAAATGCATGGCGTGGCCACCTACGAGACCTACAACCGAGACTGGATGAACTGGGACTTGGCGGACTTTCTCAATCCCGCGCCGGGCACGGAAATCAGTTTCGAAGACCGCTATCCCGCCGACTACTTCCTGCATCCACGCCCGGCCACCCTGCCGGTATGGCATCTGGTTGGCGGGGCGGATCCCCTAGAGGCGGGCGACGAGGGTGATGCAGGGCCGGACGATGGGCACCCGCGCTTGCTGCGCGAATGGATACGGCGCGACGGCCTCCGCTGCCTCAAAGTGAAACTGCGCGGCAACGATGCCGCGTGGGACCGGGAGCGCCTGAGCCGCGTGGGCAGCATTGCCCTCGAGGAGGGCGTGGAGCACCTGAGCGCAGACTTTAACTGCATGGTGCGCGAGCCGGTTTACGTGAACGAGATTCTCGACTGGTTGAACGCGGAATACCCAAGCATCCTTGAGGCCTTGCTTTACGTGGAGCAGCCATTCCCCTACGACCTTGAGTCCCACCCCATCGACGTGAGCAGCGTCACTCGTCGCAAGCCCCTCTTCCTGGACGAAAGTGCGCATGACTGGCGCATGGTACGCCTGGGGCGGGAACTGGGTTGGAACGGCGTGGCGCTGAAAACCTGCAAGACGCAAACGGGTGCCTTGTTGAGCCTTTGCTGGGCGAAGGCGCACGGGATGTCCCTCATGGTGCAGGATCTGACCAATCCCATGCTTGCGCAAATTTCCCACCTTCAGCTGGCCGCGCATACCCCGACGATTATGGGAGTCGAAAGCAACGCGATGCAGTTCTATCCCGATGCAAGCCAGCCCGAAGCAAAAGTGCATCCGGGACTCTACACCCGCAAGAATGGACTGCTCGACCTTTCCTCCATAGCCCCCACCGGATTGGGCTATGGTGCCGCCGTGAAATGCCGACCCCTCCCCAAACCGGCCTGCGAGATCGAACAATAAATTGCGCTTAATGCGAATTTATGGTTTGCGTTGCCCTACAAGCGGAAAGCATGTAGAATAATAAATGCGTAGAAACTCGCTCTGGAGTCTGTTATGCTCTGGAGCTTAGGCGCTTAGGGTTGAGGTGCGCGTGCATTCAGGGAGCAATCGCGCGCGGATATCTTTTTTCGCCGTTTGTATGTGGGCAATGCATGGAAACCAGTGATAAGGGGATTCATCATGACGAGGGTGCTATGTTACTTGGGGTGCCTGTTGGCGCTGGTGGGCGGCGTCGCGGGCGGGGCTTCGGCCCAATGTCCAACCGGGCAGTTGGACTACGACTACGACTTGGGCACGCTGGACGATCTGTTCGGGAATGTGCTGGTCAATGAACAGGGAACCAACCTGTGGCTGAATGGCAGCCCCCCGGTTTGGCAGAACATTCCAGGCCAGGTGGGGCCGGGCTTCCGGGGCGTCGATAACGACGGCAATGGCATTCTGGACGACGACCACTTTGACATGCTCGCGGCCGTATTGAACGGCAACGATGCGCAAGTGCTTGCCAACCTGAATCCCGCCACGGTATCGGCCATCCGAAACGCCTTCGAGGCCAACAAGGTCAAGACCCGTACCACGAAGGTGACGTTGTGCAACGTGAAGATCAACGGCACCGCCTTGGGCTTTGTGCCGCTTAACTTCAACATCTGCGTGACCACGGGGGAAACGACTACGCTGAGCTTCGCGGGCCAGAGCATCTCGTTCGACGTGCCTCCGCTCTGGGGACCGGACGGTATTCTGGCGGAAGTGGACCCGCAACTGGAAGAGCGGATTGTGAACTTGGCCGCGGGCTACATCACCATTGGAGACCAGGCGGGCATCAGCTACTTCCAGAACGTGCTCGGACAAGTAACGCTTTCCGCGCTGAACGCGCTGATTCCGCAATTGCTCTCGGAACTCAAGTCCACCGGCGATCCGAAAGATGTGCCCTGCAGTTCGATTCAACCCATTGAGGTGACGATTAACGACAGCTTTGACGGCATCTCCATCAACGCCACGATTCGCGTTGAGTCGCAGGACATCTGCAATGCCATCAACACCTTCATCAACACCTTCAGCTGCGGCAACGGCTTCTCCTGCCAGACCTCCTTCCTGGCCGCTTCGGGCAACCTGAACGGCGCGGGCACGAACAACAGCGTCTCCTACCTGAACGCCACGACGCGACAGGAGTGGCTTGAGGCGGAAAGCATTGTCAATCCGCCGCTGCAGATCGTGGAGAATCCGGCAAGCTTGACCGTCGAATCCGGTACCCCGACCACGCTGGACATTGGCTTCATCGGCGGCAAGGCGGGCGCCACCTATAACTATCGCTGGGAAACGATTGACTCCGAGGCCTTTGTGCCGTCGGGGACCGTTAGCACCACGGAGAGCCTGCAACTGGGCTATCCGCTTCCCGCGAACACCGGCCTTTACGCGGGCGTGGTATGCGACGGGCTTTGGCAGCGCCGCTCGCAGCCGGCCAGCCTGACCGTGAACGCCGGCACTTTCCGCATTGTGACCCAGCCGCAGGGCGCCAGCGGCCTCGTGCCGGGTGAATCCTTCGCACTGACCGTGCAGGTGCGCGGTGGCAACTCCGTTCCCAGCTACCAGTGGCAGTTCGACAATGGCGGTGGGTTCGTGAATGTCGGCGGCAACAGCAACACGCTTGATTTCCCGAGCATCGATCTTCCGGACAGCGGCCAGTACCGCTGCGTGATCACCGGGGATTCGACCCTGACCTCGGACACGGTGACGGTGCAGGTGGTGGACAGCATCCGCTTCCAGACCCAGCCGGCGCCGCAGGCGGTCTATGTGGGCGAATCGGTCAGCTTCGAGCCGGTCATCATTGGCCAGCCGGTGGGCACCATCAATTACGAGTGGCGCCGCAATGACAACCCGATCGAGGGTGCCAACGGTCCGACCCTTTCGTTCCCCTCGGCCCAGCTGGGCAACAACGGCACCTACACCCTGCGCATCTTTGACGACACCTATGATGTGCTCTCGCAGGGTGCGTTGCTGGAAGTGGCGTTGCAGCCCAACTTCACGCAGCAGCCCGTCGGCGGCGGTGGTTTCGAAGGCAACGACTATACCTTCAGCGTGCAGGTGGCCGGTGGTCTCACCTTCCTGAACTACCAGTGGTATTTCACGCCGGACGAAGAGAACGCCGAGGCGGTGACGGTCGGCACGAATTCACCGACGCTGACACTCACGGACCTTACGCCCGCGAATCAGGGTACTTATTATGTCGAGGTCACGGACCTTCGCCAGACGATCACGTCGAACACGGCGTTCCTGACGATCTTCCCGCCCTTCGACATCGTGACGCAGCCTCAGGGCGCGACCAAATATGTGGGCGACGGCCACACCTTCACGGTGGGCATCGAAGGCGGCACGGGAACGATTAGCTACCAGTGGCTGAAGAACGGCCAACCGGTGGGCACGAACAATCCATCGCTGACCATCGACCCGCTGACGCAGAACGACTCCGGCACCTACGTCTGCGTGGTGAGCGACGACAACGGCAGCAACACCTCTGACCCGGCAGTGCTGGATGTGCGCAACCGCCTGTCGATCACGCAGCAGCCCACGAACGTGGGGGTCTATGTGGGGCAGAGCGTGACGCTCACCATCCAGACCACGGGCGGCATTGGCGATATCGAGTACCGCTGGAAGCGCGGCTCGGTGACGGTCGGGTTCGGCCAGAACTTCCTGATTCCGGAAGCGACGCTGGCCACCAATGGCACTTACCGTTGTGAGGTTTCTGATGACAACGAGACCGTGACCTCGAACACCGTGACGATCACGGCGGTTCCGCCGGTAACCTTCCCGACACAACCGAAGGATGTGTACCGCTTCATCGGCGACTCCGCGCAGTTCTCTGTGGTGGCGCAGGATGGCCTGGGCAATCTGAACTACCGTTGGTTCAAGGACAACAAGCCGCTTCCCTACACCGGCACGGTGCTGTTCTTCGAGAAGGTCTTCCTGGCGGATGCGGGCACCTATCGCTGTGAAGTGACGGACGACCTGTTCACGACCTCCTCGGAAGGAGCGCAGCTGTACGTGTTCGAAGAGCCGGACAGCAACGGCGTGGACATCGAGTCGACCCTGACGGGCCAGCAGGTGGTGCCGCCCACTGAGGTGAGCGCCGAGGGCAGCGCCTTCGGTCGCCTCCGCCCGGTGGCGGGCTCTCCCACGGGCGAGTTCAATCTGGTGATGAACTTGGTGCATGGTGTAACCAGCCCGACCCGCATTCGCATGCGCAAGGGTGTGGTGGGCGAGAATGGCCCTGTGCTGCTCTTGTTCAACAGCCCGACCAGCCCGTCGACACTTAACCGTAACTTCACCCGTGCTGAAGCGGCCGAGATGCTTGGCGGCTTCTTCTATGTGACGGTCGAGACGTCGGTCTTCCCCGAGGGCGCGATTCGCGGCCAGCTAAACGGGATCATCCCCGCGCCGGAGGGTGAGGTTATCCAGCCCTGCAGCAATGCGGTAACGGGTTCGCTCTCGGCCTGCTCGGACCATTACAACCGCATCGAGTCGGCCAACATCAACGCGAATTGTGGTGCTTCGTCGCAGGACGTGGTCCACAACGATATGCCTTACAACGCCATCAAGTTCACCTGGGCGGGAACGACGCAGTTCACCGCCGAGGTGCAGGCGGGCGGCACGACGCTCTCGGACACGGTGCTTTCGCTCTATTGCGACCCGTTCCTGCCGAACGTGCCGGCGGCCAGCCTTGTGGCCTTCGACGACGATGGCGGCGCGGAAAAGGGCCTGAGTGCGTTCACGGCAGCGGACAACATCTTCCTCACGGCGGGCCAGTCGTACTGGCTTGTGGTCAGCACCTTCCGCGGCGACAACACCAGCCTGGTCGAGTCTGAGGAAGATACCGTGGGCGACTTCGGCGATTACCGCATCTGCCTGCCGTCGACCGCGATCGTGACGACCGTTTCCGGAACCGGCGACGAGAACTGTTTCGTGGCCGAGGAAGGCGAGGGCGTGGTCGAGGGCGAAGGTGAAGGCACCATCGAAGGCGGCACCGAAGGCGAGGGCGAAGGCACCGTCGAGGGCGGCGAGGATGGTGAAGGCGTTCTCGAAGGCGAAGGTGAGGGCGTAGTCGAAGGCGAGGGCGAGGGCGTCGTCGAAGGTGAAGGCGAAGTGGAAGGCAGCGTCGAGGGCGAAGGTGAAGGCGACGTCGAGTTGCCCCTGTTCACGGCCGACCTCGATGGCAACGGCGAGATCGACCTGCCCGAACTGCTGCGCGTTATCCAGCTCTTCAATGCGGGCGCCTACTACTGCATCAGCGGCGAGAGCGAGGATGGCTACGGCATCACGCCGGAAGGCATCGCCTTCGGTGACCCGGGCTGCGAGCGTCACGCCAGCGACTATGACGACGAGCCCGGCGTCATTCAGCTGAGCGAGCTGTTGCGCCTCATCCAGTTCTTCAATCTGGGCGGCGTGGTTGCCTGCCCCGGCGAGACCGAGGACAACTTCTGCGTGGTCGCGCGCTGATAGCCGTCTTATCCTGAATCCTGCGGCCGCCTCCCCCCGGAGGCGGCCGCTTCCTTTTTCCCCGCACCGCGCGGCTGCTATGCTGCGCGGATACGAGGGAGCAAGGCATGAGCGAATCGAACGACGTAAGTGGGCTGTTGGACAAGCCACTCGGGCAGCGCGTGGCGGGTTATCTGCGCCTCAGTGGTCCGGGATATCTGCAAAGCGCGATGACTCTGGGCGGCGGCACGATCGCCAGTTGCGTGTTGCTGGGCAGCATGGCGGGGTACACCATGCTTTGGCTGCAGCCCGTGGCCATCCTCTTGGGCGTGTGCGTGCTGGGGGCGGTTGCCAAGCAAACCTGCCACGCGCAGGAAAAGCCCTACGACGCCTTCTGGAACCGGCTGCACCCCGCCATGGCGCTGTGCTGGGGCATCAGCGCCTTCGTGGCCACCATCCTCTGGCACATCCCGCAATACGCGCTCACGGCGAACGGCGCCATTGTGGTGGGCGAGGCGGCGGGGCTTTCGCTCGACAGCCAAATCGGCCGCGGGTTCATTGGCCTGGCCGCGCTGGCCGCCGCGATTTACATCGTCTCGCTTTACCACGCGGGCGCCTCGGGGCTGCGCCTTTACGAGCGCGCGGTCAAGATTCTCGTGTGGATGATCGTGCTGGCCTTTGCCGTCGCGGCGGTTTCCTCAGGTATCCGGTGGGGAGCCCTTATCGAGGGCTTCACCGGCATCGCCTTCATTCGCATGGTGGCCGAGCATGGCGGCGTGCCGCCGCAGTTGCTTCCGCCGCTGGTGGGCGGCCTGGCGGCCTCTGTCGGCATCAACATGGTGTTCCTCTATCCCTACTCCCTGCTGCGCAAGAACTGGGGCCCGCAACACAAGGAGCTGGCCTACTTCGATCTGGCGAGCGGGATGGTGCTGCCCTTCCTCATCTCCACGGGATTCATGATTGTCGCGGTGGCCAATACCATAGGCCCCGATGGTGATGCCCTCGGCGCGGGCGTCAAGGACATCCGCGAGATTCTTCCCGTGCTGTCCGGCACGCTGGGCGATTCGGGCGCGCGCCTGGTCATCGGTCTGGGTATGTTCGCCGTGGGATTCTCCACCATCATCACCCACATGCTGGCGAGCGGCTTCATCGGGTGCGAACTTTTCGGCTTCAAGCACGAAGGCTGGCCGCGCCTGCTGTTCTCCCTCTGCCCCGCCATCGGCGTGATTGGTGTGCTCATCACCTTCCCCTTCTGGGCGGCGGTCACCGCCTCGGTCCTCGCCGCGCCGCTCATGCCCGTCACTGTGCTTGGCTTCCTCATCCTGCTCAACATGAAGTCCTACATGGGCGACGAGCGTCCCAAGGGGCTCGGCGGGCTGCTGCTCAACCTGATGCTGCTCGTCTCCATCGTGGCCCTCTCGGTCGGCGCGTGGTTTGGCCTGAGCGCCCAATGGAACGAATTGAAGAAGCGCTGGCAGCCCGAGGCCGCCGCGGCGGTGTCACCGTCCGAAGCATCAGTACAACCAGCCACACCGTCCGAAGCTGCGGCATTCCGGGAATTCCGCTTCAAGCATGCAGCCATGGGGGGAGAATTCGAGTTCATCATCCATTCCGACACCCTGCTGGGTGAGGAACTGGCGGTGGTTTGCAGCAAAGCCTTTTCCGCCATAGATGCACTGGAAGCGCGCGTGTCCAATTGGCGGCCCGACTCCATCACCTCCGAGGTCATGCGCCAGGCGGGCGTCGCCCCGGTCTCCGTGGATGAGGACCTGCTGGCGATGCTCAGCTTCTGTCGCGATATCCACACGCAAACCGGCGGCGTGTTCGACCCGACGGTGGGGCCCCTGCTTGCCGCATGGGGCAAATACCGGGAGACCCGCGCCATCCCCACGGAAAACGAGGTGAAACAAGCCCTCGCGCTGGTGGGTCTTAACCAAGTGGAAATAGACCCCGCGGCGGGAACCGTTTATCTTCCCGTACAGGGTATGGGTTTAGACTTCGGGGGCATCGCGAAGGGACGTGCCCTGGACGAGGCCCGCAAGGTGCTGGAGGAGAACGGGATAGAGCGCGCCCTGCTGAGCGCGGCCACCAGCACGATGCTGGCGATGGGCCCTCCGCCCGGCGCGGAGGGGTGGACAGTCGATATTGGTCACCCCTATAATGGGCGAGACGTGGCTGTGGATACGCTGTCCCTGCGGAACGAGGCGCTTTCGACCTCCTCCTCAAGGGAACAGTATATTGAAATTGAAGGAAGGCGCTTTAGCCATATTGTCGACCCACGGACCGGGTATCCGGTGGAGCCGATGCTCAGCGCCACGGTGGTGGGGCCCACAGGCATGGCCTGTGACGCCCTGAGCACCGCCTTCTATATCATGGGCGAGGATGCAACGCGGCAGTATTGCCGCGATAACGAGGAATACAAGGCCGTGCTGGTGCTCGCTTCCGGCGAACAGGCGGCCCAAGCCGTGCGGATCAACTTCCGCGACGAAGAGGAAACGACATGAAGAGCGAAGTTACCCGCCGGGATTTCATGAAGACCGCCAGCGTCGCGGGCGGCGTCACCATTGCCACGGGCTTCAATCCGTTTAGCTACGCGGCGAACGAGAAGGTGCGCGTCGGCCTCATCGGCACCGGCGGCCAGGGCACCTACCACATTCGCGACGGTCTGGCTGGAAATCCGGGGATCGACATCCTCGCCATCTGCGACGTTTACGAAGAGCACCGCAAATATGCCGTGCGCTTTGGCCAGCTGGCGAATGCGAACATCAAGTTCCAGGAAGGCAAGAAGCTCACCACTGAAGAGAAGAACGCCGCCAGCGCCGCCCTGAAGCCCGACCTCCATTGGGACTACAAGGAACTGCTGGCGCGTCAGGATATCGACGCGGTCATCATTTCCACCCCGCTTGATCGCCACTACAAGATGACCATGGACTCGCTCGACGCGGGCAAGTATGTCTTCTGCGAGAAGACGCTGACCTATGAAATCCAGCAGGCGCGCGACATCGTGCAGAAGTGCCATGACACGGGCCTGTGGGTGCAGGTGGGACACCAGCGCCGCTACAACCCCAAGTACAACCTGGCCATGCGCATGGCGCACAAGACCGACCAGATTGGCCGCATTAATCGCATCACCGCTAACTGGCACCGCAACACCTACTGGCGGCGCGCGCTGGACAAGAAGTGGGAAGACCTGACGGCGACGGAGCAGGAGTGGATCCTGAAGGACATCGGCGAGCCGAACATCGACTACCACTTGAACTGGCGCATGTACGACCGCTTCTCGCTGGGTCTCTTCACGGAACTGATGACGCACCAGTCCGACATCGCCAACTGGTTCATGATGGGCATGCCCAAGAGCGTGTACGCCGTGGGCGGCGTGGACTACTGGCGCGATGGCCGCGAGGCGGACGACAACATCCAGGTGATCTTTGAATATGATCAGGCCCCGGGCGCGCCGGGCTTCCGCTCGATCGACCAGCGCAGCTCGCTGCAGGATCTGCGCCGCATCAACAAGACCTACACCGTGCGCTTCGACTACAGCAGCCACCTTGCCAATGCGCGCCTCGGCTGCACCGAGATGTTCCACGGCGACTACGGCACCCTGCTGCTTTCGGGCCTGACCGAGCACGACCCGTGCCTGTTTTACATCGAGCCGGACGGTGTTGCTTCGAAGGCCGGACAGGCCACCGGTGGCGGCAACATCTCGACGGGCGGCTCGTTGCAATACATCGAGAAGGGCGCCGAGGGCGTGGAGTTGTTCTGCGACTCGCTGGTCGAGACGCCGGACGTCTATCAGTTCCGCGCCTTCGCGGATCACATCCGCAATGGTGGCATGCCGCTGACGAACCAGATGTGCGGGCTGACCACCACCATCGCGGCGCGCGCCGCCTACGACTCGCGCAAGAGCGGGCAGAAGGTGGAGATTGACCCGGCGCTGGCGAAGTTCGACTTCGAGACGCCGAATCCCTACGGATACATTGAAGAGTGGGTGGAGCTGCCAAAGGACCCGGCCAAGGCGGAGAAATGCGCGCCGCCCGCGCCGGCGGAACCTGCGGCGGGCGAGGCCGCCCCTCCGGCGGAAGCAACGGCGGGAGAGGCTGCGCCTCCGGCGGCGCAAGAAGCCGCTCCGGCCCCGGAGACGGCAGCCGCCCCGGCCTGACCCTTCGCCAAAACAACGAACCCGCAGCAAGGAAACGAGACCAACGGACCGGGCTGAACCGGCCGTTTGATGGAGACCAGGTACGATGTCAATCCTTCGTAATGTTTTCACCCTATTCGCCTGTGCGACTCTCGTCGTAACCTTGGGCTGCGGCCCGAACAAGCCGCCCGAGTCGGCCGCCAAGACGATCGTTTATGAAGATGCCCCGGCAGAGACTGCGGCACCAGCGGAAGCTGCGCCTGCAACGGAGGCCGCTCCGGCCGAAGCTCCGGCTGCGGCGCCTGCCGAGCCTACCCCGGCGGAAGCTGCTCCCGCCGCGCCTGCCGAGGAAGAGGAATTTAATTTCGACGAGCTGGAAGTGGGTTCGATTTCCGGCGCCCAGGACCTAGGCATGGACGAGCCCGCGGCGGCCCCGGCTGCGGCCGCCCCGGCGGAAACTGCGGCGGAAGCTGCGGCGCCCGCGGCGGCGGAAGCTGCACCTGCCCCCAGTGGCGAGAGCAAGACCTACGTGATCGAGCCGAATGATGACAGCGCGATCGACTTCGAGGGATACAAGGTAACCGGCGGCAAGAAGGGCGGCTTCGCCAACTTCTCCGGCGAAGTGACCGTGCCCGGGGGTGACCTGACGCAAGCGCAAATCAAGGTCGAAGTGGACCTTGTTTCCGTGTTCTCCGAGGCGGGCGCACTGACCGAGACCCTCAAGGGCAAGGATTTCTTTGAAGTCGGAACCTTCCCCACGGCGAAGTTCACCTCGACCGGGATTGAGAAGACTGGCGAGGAGTACCTGGTGAAGGGCGAATTCGACCTTCACGGAGTGACCAAGACGATTGGCTTCCCGGCGAAGATTGCCGTAGACGGTACCGCTCTCAAGGCCTCGGCCGAGTTCACCATCGACCGCAATCTCTGGGGCGTGAGCTACGCCGGCCTAACCGACGATCTCATCAAGCCGGAAGTGCTTGTGAAGTTCGAGATTCTCGCCAACGAGAAGCAGTAAACTGCTGCACGTTTGAATGACATGCCGCCCTCGCTTCATGCTGGGGGCGGCATTGCTTTTGGGGATGTGACCATGACGAGACACGCTGTGGCCGCCACGCTTCTGGCGATAGCTGCTTTCGTATCCGCACCCGCCGGCCTTGCCAATTCCCCGATGGAGGCAATCGCCCCGACCTCTGCGCACGCGGTGTCCATTCCTTTGAGTCCCGAGCAAAAGGCGGCGCAATACCGGAACATGGAGATGCTGATGGCGGGTGCGATCGCGGCGGCTGGGTTCGGCCTATGGGCGCGGCGCAGGCTTTCGCGCGGGGCTGCGGCAGGGAGTTCACCCAATGCTTGAAGCGCCTCCAGACAAGCGGCCCCTGTGCGTGCGTATGCCCATCAAGGTGCAGACCTACGACATCGACTTCGCAGGCCACGTGAATAATCAAGTCTATGTGCGCTGGCTGGAAGACCTGCGCATGGAAATGCTGCGGGTGCATTACCCCATCGACCGGCTGATGGCGGAGAAACTGGCGCCGATCCTCGCATCCACCGAGATCCACTACAAGCGCCCGCTGCTTCTGGGCGATGCTCCCGAGGGCGCCATATGGGTGTCGCAACTGGGCCAGGCCACCATCAACCTGAAGGCTGAATTCACGCACGAAGGCAAGGTGTGCGCCCACGCGCACCAGCGGCTTGTGCTGCTCCGCCTACCCGAACACAAGCCCGTGCGGCTTCCGCCCGCTTTCCGGGAATTCTTCCTGCGAGATTTAGCTTGACGCCTGCTCGAGAAAATGGAAGCAAGCGTGGGCCGCTCAGTCCAGCACGGCGAGCATTTCGGCCACGCGAGTGAAACGCTCTCGAGGCTTACCCGCAGCCTCCCCGGCAGCCACCTCGGCGGCGTCGATATGCTTCCAATCGTCGAATGAAACCACGCGCACACCACGCTCCCGCAACAGATGGCGCAGCGGCTCGCTGTCCGGCTGGGCGCAGGGCGGCAGACCCGGCAAATCTTCCAACAGTTGGGTCACCGTCTCGAGGCTGTCCGGCTTGTTGGTGCCAATGACGCCACTGGGACCGCGCTTGATCCAGCCCACGGTGTAGAGGCCGGGCACGACAGCACCGTTGTCCGTGACACGACCAAGCTCATTGGGCACGACGCCGCGCCGCTCGTCGAAGGGAATGCCCGGAAGGGGCAGTCCCTTGTAACCGATGCTGCGAAACACCAGGCCGCAGGGGAGCGTCTCCATCTCCCCCGTGCCAATGGCCTTCTGCTTAAACGGCTCGGAGCCTTCGAGGCGGTTCTTCTCCATCACCATCTCCTGCAGGCGGCCATCGCCCCGCAACTCGACGGGACTGCGCAGAAACTTGAACACCATACGCCGCGGCTTGGCGGGGTCTTGTTGGCGCGCGGCGAACTCCTGAAGAATTTCAAGGTTGCGCCCGGTGCCCTGATCGGCGCTGGCTTCGGCGATGCACACCTCGCCCAGCTCCAACTGCGCGGGATCCACCACCGGTTCGCAAATCGCCAGATGGCCCATCTCCTTGATTTCGGCATTGGTAAACGCGCTCTGCACCGGACCGCGCCGCCCGATGACATAGATGGTCTTGACCTTGCTGGCCGCCAGCGCGTCGAGCGCATGCGCGGCAATGTCGGTTTCCTTCAGTTCATCCGGCGTCTTTGCGAGAATGCGGGCCACATCCATGGCCACGTTGCCCAGCCCGATAACGGCCACGGACTCCTGCGAGAGATCAAACTCAAGGTCACGGTAATCGGGGTGTCCGTTGTACCAACCGACAAAGGAGGTGGCGGTGTGGCTGCCGGGCAGATCCTCGCCGGGAATGCCAAGACGCCGATCGGTCTCCGCGCCGTAAGCGAGGATCACGGCATCATAGTGGCGACGCAGTTCCTCGATGGTGATATCGGTACCGACGCGCACATTGCCCCAGAAGGTGAAGCCCGGGTCGGCGGCAATCTTTTCATAGACCTTGGTGACCGAGCGAATCTTGGGATGGTCCGGCGCGACGCCGCCGCGTACCAACCCGTAGGGCGCGGGAAGACGATCGAACATGTCGATGGTTACGGCATGCTCGCACTTTTGAAGGGGGGCGGCGGCATAGAAACCGCTGGGGCCGCTGCCAATGATCGCAACGCGCAGGGGGCGCTCGGGGGTGCCTAGGGCCATGGGGTAATCCTCCGGGGATTGGGACGGCGCTCGCCTTGGATGCACTGCTCCGGGCGGTCCGGCTGGTTCATGGGGATGCCGGTCATTGTAGCAGCCCGGGCCCGTGGGTGTCACCCGCCGCGGCGCAGCGTAATCAGGTGGCACTCGGGCGGACAGTTGAAGCGCACCGGCACTGTCGTCGTGCCGAGTCCGGCGGAGGTGAGCCCCAGCATGCGGCCATGCCGCCAGTGTCCGAGCACATGGCGGCGGGCGCAGTGCGACGCAGTGACGAGCGCGCCCACACCGGGCAGCCGCACTTGACCGCCATGCGTGTGGCCGCACAGATAGAGGTGCACGCCGCGCGCAGCAGCCTCCTCCACCACTTCGGGGGTGTGCACCATCGCGATGATGAAATGCTCCTCGCCAGCGCCATCACACGCGGCCTCGATGTCGGCGCATTGGTAACTGTGGGAGTCGTCGGTGCCGGCTATCCATACGGGATGATCGTTGAAGCCCACTTCTCGCCCTTCGTTTACGAGCAGCACCAGCCCCGTGTCTTCCAGTCCGTCGAGGATATCGAGTGTGTCGTGGTTGCCCAGGGTCGCGAAGATGCCGTAACGCGCCTTGATTCTTGGGAGCAACTTGGAAAGTCGCTCGCGCACATGGTGAAGCGGGCCGACATGGCCGAAACGATAGTCCCCGGTGATGAGGCACAGGTCGGTCTCTATACCGTCCAGCAAATCCTCAACGGCGCGTGCGAACTCAAGGTCGTCAACGCCGTAATGCAGGTCGGTAAGGTGCAGGATGCGCATTCCGTCGAGGGCGGGCGGCAAGTCAGGATGGGCCCATTCCTCGCGCCTTAAATGCAGATTGAGCGCGTTGCGGCGGCCGCGCTGGTATTGGCCCGTGGCATGCAGCAGCTGCTTCAGCAGGGCCGCGCTCGCGCGCGTCGCCAGCCCGAATGCCTTGTGCTCGCCCCCCGGCGTGGCATGCACGATTGCGTCGATACGGCGACGCTGCTCGAGCAGGGCCGCACGGCGCGCGGCCGCCTCGGGCAACTCTCGCGGCGTGATAACTTTTCGCGGCATGCCGCGCGCGGGATGCGCCATGGGTGGAGAGTCTCGTCAGTCGCGCGCGAAGAGACGCGGAGACAGTTTGCCTCGATCGATGCCGGGGCCCTCGAGGTGCAGCTCAAGCCCCTCCTCCCCGCCGCTCTCGAAGAAGGTTATCTTGACCGGATGATAACCAGCCTTCAAGGCTACAATCCCGGATTCGGTCTTGAGCTTGTGTTGCCCGCCATTGTCGACCACCAGCTCGTCGTGCAGGAAGAGCTGGCTGCCATCATTGGACTCGAGGGCGAAGCTGTACACACCGTCTTGTGGGGCATGGAAGTAGCCCTGGAAGCGGAAGGCGATGCCGTCCCTCCGGTCGGCATGGCGCAGGCTAACGGCGGACGCAGCGCCCGTCTTAACCGGCTGCAGGGCGTCAAAATCCGGCATCGCTTCGAACACGCCCTCGTAGTAGGCGTAGTTCAGGCCGCGCTTCGATGGCTTGGTGGCAATGCCTTCCCTGGGCGTTAGCACGCGGTCTTCCCCGAAGGCGGCGAAGCCCTCCCTATACTTACCGATGTCGCCGTCCATTTCCCGGAGGGTGGTAAAGCCGCACTGCTCGGCGGTCGTAAAGAAGCGATCCATCCGCTGACGGAACTCGGGTTGCAGCTCCACCGTGTACGCGCCGTGGTCTACTTCGTAAAGGTTCTTTTGCGTATTGCGCGCGCGTTCGAGTTGCGTGTAGTCAATGCTTAGGCGGGCAGCCCGTACTCTTGCCAACGCCCCGGGGTCCGCCGCCGCGGCGGCTTCCGCCTTATCGAACAGCGTGTCAGCGCGCGCCAGCAATTCGTCGTCCAGATACTTAGCCTCGGCTCCCACCCAGATATTCATGTGCATGCCGCTGCGCGCCATTGTGTTGTGAAGCAGGTCGAGCCAGGCGCGCAGGTGGGGAGCGCCCGCCCCATAGACCGCCTCAAGGAACTCGTCGATGGCGGTGTCGGGATCATAGTCGGGGTTCCAGAGCAGCTTGGCATTCAGATATCCGCTGAGGCCGGAGAACTCCCCGTGCGGGGTCTGGTACACGTCCTGCTCGAAGATGCCGCGCACGCCATGGTCGATAAAGAACTTGATGTTGGGCTGCCGCACCCGGAGGTTGGGAAATGGTACAAGGTAACTGTTGAAGGAGGTGACGTAATCCCACACCCAGAGCCGCGCGCCCACGGCTTTCCATGCCTCGGCATCCTTCACGAATTCCCGGTTGGCGCGGCTGGAGCACTGGTCGAAGGGGTGGGCGAAGCAGCACTCGATGCTGCACAGCCGGACCACCACGTTGGAAGCGGGGCGAATGGTCTTGGGCGCCTTGCGCGTCCACTGGTAGGCTAGGGTGTCCACCACCTTGCCGGGAAACTCATCGCGCACGGCATCGGCCACGTGATTGACGAGCGCGAGCACGGGAGCCATCTGCGACTCCTCGCGTTCAGCCAGCGCGGCGCAGTTGCTGCACTCGCAATAGTTGAACCAGTCGTTGTGGGAAACCGAGTAGACCGTGGCCTCCGGATAATCCCGCATCCACTGGCGGACGCCTTCGGTGACGATGCGAATGACATCGGGATTGGTGCAGCAGAGCTGACTCTTTTCCTTGCGGCGTTCGCCGTCGATCTCGGAGAAATACTCGGGGTGTTCGTCGAAGTACTGGTCCGGCGGAATGAGCTCGTTGAAGGTGTGCACGAAGCCGCGATAGGTGATCTTGCCGCCGTGCTTCTCTTGAAGCGAGGCGCGGTTGCCGTTCATGCGGTTGCGCGCGGACCAATCGCCATTGTAGCAGTCCATGACGAAGGGCTCGCGATACTCGAGCACGGGGGCATGATGAAGGTCGAGGTCGGGCAGCGCGAGACGTTCCACGCGCGGGATGCGGCTCACTTCCGGCGTGAACCAACGGCAGCCCAGCACCTCCTCCAGGAGGGCGTAGACCCCGTAAAGCACACCACGAGGACGACCGCCCGCTATTACCAGCGCGTTGTCCAGCGTGCGCAGGTGGTACTCCTCGCCCCCGTAGGCATCGCCGGGAACCGGCAGCTTGCCCGTGGTGTTGCCGACGTCGATCAGGGCAAGTCCACCCGCCTCATCCGCGCTTCCCACAAGGGCAAAGGCAGCGCCGCTGATCTCGCCCAGAAAGCGCTGCAATTCTTCGGCCGCATAGCGCTCGGCGGGCGTTGCCTCCGCGCCAACCACGATAACCGCACGCGCCTCGTCCCCGTCGGCGAGCAAGAGTTCCGCGCGGGCCATCGACGAAAAAGCCAGCATGGCAAAGAACGGAACGAAAATGTGGTAGTAGCGCTTCACGCGAGGAATCCTCCCAGACCAATCAAGGGCGTTGACATAGACTCGGCGCAGGATAGCGAATCAAGGGAGACAGGCGCGAGCAAAATCCCGGGCGCGGCGGCCATCCATCTCAGCGCTTGAAGGGAATCAGCTCGCGCACACGCCGGTCTCTCAAAAAGAGGCCACCCCAAACCAGCACGCCCACGAAGACGGGGGCCAGGAAGGGATCGCCCACACGGACATGCGTGGCCGTGGCGCCGCCGAGATACCCCGTTAGCAAGATGGCCCCCAGCACTGACGTTCTCGGTATGACATAAAGCGCCGTGCAAAGCAGCTCCACAATGCCGATGCCCAGCGCCAGGCTTTCGGGATAGCCCATCTTCGCCATCCCCTCCACCACGCTGGCTGGCTTCATCAGTTTCATCACGCCGCTCATGCAAAGCAGCAGCACCGGCAAGGCACTCAAGCCGTATCCGGCCCAGATCATTTTCTTGGAAAGCGATTCGGATGACATCATGGCGTCCTTTCCTGTTTATATGGCCGCTCTTGCCTGACATGTTTCCGGCCTCGCATCACTGCGCTACAGGCGGCGGTCCAATCAGGGTCAGGATGGCCATCACGGCCATGGCGAATAGGAAGAAGAGCACCCCGCAGCCGCCCAGGTACAGCCTGATTTTGAACCAGGGGAACATGTAAGCGCATTCGGTGCAGACGCCCCGGTTGACGTCGATCTCGTGACCGCATTGCGGGCATTTCTTGGTGGGGCGGGGCTTGGGTTCAGGCATGGGAGCTTTCCATCGGCAATTTGTAAGTGGCGGTTTGGCGCGGCAACCCGCCGGGTTCCTGGATGCAAACG
>JBJOID010000086.1:0-8536 GCA_046047315.1 Candidatus Hydrogenedentota bacterium | reverse complement strand
GAGTTTCAGTAGGACCTTCGCGAGGTTCTTGGCATCAAGCACCCCGGCTTCCCTCACACGCCGAACAAAGGAAGAACTACTACTTCCCTTGGGCATGTGTTCACCGAGCGCGACCAGGTCGAGGGACGCGTGATGCTGTACGAACCTGTCGCCCTCGCCTTGCGCCTGGCGCATTGCATCGATGGTGTCGGCGAGAATGCGATCGTGGAACTTCACCTGCCAGTCCGGTGGAAGCCCCGGCATCGCGTCCGCGAGGATTTCTCCGGAAGATTCCCTGCCCGCCTTCCCTCGTCCCCACTTGATGGCCTGAGATGCGAGGGTACAAGCCTCGTCGTACCAGCCAGCCTTGCCGACGACGCAAGCCAGATAGCCCGAGCGCCCTCTGTCCGTGCCGGCGATAGCACGCGCGGCCTCCAATCCTAAGACTCGAAAGTAACGGTAGCGCGGCTGGTCAGGCCAGTAGAGTTCGCCGCATCCCTCCCATCGCAGTGGCAGGCCATTCAGCCAGCTCATGCGGAAGCACGGCTCGCCTTCTAGGTCAGGATCCGCGCGCCGATCGACCAACTTGATGTCGCCTGCTTCCCAGATTCCGCGCGCGCAATCGGACTCGATCTTGGCCCACTCCGCACCTTCGGGAACGCGGAACACTTCCATCGTGAGCACGGGGCCCTCAACCGGCGCACGCTCCACCAACGGAGGAGGCGGTGGAACTGGTGGAACAGCCATACAAGCACCCAGAGAAAGGGCGAGCATCGAGAGGACCATTTGCGCAATAGAAAGGCGAATCTGCGCAAGCACTAGGAGTCGCCGCCCAAGTCTTCGCCACGGCAACGATATTGGAGGGTGCACGCGGGCTTCCTCGCCACCGGTTCGCGGCGGCCGGCGCCACGCCCCGGAGTGTGCAATAGACGCGGCCTGGATGAACTTTACATCGACACGCGTCGCCTGCGCTGCCGCGGGCTGTGGAACCGCAGGGTTCGAAGGGCGCCGTACTGGCCGGTTGTCGCGGAAACGTGAACTTGTCAGATCCGAGGCACCTCGTTGCGTCAAGGCATCACCGCGCTTCCGAGAGTGCCTATTTGACTTTGTACCCTGGGACCGCCGCAGTCCTCTGGATCGGTCAGCTGTCGACAATCGCAGAATGCGTCTCGACCGAAAGTGCGAACGCCAAGGTAATACGTGAAGGCAACGATGTGACAACCGAAATTCTTGATGGGGCAATGATGAACTTCATCGCACTTCGATTTCATGCACGCGAGGAAAAGGTCGTCACATCCTTTGCGTCCGCCGGGTGGAAGCGGACCCGGATCCGATGTGTCGGTCGGAGGCCGTCCGAATCCGCGATAGCAATTGTCATGGTCGGAACAACATTCAGGGAAGAAGTCCGGAACATCAGCCCACCCTGAGCCGCAGTAGTTGTGGCGCTCCGGCGATTCGCGGTCAAATCGCTGAAATGCGCAATCCGGCAGGACTTCAGGTGCCGCGGTTGGTGGGGCAGATTCGGTCAGTTGTGCCACGACTTGCTGGAACTTTGCAACTGCTGCTGCACGAAGTGGTGCAGGACATTGTTCAGCGGCACCACCTCGGACTGCTGCATGAAAGATGCTTAGTGCTTCGGGGTTTGCCAGGGATGCCTGATTGTCGACCTGTGCAGTGATCCACAGGTTCAAGAAGCCATCCAAGTCAGATTCGGTGACGGATCCTGAAGCGTCGATGTCAGCGCGTGGCTGTGAGTCGCTGTAGTCGACCACGTACTCCGCGAGGTCGTCAAAGTCGACGGTACCTGTAGGCCTGTAGTCCGCGCGCGCGTCCTTGAGGAGAACAGGCCGGAACTGTCCAGGACCTGTCTGGAGATTTGCGATGATCGTCGTACTCTCCGTCACGCCCACGCAGGATTCGATAACAGCATCTGGGCGGTTACGGATCCGGCCGTCGAGCGACATGAATCCTGTGGCTGTCCCTGCTACTCCGCGCCATCCAATCGCGGTCTGGGCGGTGCCGACAATCCACCCGCTTTCGGACTGGTCGAGCGGAACGGCATTCTGATGGCCAACGGGCGTGGCGATGTCCTGTACTCCAGTCACGGTATTGGCGCGGAACGGGGTGATTCGTATAGCGCCCGTCGTGGTTTGCCCGATGAAGGCTCCGACCGTAGAGCCAGTGTTGATAACAGACGTTATCCATCCTGAAGTGTTGTCTGGAATCAGTGACGTGATTCCGACGCCGCACTGGTCGTATGAACTCGCGATTGCCAAGCTGAACTCCAGTTGGCTTCCAGCCTTTGCAATCGATGCTCCGACAGTGCCGGATGCGGCAATCGCTGTTGTGGGCATCTCGCGCTGCCGGGCGGGTCCCAGATCATTCCAGCCGGCCGCGAGCCCGTACGCCGCTGAAGGCATGTAGATGAACGAATAGACGGCACCAGACTTCAGGCCGTGCGCGATGATCACGCCTTCCTTGGTGCTGCCGGTCGCGACGAGGGAACTGACGCCACCGGGTAGGGGTAGGTCCTCTGCCGTCCAACGGAGTCCATCGACGGGTGCACTCGCAGCAAAGGCAGTGGCCGTCACGAGATGGAGCGCGACGAGGGTGTGAGCAAGGGCGCTTGAAGTAGATTGATAGTTGCCGATCAACATGATTGTCCTAGGGGGAGATATTGCGGGAATGAGCCAGCGCCATTGGGATCTGGTTTCGATCTTGTCACCGCTCCACCCGCCCCGACGTGACCGGCCCACCCGCCAGATTTCCGATTTTTCTCCCAACACCCCCGATCACGCTCTCCCGTTCACGGCGATCCGAGCGTCCGAGCGTTTTCGGGGCAGGGCGCCACGTTCGGCCCTGTCCGGCCCGCTCCCCCGATCCGCCCTCGCAAACGCGAGAGCGCGAAAGGCCCGCCACGACGCCCCACGCAGGCCTCCTGGCCCACCCCGCCAGGCAACGAAAAGGCCCGCCTCGACTTCGAGGCGGGCCTTGAACTCGCGGGTTGGGGTGGCGGCGACACCGAGCATGGAGGGAGTGTCTGCCGTACACCAGCTCGCACAGGTAGAGGATCGATGAGAGTGACCCCGTCACGTCGGCTATGAACAACGCAAAATGGACCCGGGTGTTAAGGAGACCTCTGATCGACGCATTCGCCCCGGCCGATCCAAAGCAGGCCGATTCATCATCGAAGCCCTGAATGGCCAAGAACCCGAGTAGTTGGGCTATCAATCGGGCTGCTTGAGTTCCGCTGCGGCCGCGTCCGCGATCTTCTTGCCGATCAGGTTACCTTGAACGACGATCTGATCCGGCGGCCCCATGTTGTCCTGCCCAAGCTTCAGTGCTGCGGCGAGCATGCGGCGGGCGCGCGCCGCGTCGCCTGATGCGCGGGCTTCCTGTCCAGCGGCCACCATGCCACGCCCGAGCGCCGACAACGCGTTGGACACTTCGAGCATGGACTCAAGGGTCTCAATCTGCGTGGAATGCGGGAGTGCGGCATACTCCGGTTCCGAGAGGCGGTACACGCGAAGTGACGCGGAGCGCTCGGCCAGTGCCTGAACATCGATCATGGCTTGCTGCTGTTGGCCGGTGCGCCATAGCGCAAGGGCATCGATGATGCCCTGATCTTGTGGCGCGCTCCGCGACTCCGTGGCATCCTCTCGCTCCGGTGTGCCGGTGGCTGTGGGAGCCTTTGAGTTCTCCTGCGTGGACTCATGGCACGCGCTCGCGAGCACCGCAAGACCAACGGCCAGGAACCGTGCTGGCGAAAGGCGCGTGCGCCGACGTGAAGCGAGGCTCGGCCACCTCATGGCGCAACCGCCGTCCCGTCACGCACTACAAGCCGCGCCTCGCTCGGATCGATCAGGAAGACGTTCGCGGGCACGGCCGCAGAGTCGTTAATGTCGATGGACCGGATGGAGAAGTTCATCTCGACGCTGGTTCGGCCGCTGGGATCCATGATCTCCAGACGAATGCTGCGGGGCCAGACCATGGTGGCTCCAGCAGGCGTCGCGTACTCATCCCAGCCATCGAAGCGGCTTCGTGTGATGACTGTGCCCTGGTTGTCCACGCGTTCAATCTCGAGCGGAACTCCGGGCCGATCGGGGCGCGAGTACACGTGATGCTGGTATGCGCGGCCCTGGTACGTGGAGCCTGGGAACACCGTGCGGCTGAGGGTGCGCCGATCCCGTTCAACAGGCGTGCTAGGCGCTGCCCCAAGGAGTGCTGCGGTGCTCGCCTTCGACTTGACGTCGTTGAGGCGCGCTTGGCGGCCACCCTCCGGGTCAGCAACCGGCTGGAGGTGGCAGAGGAGTTCGAAGAGTGGGTTCGGAAGGCAGAGGCCGGATGCCTCCGGTGCTGGACCCGCGGTGACATCAAGCACGCCAGCATCGCGCCGGAAGTACTGGAACTGCGCCCCGTCCCACGCGATGTCGGTCTGCATACCCGCAAACTTTGCCGGATCGAGGAACGAGTTCATGCGCCAGCGCGTGCCGTCCGTGTAGTACCTGAGATGTCCCATGATTGCCGTTTGCGGCGTAACACCATCGCAGGCGTCGTTCGGATCGTGGACTATCACTTCCACGCTCGCGCTGACGGCAAGTTGATTGACATTGCGGAACTGCGAGACGACGTCGACCGAGGTGGTCTCCAGCAGCGCTGAGGTCGAAGACCCGGCCAGTGCGGTTGCAATGGAGATGGAAAAGAGGGTGGCAATGTTCATAATGTGTTATCTTTCGGGGTGGTGAGTATTGAAGACGGGGTGGTGAGTATTGATGACATTTTCGTTGAGCAGCGCGCTCTCAGCCATCGCAGACTTCGTCCGCCTGAGTACGGCCACATGGGCTCGCAAAGATCCCAAACCGGATTTGAAAGCCGCACTGCGATGGCTTTTCCGCCGTGCTACGGTACCCCTGCTGATTCTGGGCCACTTGACTGGATGTGAGACATGGCATGCTGACAGGCACCTTCTGGCATCGCGGGTTGAAGGGATCAGGAATCACCGAAGGTTCGTAGCATGGAAGCGGCTGAGGCGGTCCAACTTGCGGCTCCGCAGCATTGACTAGAAGTGGAAATAACACGCTTATCAAGACCGATGTAGACATGAGGCTTGGCTCCTTCGTTGGTTTGGTGGTCACTGAGATAGAGAGTTGTGGATATGGCGGCCGACGCAGATTTGCGGTCATCGGCTCACCTCGCGTAAAGGTGGAGTGTCGGGAACGGACTGGCTCCTTCGCTGCACCCAACTTGGAGCCGCGAACTATGGAGATCAGCCGAGCCGGTGGACGGACTGGATTGTTTCATCACTTCTATCACCGTCCGACCCGCCCCGATGTGACCGGCCCACCCGCCAGATTTCCGATTTTTCTCCCAACTCCCCCGATCACGCGCTTCGGTTCACGGCGATCCGAGCGTCCGAGCGTTTCCGGGGCAGGGTGGCCCTTCCGGCGCTGTCCGGCCCGCTACCGCGAACCGCCGCCCCAAAGGCGAGAGCGCCGAACCCTCGCCACGACGCCCCACGCAGGCCTCCTGGCCCACCCCGCCAGTCAACGAAAAGGCCCGCCTCGACTTCGAGGCGGGCCTTGAACTCCCCGGTCGAAACGGCTTCAAACGGCGGTCGAGTCGCCCGTGCCGCTCCGAGTCATAACCCGTCGTTGATGCGCTTCTCGAGGTCCCGCAGCGTGTGCAGCACACGGTCGAACTCCGGCGGCTCCGTGAGGTACATCTCGCGCATCGCCAGCGCCGCCGGCGCGGGTATCAAGACCAACCTGCTGTTCTTCACCAAGGGCTCGCCCGCGCGAAGTCCGTCGAGACGGAGGAGAAGCGCGAGCGACTGTCGGAACTGGAGTAGGCCAAGCGCGCGACGAGGCGGCGATCTCCGCGATCGTCTGACCCGTCGACTCCTGCGCCAAGGCGTAGGCGATCTGCTCTTCCGTGAAACGCTTCTTCACGCGAACCTCCAAGCTGGTTGGAGGCCGAAGTGTCCCAGATAACTCGCAGTCGATTCGGCTCAGGAATCAAGGGGGAAGACCAATAGCCGCAAGTACGCGAACTTTCGATTTTGGGGCTTGAGGTGCAGCCTATGACGAGGCGCGTTGGCTTGCTTAAGCGAAAGGTTGAGCCCCACCTTTGGCAGCTGTCGCCGAGTCACCCGACACCATAGTGACGCCTCAGGACGAGCGTGATCACCATCACCCCGAGGACAACCGTTATCACTTGCTGCCGACGAGCGGAAGGAGCTACTGGCTTGCCATCGGCGCCTCGATACTGCATCGCCCAGATCCAGATCGGAAGCTGTATCAGCAGCAGCAGTGTTCCTTCCAATTTCATCTCCTATAGCGCTACTTCCAGATGCCCGAGGTCTACCAGCAGGTCCACGCGCACTGTGCACTAATCACGCCACAACTGGCCAAGTAGCCAGCAAGACATCCGCCGGCAATTGTCAGCCCGCCCGATGCCAGACCAGCGAGGCATGCGCCAACACACGGCGGAACGCCAAGGCAGCCCAGGAAGCAGGCACCGGTCAACATTGTTGCGGAAATCCCCAGTGCTTCCATGCAATCAATATAGTTCTGAAACGCGGCAGGGTGGGCCGCCCCAAAGCATGCGCTCATGCAGGCAGAGTAGTTTGCCCAAGTCCCGGCCGTGGCCGGAGGTGCGGCTGCCGGGCTTGGCCACTGGTCCATAGCCGGAAGTGCGGAGAAAAAAGCGGCGGCCCGCTGAGACGCGGCAACCGCATCTGCGAGAGTGGCTGTCGTCGCCATCAAGACAACCCTAGCCTGCTGGTGGGTTGAATTCCCCGTCGAGCTCTTGATCCGAACGGTGGAGCAGCATCTGATCCCCCACGCATAGCCAGGCGTGCCGTCTGCCATTGGGAATTGAAGGGCAACGGTCGACCGCAGGATCTCCATGTGTAGGGTGACGCTCCCAGCCGGGTCCTCTACACATTGTGTACTGGCGGAGGCCCCCCACGGCCCCGTTACATCGGTGGCCCACACCGTAACCGGGCCGCCAATACCACCTACTGCGTCACCGTTCGTCCAGGACAAGACATCCACCGTGCCGCAATCAAACTCTGAATCGACGACCAATGTCGGCTTACGGTTGGCGTCCCCGATAGTCGGACTTCCCCAATCACCTGGTGGTGCCGCGATGCAAGCATGAGCCATGGCTGGAACCAACATCACTGCGGCCAGTCGGAAAGACCAAGTCAAACGACGATTGTGCATTGTTTTCTCCAAACAGTTTGCTTAACTGCGCACCAGACTGCTGACAGGGGTGCGCTGAACAGGTCCACCCGCTATGAGAGACTCCTCTCGGCCAAGGGGCCGGGAGGAGGCTCCCCTTGATGCGTTCGAACAGGATGCCGCACCGTCCCGGGGAGGTGGTCGCCAAGCGCCGTCCGTCACGGGCAGAGTGCCACCCATGTGCCCAGTACGGAGTTTCACCTCTGTGACTGGATGTACGGCGTTCCATCACCCCCATCACCGTCCGACCAACCCCGATGTGACCGGCCCACCCGCCCGATTTCCGATTTTTCTCCCGACTACCCCGATCACGCTCTCTGGTTCACGGCGATCCGGGCGTTTCCGGGGCAGGGTGCCGCCCACGGCATTGTCCGGCCCGGCTCCCCCGAACCGCTGCCCCAAAGACGAGAGCGCCGAGCCCCCGCCACGGTGCGCCTCGCAGGCCCTCCTGGCCCCGGGCTGAGGGGCAACCGACGGGGCGGCCGCCGCGCGCCGGCCCCAGGCTCAAGCGAAGTCCCGGAGCTCCCTCTGGAGCCTCGACCTGATCCTCTGCCAGCGCTTGCGGACCGTTACGGCTTGCAGGCCCGTGGCAGCTGCGACCTGGTCCCACGGGATGTTCTCGTTCCGCATCCGGACAATATCTCGATCGACAGGATCGAGCGTGTCCAGCGCGGCTGCAAGTCTGGTTCGCAACTCTTGATTCATCCCGCCGGGCGATCCGAACGACCCCGACCCCGGAGCTCGGGCCGAACTGTCCACGCGATGAGCATCCTCCGGCATCTGCTGGCCGGCGAGAAGTCGACGTCGCGCCTTCCGGATGAAATCGAAGGTCACGTGTTTCGCAAACCGGAACCCCAGCCGTCTGATGTCCTCCACTTTGATGAAGCGTGGACAACGCAGCAGGAACACGAAGAGATCCTGCATGGCCGTGTGCGCGATGTCGCTCGTGTGCAGGTCGCAGGTTCGACGCCCCTTCCTGCAGGCCCGGATGTACGGATAGAGCGCTTCGGCAAGCCCCTCGGGGATTCGCTCATGGTTGGGCAGTTCTGGGTGACTCTCCGGCATCAAGACCCCCGCGGCGGCTACTGGCCCCCGCGGGCGCAAGATACAGCAGGGTGCCGATGAGTGCGCCGATCGCGGTCACCGTGACGATACTGCGGAGGATGCGAGCCTTCCGGCTCTGCTCCTGCAGGCGATCCGAAAACCCCGCCGCGTTGAGTCCGCCATTGATCGCCTCAATCGAAGCAGTTGCGAGGGCACGGCGCATCGTCGGCGGCCCCCACGGGATCGCTGCACCCTTGCGCGGCAGACAG
>JBJOID010000085.1:0-8776 GCA_046047315.1 Candidatus Hydrogenedentota bacterium | reverse complement strand
TAAAGGGGGATATTGCGTATCTCTTCATTGACGTGAGGAAGCGCGGTCTTGGTCCCCCTTTGAAGGGGGTGGCAGACCCGAGCGTGCCGAGGGGCTGACGGGGGATGTTCTTCCGTCCACCTCTAACACAACGGCAACGACGGACTCGGCACGGTGTCCAGTCCCGCCGTGCGGCCATGCGCAAGCAGGCTGTCCGCTGCCGACGCGATCATCGCGGCGTTGTCCATGCAAAAGGCGAAGGGCGGCATGAATACGTCGATGCCATCAAGGGCGTTGAGTTTGTCGCGCAGCAGGCGGTTGGCGGCCACGCCGCCCGCCAGCACCAGCCGGGTTAAGCCGGTCTGCTCGAGCGCCTGACGCGTCTTGATGACGAGCGTGTCAATGGCGGCTTCCTGAAAGCTGGCCGCCACATCCGCCGTGCTCGCGCCGCCGTCCTGCAGCGCGTAGAGCACCGCCGTCTTCAGCCCGCTGTAGCTGAATTCGAGCGTGTCCTTCGAGCGCAGTGCACGGGGCAGGTCCACCGCCTTGGGATTGCCGCCCTCCGCCGCGCGCTGGATGGAAGGTCCACCGGGATAGGGCAGGCCGAGCAGTCGTGCCACCTTGTCGAATGACTCGCCCACGGCGTCGTCGCGCGTGGTGCCAAGGATGGTGTAGTCATGCGCGGCGCGGCATTCGATGAGCTGGGTGTGGCCTCCGCTGACCACCAGCGCGAGGAAGGGAAACTCCGGCTTCTTCTCGCCGAGGAAGGCGGAGAACAAGTGGCCCTCGATGTGTTGAACGGGAACATAGGGCAGGCGCCACGAAAAGGCCAGCGCGCGCGCAAAGCAACTGCCCACCAGCAGCGCCCCCATCAGGCCGGGGCCGTTGGTCGCCGCAATCGCGTCCAGCTTCAGGCCGCCGGGCCGCTCGCGCCGCGGAACGGAGAGTCCCGCTTCATCGACGGCCTGATCCACCAGCTGCGATATGACGCGGGTGTGCTGCCGCGAGGCCAGCTCGGGCACCACGCCGCCGAAGGCCTTGTGCAGATCGATCTGCGTGGCGACGGTGTTGCTCAGCACCTCGACGCCATCGCGCACGACGGCGACGGCGGTCTCGTCGCAGGAGGACTCGATGGCGAGTATCAGGCTCATTGCACCAGTTCCGACGCATGCACCAGGGTGATGCCTGCGGCGGCCAGCTTGGGAATCTCCTGCTCGAGCACGTCGAGGGTAAGCGGGCGGAAATGCCCGATGGCAATGGCCGATCCCGTCTTGCGGGCGATGCGTATCATCTCCGCCCACTGCCGCCGGATCTCCGCCGCGTTGGCCACGTCGTCGAGAAAGACATCGCGCGAGGCCGAACGGAATCCACGCCGCCGCGCCACCTCGTATC
Source organism: Candidatus Hydrogenedentota bacterium (assembly GCA_046047315.1). Taxonomy (GTDB): domain Bacteria; phylum Hydrogenedentota; class Hydrogenedentia; order Hydrogenedentales; family JAEUWI01; genus WGMK01. The sequence continues at coordinate 7,405 of JBJOID010000085.1, read as the reverse complement.
CGCGCGAGTTCGGTCCGGTCTTGCTGTCCACGAAATACAACTGCGAGGCGTCGAGCGCGTCGAGGAAATATTCCATGTGCTGCTCGTCGGCGGTGAACTTCGAGCCTGTGTGGTTGTTCACCCCCACCGCGCCGGGCACCTGCGCCACCGCGTCGGTCGTCAGCGAGGCAATCTCCACCGGCTCCATGCCCACGTTGATTTGCCCGGGAAAGGGCTTCACGGTGTCGCTGTCGGTCTGCATGGGCATGTGCAGAATCACCTCGAAACCCAGCGCCTTTGCCTGCTCGGCGGTGGAGCGGCCGAAGGGCGTGTTGGGCAGGATGGCCAGCGTAAGGCGGGGGTCCAGCGCCAGCACCCGTTCCGTCACCTCGCCGCCGTAGCCGCCGTCATCGAGGATGATGGCCACGCGGGGATTCGTTGCGTCCTGCACGCTGCGGGGGCCGGGCGGTTCCGGCAGACGCGCCAGTTGCATGCGCTCGCCCTCCGGGGCGGGCGGTGCGAGTGACAGGTCCACAGGGGATGCATCGCCCTCCGGGATCGCTGTGTCGGTTCCCGGCGGCGTCTCGATTTCGAGGGGTTCCTCGGGGGCGTAGGGAACCTGCGGGCTGGACGTTGGCAGCACGCCATCAAGCAACTCGAAGAGCGAGGGCTGCACGTCGGGGGCAAGCGCCGGGGCGGGGCGCGCATCCCCTTCGGGCATGAGCACCTTGAGCTCCGCCACCGGCTTGCCGCGATAGGCCACCGTCACGTTCATTTCATTCTTGAGCGGTTCCGATGCCCGGACATCGACATCGGGAAAGGTGATGGCGCTCTGGATGGCGTGCTTGATTTCCGCCGGCTCCACCGGGCGCGGCGCCCGCAGTTCCAGCTTGGTCAGGTACCACCGGGCCTGGGTGTCCTCGCGCGTCTCCGGCAATCCCTGAAAGAGCGTCGCATCAGCGCCGCCCAGCGCCTCGATGCCCGCACGCGTCTCGCTTACCAGACGGTTGCTCGCGGTGCGCAGGTCGGCCAGCGCCTCCTCCGGGATCACCGCAGGCGACAAGGCTATCGAGGCCACCTCGAAATTCGCCAGCCAAACCTTCACGCGCTGGTTGCCCCCGCCCGAGTCTTCGCGCGTGACGGTGAGGTTGTATTCCCGGAGGTCATCGCCCACCAGCTGCGCAATGCCCGCCGCGTCGAGCCGTGGCGGAAGGGTCACCTGAAATTCATTGTGCGTCCAGCGGTTGCCCTCATCGGAACTTTCCCGGGCCACGGAGGACTCGATGGCGGAGGCGGGCACATTGTGTTCAAGCAGGGTCTGCTCAATCACTTCGGCCAGTTGCGCGCTGGGGGTCTCGATGTTCACCGGACGCGACTGGACGTAGCGCACGGACAGAATGGCCGCGAGCACCGACACCGTGGCGACAAAGCTCAAGCCGGCGAAGATGGCCAGCCAACTGGGCGAAGCGGATTCCGCCGCGGTCTCCGGTGGCGCCGCCGCTATTACATTTTCGTTCGACATGTATGCAGATTAATCCAGGACACATTGTCGATGTCATGCCCGAGGAATGCCCCTCCGGCTCGCTGGAAGCGCTCGGGGGCGTCGGTCACCAGAAAGGCGTGACGTCCGGGACCGGACGCGGCATCCGCTCCCAACATCGCCGCCACCTCGATGGCTGTCTCCGAGGCGCTGTCCACCAGCTTCACGCCGGGCCCCGCCACCTCGGCGATGGTGCGGGCCAGCAGGGGATAGTGGGTGCACCCCAGAACGAGGACATCGATGTCGTTCCTTAGCAGCGGCTCCAGGTAGCGCCGCGCGATCGCCGTGGCGATCTCGCCGTCCACCCAGCCCTCTTCCGCCAACGGCACAAAGAGCGGACAAGCCTGGCTGTGCACGCGCGCATCAGGCAGCAGGGCCTTGATCTTGTCGTTGTAGACGCCGCTTGAAATCGTGGCGGGGGTGCCGATGACGCCGATCACGCCCGTGCGGGTCTCGCGCACGGCGGCGCGGGCCCCCGGCTCCACCACCCCAATCACGGGCACGGGCAGTTCCTCGCGCAGCAAGTCCACGGCCACGGCCGAGGCGGTGTTGCAGGCGATGACCAGCAGCTTCACCCCGCGTTCAAGCAACACGTCGGCGCAGCCGCGCGCATACTCGATCACCGTTTCCGGCGACTTGGTGCCGTAGGGAACGCGGGCGGTGTCACCCAGGTACTCGATGGACTCGCCGGGCAGGGATTCCGCGATCTTGGCAAACACGGTCAGGCCGCCAATGCCGGAATCAAACACGCCGATGGGGGCGGCGGCCTCATTCATTCGCGGCGCCACCGGCGGGGGCGGGCGCAAGCCAGAGGGAATCCGGCTCGACGGGTTCGGCGAGATCGATGTGCGCGGGGAAGGATTCCGGCGGGGCGCTGCCCTCGACCAGGAAGCGAACGCGGCGAATGGCTGGCTCGCCCTTGGTTTGCAGGGGGCCCTGCGTCAGGGTGTTCACCACGCCCTGCACCATCAGCGATTCCAGCGAGGCGCTCTTGAGGCGCGTTTGCTCGCTCAGGAATTCACGGGAGAAGTCGATGACCAGTTCCCCATTGTCCATGAGGTAAAGCGCGCGCACGCGCACCGACGGCGAGATGACGGCGCTGCCGCCCCCGGTGGGGCCCAGCAACAGCGCCTCCAGCACGCGCCGGCAATTCTCGACGGTGGAGTCCGTGAACTCGAGCGTGCGGGGCTGCGGGGCAAGGTGGCTGCCAGTATCGTCCGCGTAGAAGAGCTGCACCTCGCGCTCGCCCACGGTGGTCGCGGGGCGGGCTGTCTGGGGGCGGGCCGTGGCCTCGGGCTGCGCGCGAAGCGAATCGAGCGGGTCCTGCCCCGACCGCAGCATCTCGTTCAGGAGCAGCAGCACCGTGAAGATCAACACCAGGGTGATGAGTCCCCACAAGGACAAGGCGAAGTTGCGCACGATGTTGGTTTTCCAGGGGGAAGCCATGTTCAGTTCCCTCCGGCCAGCGCGCGAATCCCGGCGGCCAGTCCACGGGCGATGCGCTCCTGAAAGGCCTCGCTTCCAAGCAGCTGCTCTTCCTCGGGATTCGTGATGCATCCCACTTCGACGAGGCAACCAGGGCGCCCGGCCTGGGCGAACAGCTTCAGGGGCGCGCGCCGCAAGCCGCGAACGCTGGCGCCGCCCTCGTCGGTCAACGCCTTGGCGAGCACATCCGCGGCGGCGCGTTCACGGTTTCCCGACACGCGGCTGCGTGAATACTCCGCCGGGTAAAAGATGTCGACTCCCGACGCTCCCGGGGCAAAGCTCGCCCCGGCATGGATGCTGAGAAGAAAAGCGTTTTCCTGCTGCTGTGCCAGGGCGGCGCGCTCCGACAGGCTGAGGGTTTGGTCCTCGGAGCGAATCAGGAAAACCTTGAAGGCCTGATCGCCGCTCAGGGCTTCCGCCACGCGCTTGGCAATCGCCAGCGCCACGTCTTTCTCGTTCAGGCCGCCCGGTCTCTGGGCGCCGTTGTCGTTGCCGCCGTGTCCCGCGTCGATGAGGATGGCCTGATACGCGCCCGTGTCTGCGGGGGCGGCGTCGCTTGCAGCGGGCGTTTCTTCGGTGCCTCCCTCTGGAGACGCTGCCGCATCGGCGGCCCGGGGGGCGGCGATGGCGTCAGTCTCCAGCAGGGCCGCACTCTCGTCGAGCGGCGCTTCCTGCGGCATCGGAGTTTCTGCTGGGGGGGGCGTTGTCGCCGGGTCCGCCGGAAGCAGTTCCACCCCGAAGGCTGTGCGGAAGAAGGCGGCCACGTCGTCGCGCGAGGCAAGCACCTCGGATTCATACGGAAGGAAGGGGCGCTGCGCCAACTGCTCCGCGCCCTGGGCCTCATAGCGAACATTGTTCAGAGAGAGCACGGCACGCTGGCCGCCGAGCGAAATCTCGGCTTCATTGGGCGTGGCAATGCGGCCGCTGCCGCCCAGCGCCTTCACGATCTCCAGAAGCGACACATAGGGCTGGCCATCGGCGTAGTAGATGAGCGGCTCCACGGTGAGCTCGCGCCCTTCCAGCGTCGTCTTGTAAGGCTGGGTTTGGGCATGGGCCGCGTGCGTCGCGCCAAGCACGGCGACGAGCAGGGCGACCGAAAGCGTATGGAGGAAGGAGTGGGGCACGCGTGACTTTCGCTGGCCAGGCCTATTGGGATTTCTCAAGGTTCTTGATGCGCTGCTGCACGAAGTAGCTGTCTTCGACGGTGCCGCCCTGCTTGTTCCCCTTGGGTTGAAAGGTCATCACCAGCACGGCGATGGACACGAGGAAAAACGCGATGATGACGACAATTCCCACAATCTGTTTGTTGTTCATCGCTTGGTTTCCATGGCGTTCAGTTCAGGGCAGCGCGGAAAAATACTGCATCGAGCCCGCCTTAATTTCGGCGTTGCCCACGGTATTGGCCTTTAGTATATCGCCATCAGCGCCCATGTTCACACCCGCCACAAGGCTGCGCAGGGGAAGCTGGTTCATGTCGCGCAAGGCCAGTTCCCGCGTGGGATAGCTGACCCGTATCCAAAGGCGGCTTTCCACCGGGGCCTCGAGTCCGTCCATTCCTTGATCCACCGCGATGGGCTCAAGCTGCGCGGCCGCGTTGAAGAGGTACTGGTCTTCCACCCCCTCGGGGCGCAGGTGGTTTTCCACGCTGCCGGGACTACGATCCATGAAACGTTCGCGAAGTTCCTCGATGGCCAGCTGTTTCGCCTCTTCGCCGCCTTCATTGATGGCGACGTACTCAAGGCGCTCGCGAATCCACGGCGTGTGGCGCATCACTTCGTCCCAGTCGCCCGCCTTGACCGCTTCGGCATAGCGCAGGCCCGGGTGGTTTTGCAGGCCTTCCAGGGAAACGGTGCCACTGGACGCGGGGTTTGCAGACGGCTTCTCGGGATCGTTGGCCCGCTGCACTTCCGAGTCGATGCGGCCGGTATAGGAGACCAGCCCCCAGCCCAGGGCGGAACCCAGCGCCACGCCCACCCCGATGGCCAGCGAATATTTCAGGTAGGAATTCATGGGCGCGCACTCACGCCGGGATCGTAGCAGAGCGGGCCGGGGTGGTCAATCGACCCGGCAGCCTGTTTGCGTGTTATGCTGAACTCATGGCCGAAAGCGGGAGCGCGACAACCATGAATAGAATGTGGGCGGTAATCGTGAGCGCGGCGTGCGTATGTCTGGCTGCCTCGGCGGATCAGGCGCAGGTGGTTGGCCTTGAAGAGGCGGAGCACGCGGCTTTTCTCTTGCAGCCCGGGAATGAGCTTCGCTTCTATTGCGCTCCCTGTGACGACGTGGGATGGCGTTCCGAAATCGTGGGGGTGGTGGAGACCCGCCCCGTGGAGGGGGAGGAGGGCATGGCGGAGATTCTGGTCAACGGGCGCGCCATCGACCTGGCCTACACCTTTGCCTACCGGGGCGGCGACTGGCTGAACGTGGCGCGCTTCGCCGGCATCGAAGTTAGCGATACTCCCGAAACGCTGGATTGCTCGTCGGTCTCGTCCGAGGCTGGATTTTCCGCCACCCACTTTCGCGGGCAGATCGGCGAGGGCAACCGGGTGCTGGGCCAGTTTTCACTGGCGGGGGATCGCATCAGCGGCGTCTATGCTTATAACCGGCATCAGCAACGCATCGGCGTGTGGGGCACGGTCAACCCCGAGACGGGGGAGGCGTTGCTGCGCGAGCACAGCGATGGCAAGGTGACCGGGGAATGGCGGGGGAAGCTGTCCCGCGCGCCGCTCACTTTGGAGGGCGAGTGGGCCGCTCCCTCGGGTGAGCCGCCGCTTCCCTTCAAGCTCTCTGCTTTCGCCGTGCCCGCGCAGGCCGCCTTGAACACCCGGGCGGGGGAGATGGAACTGAAGGCCTCGCGTCACTATCCCGTCTTTCTCACGTCCGGCCATCCCCATGCCGCCGCCCTGAACGCTCAGTTGCGCGAGGCGCTGGCCGCCGAGGAGCGGGAGATCCATGAACAATTCGAGGCCGCCGTGGCCGAGGGGACGCGGACCGTCGAGGGAGAGTTTCCGTCCTTCATGCAATCCTGGGAGCACGGGCTGGAGGCCTATGACTTCGCGCATGTGTCGGACCGCGTGCTCTCCATGAGCTACGTGGTCTACGAATACACCGGCGGCGCGCATCCCAATTCGGATTACCCGGCAATCAACTGGATTCTTGTGGACGGCAAACTCCGCAATGCGTCCCTCACGGATTTCATCCAGCCCTCCGACACCGCGATGGAAGCCGTGTCGGCCATGCTGCTCGATGACCTGAAAAGGCAGGGAGCGAGTTTCGTGATCAACGGCACCATCAGCGAATTCACCGCGAAGGAACTGGAGAGCTTCACCGTCTCCGAACAAGGCCTCACCTTCTTCTTCCCCCCCTATGCCGTGGGTCCCTATGCCGAGGGCATGTACAAGGTCCAGCTCTCATGGAAGGCCCTCGGCGCCCATGGCCAACGGGCACTCATCGAATAGCCCCAGCCCGGATTCAACGCTCCGCCCGCCCTGGGGTATGCAGGCATGCTATGCAACCCGTGCCTCCCCGCCGCACCATAATTAACGGCGCGAACGGGAGTGCCGCAGTACCCTGCGGCTGAGGCGGCACCCATGTGGTCCTTATCGGGCAGGACGTTGGTGGCGTGGATTTCTCTCGTGACCAAGGTCCTCCTTGGTCACGCGCTTGTCTTCCAAGCTCCTGCTTGGCTGCTTCGCGGTGAGGACCGCGACTGGGTGGTCAGCGTCGAGCAGGAAGCAGGAGCTTCCAAGGCACGGGCATTGCCAAGCAGGAGCTTGGCAACGAGGTGGGGTGGGAACGAATCGACTCCCCGCTGCGTGGTCTGGCCGCCGATACGGCGGCACTCCCCAAAGACCGCCAGGCATGAGGGACCGCGTGCGTGCCGTCCGCCTTCGATATCGTCCGGCCCCTGAAGTCGCAGGTGTCGGTGGTGGTCACCCTGCCCTCCGTCATCGTGGTCAACGCATTTGCCCCGCTATGCGCGAAGCCTTCCGTCTCGCGACATCCGCTCCTGCGGTGTCGTGTATCTTCCGCCGCTTCTGCGGCACGCTCCACCAGCACGAGCCGCAGTAGCGGCAAGAGGGACGTTACACCGGAGGACCGGTGTAACGAGAAAAACCCACAAGCGCGGGTGTCAGGCGATTACCATCTCTGTACATATCGACAACTGCGGTGCACCGCCCCCGCGCGATGCTCTTGTACAAGTCAATCGCACTTACACTTCAGCTTCGAATCCGCCTCTGCATTTAATTTTCGAACCATAATACTATATTAATCTGTATTATAAACACATGGTGTTATATCGACACTCTTGATAGCCTCGGCGGATTCAAAGTTGAAGTGCAACTGGGCTTGAATTGAAGAGGAGCATCGCGTGGGCGTTCCGGTACGCTGTAGTTGTCA
>JBJOID010000084.1:0-19658 GCA_046047315.1 Candidatus Hydrogenedentota bacterium | reverse complement strand
CGGCTTCAGTTCGCCTTGACGATAATGTTTCACTACCTTTTCCCTCCCCTTTCCATCGGCCTGGGTTGGCTTCTCGTGTTGCTGGAAGGTCAGCGCCTGCGCACGGGCGACGAGGTATACGAGCAAGCGGCGCGTTTCTGGACGAAGATATTCGCAGTGAATTTTGCGCTTGGCGTGGCATCGGGCATCGTGATGGAGTTTCAGTTTGGCACGAACTGGGCGACCTACTCGCGGTTCGTGGGTGACGTGTTCGGTTCTGCACTGGCAGCCGAGGGGATATTCGCATTTTTCCTTGAATCAGGCTTTCTGGCCATTCTGGTGTTCGGATGGGATAAGGTGTCCCCCCGGATGCATTTCTTCTCGACGCTCATGGTGGCGACCGGGGCAACGTTTTCTGCTGTGTGGATCGTGGTGGCAAACTCATGGCAGCAGACTCCCGCGGGCTATCACGTGGTTGAGCACATGGGCAGCTATCGTGCGGAGATCACGGATTTCTGGGCGATGGTGTTCAATCCTTCCAGCGTAGACCGCCTGACGCATGTGCTGATTGGGTGCATGCTTACGGGGGCGTTCGTGATGGCGAGCGTTTCCGCCTGGTATCTGTTGCGGGGTCGGCATGTGGAAGTGGCGCGGCGGTGCATGCCGCTTGCGTTGTTTACGGCGCTGCTCTTCTCGATAGCGGCCCCAATCTCGGGGCACTTCCAGGCGGAGACCGTATCGCATACGCAGCCCCAGAAGCTCGCGGCGTTCGAGGGGCACTTCCGCCAGCAGGAGGGAGAAGGTGCGCCGTTGTGGCTTTTCGGCTGGCCGGATGAGGAGGCAGAGCAGGTTCGTTTCGGGGTGCAAATTCCCAATGCCTTAAGCCTCCTGCTGCATGGCGATTCGGACGCCCCGGTGACCGCGCTCGCGGATTTCCCCGAAGAAGACCGTCCCCCGGTTTTGGTGCCTTTCGTCACCTACCATGTGATGCTGGCGGTTGGCGGGGCATTGCTGTTGGTATCGGCATGTGGTGTTTTCTTCTGGCTGCGCGGTACCTTGGAGCAGCAACGGTGGTTGTTGTGGCTCATGCTGCCGTCGGCGTTGCTGCCCTATGTGGGCAACCAAAGCGGTTGGATCGCTGCTGAAGTCGGGCGGCAGCCGTGGATCGTGTGGGGCGAGCTGCGGACAGCGGATGCACTCTCCGCGTCGGTCAGTGGCGGTCAGGTGCTGGGCTCCATCCTAATGTTCACGTTTATATATTTTCTCCTGTTCGCGCTTTATATTTACATCATGAATGAGAAAATACAGCACGGACCCGACCAAGAATTTCCGGCCCATGAAGCGGGCAGCTTTCTGAAGGCGGCGGCTGTATTGGCGGATCCGGGCGGGCCTTCCATGACCGCTGCGCGCAGTGGGAATCTCGATGCACAAGAGGGAGATTCACACCATGTTCGGACTTGATATCGAGGTCATCTGGTTCATGCTGTTGGGCGTGCTACTGATCGGATACGCGGTTCTCGACGGTTTCGATCTTGGCGTGGGCATACTGCACCCGCTGGCCCGGAACGATCATGATCGCCGGATTTTCCTGAACAGCATCGGCCCCTTGTGGGACGGCAATGAAGTGTGGCTTGTGACCTTTGGGGGGGCGATGTTCGCAGCCTTCCCGAACGTGTACGCGACCGTGTTCTCGGCCTTCTACACGGCGTTCATGTTGCTGCTCTGCGCCCTGATTTTTCGTGCCGTGTCGATTGAGTTCCGCAGCAAGCGTCCCGAGCGTTGGTGGCGAAGCCTTTGGGACTATGCCTTTTGTGGCGCGAGCACGCTTGCCGCGCTGCTCTTTGGCGTTGCGATAGGCAACATCATGCAGGGGATTGCGCTCAATGAGAACGGCGATTACGTGGGCGGCTTCTTCGATCTACTGGGGCCCTATCCCGTGCTGGTCGGCCTTATGTCAGTGGCGTTATTCGCCATGCATGGCAGCATCTATCTTTATTTAAAGACCGAGGGGGAATTGCGAAAGCGCGTTTATCCTGCGCTTTGGCACACCTTTGGGGTCTTCCTGGTGCTTTATATGCTGACCACCGTGTTTACGCTGGTGCGCGTACCCCATGCAACAGCCAACTTCGAATCATTGCCGGCGGCCTGGCTCATCGTGGTGCTCAATATACTGGCCATCGGAAACATCCCGCGCGCTCTCTTTCTCAAGCGCCCTGGATACGCCTTCGTCTCCAGTTGCTGTACCGTCGCGGCGTTGGTTTGCCTCATCGGAATCGCCCTTTTCCCGAATATGGTGATTTCCAGTATGGAGCCAACGGAGCACAGCCTTACGCTCTACAATGCTGCTTCCAGCGAGAAGACCCTGTGGATCATGTTCGGGATAGCGATCGTCGGGATGCCCATCGTGATCGCGTATACCGCGATCGTCTACTGGACTTTCCGGGGCAAAGTCGAGTTGGGCAAATTCAGCTACTGAAAAATGATCCGCAGGAGACGTTGTTTGGACTCGCGTGCGCTCCGGCTCATCGGTGGCCGTTACTTCTCCGAGTAAGTGTCGGTTGGACTTCCCATCACGCGACGGCATAACGTGATGCGGCGAGCGAGATTCCTTAGACGGCTAGCGGGGGTGGCATGCGGTATCTTCAATCCCTGTTCTGGATAGCGGTGTACTTGGGCCTGGTGCTCACACCGGTGTTGGTGCTCTTGGTGGGGGATTCCCCGTCGGGGCGGGGCTTCTGGATGGACTTCTCACTGGCGCTGGGCTATGCGGCCATGGCGATGATGGGTATCCAGTTCGTGTTGACGGCGCGGTTTCGCCGGGCCACCGCCCCCTTCGGCGTTGACATCATCTATTATTTCCACCGGATCATGGCGGTGCTCGGCTTCCTGCTGATCGTGGCGCATGCGCTCATCCTGCTGTGGGTGAAGCCGGGTTTTGCGGCGCAGTTGTGGTCGCTAAATTTCCCTGCGCATACCACAGCCGCGTTGTTGTCCTTCGCGCTGCTGCTGGCGCTGGTGGTCTCGTCGCTTTGGCGCAAGCCGCTGCGCATCCGCTATGAACACTGGCGCGTGGCGCATGGGGCGCTTGCCATTGGGGCGCTGGCGCTCGCCGTGATGCACATCGAGTGGTCGGGCTATTACATCGGTCCGCCTTGGAAGCGGGCGCTCTGGACAGTCATTACCCTCTCCTGGGCCTTGCTGCTCGGCTATGTGCGCATCGTGAAGCCCTGGCTGCTGCTGCGCACGCCCTACCGGGTGGCGTCAGTGACGCCGGAGCGCGGCGGCGCATGGACGGTGGCGCTGGAAGCGGTCGGGCATGCTGGCCTGCGCTTCGAGGCGGGGCAGTTCGCATGGCTCACCTTCGCGCGTTCGCCCTACAGCTTGAGTGAACATCCGTTTTCGATAGCGTCCAGCGTGGAACGCCCCGGCGAATTGCGCTTCACCATCAAGGAACTCGGCGACTTCACCCGGAACATCGGCCGGCTTCAGCCGGGCACGCGGGTCTGCGTGGATGGACCCTATGGCGCCTTCACGCTGGATGGGGGAAACAGCGCCGCGGGCTATGTGTTCGTGGCGGGCGGCGTGGGCATGGCTCCCATCATGAGCATGCTGCGCACGCTGGCAGACCGCGGCGATCAGCGCCCGCACCTGCTTATCTATGGCAACTGGACCTGGGAGCGCGCGCTCTTCCGGGAGGAACTGGAAGCGCTCGAGGGCCGGCTAAACCTGCGAGTGGTGCATGTCTTGCAGGAGGCACATCCCGGCTGGGAGGGGGAGACCGGGCTGCTGACGCAGGACTTGCTACAACGGCACCTGCCGGATGACCCCCGCGGGCACGCGTGCTACATCTGCGGTCCCAAGCCGATGATCTCGCTGGTGGAGCGTGGGCTTCATGCACTCGGCGTTCCCTTGAGGCAAATTCACTCCGAGCTTTTCGACCTCGTATAAGGAAACCGCCCGTGAGAGAACAGCTCGCACGCATCCTCGCCGCGTTGAGCCTGGCGGCGATCCTCGCCGCGGCGCTTGGCTTTGCCCGGCTTCAGAATCCCCCACAGTCCACCGGGCCCACTATCCTCGATCACGAGGCCGTGGCCGCCGGGCGCGCGCTCTATGAAAGCCAGGGCTGCATGATTTGCCACGCCGTGGGCGGCGAGGGGGAGGGCGGGCTTCCGCTTGACGGCGTGGGGGCCCGGCTCAACCGGCAGCAGATGCTTCTGCACATCGCCCCCGACGAATCCATGCGGGCCCGATTCGACGAGACCGTCTTCGAGATGAAACAGACCTATCTTGATCTCGACACGAAGGACTTGGACGCGCTCGTGGAGTACATGCTCAGCCTGCGCTGAGGGGACTCACTCCAGCGCGATCGAGAATCGGCCCGGCGCCTTCGGGGCTTCCGTGACCTCGAATCCACCGCCCGTCGCGACAAGCGCGCGCTCCAGCGCGGCGCGCTCCAAAGGCACGGCCGCGTCGAGCCGCAAGATTTCGTGGCTTCGTGCAAGCGCCCCGAGATGCTGCAAGAGCGCGGGCGCGATCTCGTCGGCGCTCCATGGCGGCGCCACGGCACAGCCGGCCTCGGCCGCCGGCGTGTCGCCCTGCCGCCGATATCCGGCCAAGCCCACAATCTCCTCGCCGTCCGGGGCGGGCACGGTCGCCAGGATGCTCTCGGTGTCGCGATGGTTCACGTAAACCGCCGTCGCCCCGTCGCCAAAGAACCCGTTGTGGCCATGCTCGGCAATGAAGCGCGTGAGCTTCTGCTCATCGGTGGCGCGCACCGCGCGGATGCTCAAGCGTGCGCCATCGCGCAGCAGCAGCGTGCTGTGGGCGGCGCGCGGCGCGAGTATCAGCCGCGCGCCATGCACGGCCACGCGCGGGTGCACATAGCCCGCGTTGATGGCGTCTTCCAGCAACTGCTCGCGGAAGCGCGGATGCGCCAGGTTGATCAGCGAAAGCGCCCGCTCCTGTATGGTCTTGCCATGGAGGAAGGCCACGCCAAACTCGGTGACGACGTAGTGCGCGTCGGCGCGCGTGGTGGTGGCGCCGGCCCCGGGCGAGAGTCGCGCCACAATGCGCGAGAAGGCGCCGTGATTCGCGGTGGCGCTCATCACCACGATGGGCTTGCCACCGCGCGCCCGCGCTGCGCCACGGTTGAAGTCCATGATGCCGCCCACGCCCGAATAGAATTCAGAGCCCACCGAGTCGGCGCAGACCTGCCCGGTGAGATCAATCTGCGTGGCCGAGCTGATCGAGGTCATTTTCCAATGCCGCGCGATCACCGAGGGGTCGTTCACATAGTCCGTGGGTTGAAACGAAAGCACCGGGTTGTCGTGCAGCTTCGTGTAGAAATCCGCCGTTCCCATGGCGAAGCTGGCCACCACCTTGCCCATGTCGAGGGTCTTCCGGGCGCCAGTCACCGCGCCGCTTTCAATCAGGCGCAGCAGCGGGTTTGTGATCAACTCGGTGTGGATGCCCAGGTCGCGCTTGCCCTCGAGCGCGGGCAGTACGCCACTCACCATCCGACCCAGGCCCGCCGCGATGGTCGCGCCGTCCTCCACCAGTTCGCCCAGATATTCGCCAATGCGGGCCGCCTCCGGAGGAGGGGCGCCCGCCTCATACGATTCCAGGGGCTCGTCGTGAAAGACCAGGTAGTCCACGTCGGAAACATGGATGAGGCTGTTGCCATGGGTGCGCGGCATATGGCGGTTCACCTGCGCCACCACCAGATGCGCATTCTCCACCGCCGCCCGGGTCACGTCCACCGAGATGCCCAGGCTCATCATGCCCGCCTCGTCTGGAGGCGACACCTGAATGAGCGCCGCCTCGAGCGGCATCTCGCCCGAGCGCAACAGGGCGGGCAAATCCGAGAAGGCGATGGGGGAATAATGGCCGGCGCCCCGGCGTATGGCTCCGCGCACATTGTCCGTGAGCAGCAGGCTGTTTACGGTGTAGTGGGGGTTGGCCTCGAGTTGGCGGCCCAGTTCATCCCCCAGGGTGAGCACGTGCAGCAGTTCTGTTTCGATGCGCGGACAGGAAGCCTCGAGGAGCGCGCGCAGAAGGTGGCGCGGCGCGGCGCAACCGCTTCCAATGAAGAGGCGACGCCCGGGGCGTATGCCCGCCAGCGCCTCGGCGGCGCCCACGGCCTGCCAGGGATAGCGTGTGGCGTTATCAATCACGGTTCGTACCCTGCCCTTCCATCCATGGCGACAATGTCATGCGGGCATCGGCCACCATCGCCGGCGTGCCCGGAGCGCCCACGATGAACGGGTTGATGTCCATCTCGGCAATCTCGGGAAAATCCATGGCCAGCTGGCTCAGCTTCTGGAGAGCGCTGGCCAGCGCCTCCAGGTCCACGGCCTTTTCGCCGCGCGCACCGCGCAGCAGCGCATACGACCGGGTGCCCTCCAGCATCAGTGCAGCCTCCTCTTGCGTGATGGGGGCGAGGTTGAAGCTCACGTCTTTCATCACTTCCACGAAGATACCGCCCAAGCCGAACATCAGCATAGGCCCAAAGCTGGGGTCGCGTGTCATGCCGAGGATGACCTCGCGTCCCTTCGGGCACATGGCCTCGACATAGACGCCCGCGATCTCCGCCTCCGGCAGCTTGCGCTTGAGGCGCATCACCATCAGGTCGAAGGCGTCCTGCACTTCCGCGCGCGAGCGCAGGCCAATGCGCACGCCGCCCACGTCGGACTTATGCACCACCTGCGGCGACGCGCTCTTCATCGCGACGGGATAGCCTGCCCGTTCGGCCACGGCCACCGCGTCCTCGGCGGTGCGGGCAAGGCGGCCCTCGGGCACGTTGAACGCATAGGTGGCCAGGATTTTCTTCGCGTCGGACTCGCCAATGTAGGTACTTCCGATGCGGCGGTGCCGCGTGATGATGCGCTCGATGCGGTTGCGGTTGATGGGCTGGCGCGCCACCACGCGCGGGGGTTGCTTGCGCCATGCGGCGTAGTCGCACAGTTTGCGCAGCGCCTCGATGGCGCGCTCGGGAGCGCTGTAGTCCGGCAGGTCGTTGAATAGGAATTCGCGGCGCGCGGGCGCCACGTCACGCCCGCCCATGAAGGCGGCCAGCACGGGTTTGCTGCCGGGATGGTGGTCGATGATTGCGCGCGCGGTTTCCCGGGGCAGGCTCATGGCCTGCGGGGTCAGGATGACGACCACGGCATCGACGCCCTCGTCGGCGACCACGGCGTTGAGCGAGTCCACGTAGCGCTCGGGAGGCGCGTCGCCCAGCACGTCCACCGGGTTGGCGCAGCTGGCCGAGGGGGGAAGCGCGGCGCGGAGGGTGGCTCGGGTGGCCTCGGACAGCGCGGCCACCTGCAGGCTCTGCCGCTCGACGGCGTCCGCCGCGATGATGCCGGGTCCGCCCGCATTCGTGATGACCGCGATGCGGTTGCCCTCGGGAAGGGGCTGCATGGCGAGGGCCTTGGCGATGTCGAAGAGAGATTCGAAGTCGTCGGCGCGCAGCACGCCCGCCCGGCGGAACGCCGCGCCATAGGCGATGTCGGCCCCGGCGAGGCTACCGGTGTGCGAGCTGGCGGCGCGCGCGCCCGCCTGGGTGGTGCCGGCCTTCAGTACGACCACGGGTTTTTCGCGGCCCACGCGCTCGGCCACCTCGATGAAGCGCTGGCCCGAGGTGATGCTTTCGAGATAGCAGGCGATCACCTTGGTGTCGGGGTCCTGGCCCAGGGCCTCGAGCAGGTCGCTCTCGTCGATGTCGGCCTTGTTGCCGATGCTGACGAGCTTGGCCAGGCCCAGCCCACGTTCGACCGCGAGATCGAGGATGGCGGTGCAGAGGGCGCCGGATTGCGAGATGACCGAGATGGCTCCCGGCCCCGGCATCTGCGGGGCAAAGGAGGCGTTCATGCGGTTGGCCGTGTTGATGAGGCCGAGGCAGTTGGGTCCCAGAAGGCGCGCCCCGTGGTGGCGGCAATGTTCGGCCAGGGCTTCCTCGCGCCGCGCGCCGTCGGCGCCGGTTTCTTTGAAGCCCGCCGTGATGATGATGATTCCGCGCACCCCGTGCTCCAGCGCATGGAGGAGCGTCGGCTCCACCTGCGCAGGGGGCACCACGAGGATGGCGAGGTCCACCGTCACGTCGCATTCCGCCAGGGAGGGGAGGCAGGGCAGACCCAGCACCTCGCCCGCCGAGGGGTTCACCGGCACCAGTCGTCCCGGATAGCCCGCCTCGATGAGGTGCTTCAGTACGGTGTGGCCCACCTTCTGCGGCTGGCGCGAGGCGCCAAACACGGCAATGGCCTTGGGGTCAAAGAGGGATTCAAGCACAGGGTTTCACTTTCGCACGCGGCATGGTTTCGTTCGCCCGATAGAATGGTACGGAAATCGGCGCGCGCGCGCACCCCGGCCAATCTCCCGCCCCGTGCGATCAGTACACGCCCAGGTCCTGCGCGAGCTGCGGCTTCTCCTCGTCCCAGGCCAGCACCTGATGGCACACGGTGCAGTCCTGGCTGATGGCCTTGCCCTCGGCGGTCTTGTGGGTGTCGCTGTGGCAGCGGAAGCAGCCGGGCGAATTCACATGGCTGAGGTTGTTCGGATAGGTGTTCCAGCCCAGCTTCATGTCGGGGAAGACGTTGCGCCGGAACAAGCCCGAGAGCGCGTTGATGGCGGTCTCGATGGTTTCCTTACGGGAGTTCGTCAAGTCCGCATACTGCTCTTCATAGAATTTAGTCACGTGCTGGCGGATATGCGCCTCGGGGTCCGGCTGGGTTTCCGCCGCAACCAGCGCCTCCATGCCCACCTTCCGGATATAGGGCAGCGTGTTGTCGATATCGCCCGCGTTGAGCGCGCGGTTAATGGACTCGTCGGGCCCGTAGAAGATGTGCGTCGGCCGGTTGTGGCAATCGATGCAGTCCATCAGCTTCATCTGGTTGTCGGGTATGGCCGAGGCGTCACCCGTGAAGCTCTCGGCCGCGAAGTTTTCCACGCGGCCATCGGAATGCTTCACCCGCACCAGCGAGATTTCCTGCTGGTCCTGCGTGGCTGGCAGGTAGTAGGTCTCCCGGTCTTTGTTCACATGCCAATCGTGAATACCGCGGCCCGCGCGATTGCCGCCGCCGATGTGCATCACTAGCAGCGTCGTCAGCTCGGCGTTCGCCTCGTCCTCGGCGTACTTGTGGATAACCTTTACCCGATCGCCCGTGAACTTCTCCGGCCAGTGGCAATGCTCGCAGGTGTCGCGCGCGGGCCGCAGGTTTTCCACGGGCGTAGTGATGGGGCGATGGTAGGTGTCGAAGAGCACCGCGAAGACCTGCCCTATGCCGGACAATTTGGATTGCACGAACCAGGGCGCGCCCGGGCCAATGTGGCATTCCGCGCAGGTCACGTTTGAATGCGGTGAGTCGAGGTAGGCCGTGTGCTCCGGCTCCATCACCGTGTGGCAGACCGTGCCGCAGAACATGACGGACTCGGAATACTCCACGCCCTTATAACCGACCGCCGAGACGAGAAAGATGTTCACAAAGGTGAGGAATATAACCAGTCCCACGGTGCGGCGGGTGGCCGGCTTGCGCAGGTCGATCACGAAGGGATCGTCCCCTTCTCCCTCGGCCGCCGTGCCGGGTCGCAGGCGGGACCAGAAGTGTCCCGCCGCGACCATCATCAGCGCGAGGATCATCATCGACGGCAGCACGAGGAACGACACGATGCCCAGATAGGCCGCGTTGACAAACTCGAACAATCCCAGCAGCACCACGATGATGATGGCGAAGGCGCTCACCGTGGTCAGCGAGGCGCCGAGGATGGTCAGCGCGTTACGGAACACGATGCGGCGTATCGCTCCGCTGGAGCGTTGATTCAACATGGCCATGTAACGACTCCTTCCAACGACGGCCCGAGGCCAGACCTTACGGGGCCAGCGCGTGAACCACGCGCACGGCCGCGCCCGTGTCGGGGCCATGGCACACGGCACACGACTCGATGCCGGTGCTCATGTCCGTCTGGAGCATCGCATGCACGTTGGGCAGCAGACCGTCGTGGCACGACGTACAGGCCGCGCGTTGCGCGAATATTTGTTCCACAATCTCGTCGTCCTGGCGGATGGTGGTGGGCAGGGCTTCTTCCGCGAGCGGCAGGTCGACCGCGCCATCCACATGGCAGATCGAGCATTCCTGCAGGAGACCGGGGAAGCGCACGTGCGTGAAGTCATGCGGGGTGCCGCCGAAGCCGTATACCGTGTAGTCGCCTTCCAGATCCTCGCCCGCGTGGATGCGGTGGATCATGTCCTTGAAGTTGACTGTCTCGGGCGGCAGGGCGTCGCCAGGACGGCGAGCCGCGTCGGTGGCGTTCACGTTGTGGCACATCAGACAGGAATCCACGCCCACCCGCTGGCCGCCATGCGCTCGGATTTCATCGTGGCACTGGTTGCACTTGGCCTCGTCCACACTGACGCGACGTGGCTGGGGCTCGCTTTCGTCGAGCGTGAAGATCACCTGGCCATTGGTGGCGGTGCCCTGCTGGAACGTCTCACCGCGGAAGTCGAAGGCGATGCGTCCTTCCATCGCGGCGGCGAAGGTGTCGCCCGTGTCGGGCAACAGCGCGGCGAAGCGATAGGTGAAGGTGTCGTCCGGATTCACCGTCAGCGTTCCGGGCACACGGCCTATTACGGCCTCGCGCACCACGGTCTCGTATTCCGGCGCGGGATAGGCGATCAGGATGCCGGCCGAGCTGAGGGAGGTGATGGTGTCGTAGCGGTTGCCCTCTTTATCCAGCGCTTCGAAGGTCACGTCCAGCTGATGGCCTCCCTCGACCAGCGTCGAGGCCACGTCGAGGATATTGAGCGATAGACCGGGCGCCTCGGGGCTGTCTTCCGGGCGCATGTGCGCTTCCATGATCGGGGCGGACGCAGGGCCGGTGGGCTTGTGGCAGAGCGAGCAAAGCGAGTTGTCCACCTGCTGTCCGCCCGTGTGCATTTCGAAGCCTTCAGGCACTTCCGCCGGGCTGCCAAACCACGCGCGGTCATGGCAGGAAGCGCAACCGTTCAGCGTGGGGTTGTTCAGGAAGACGTCACTCTGCGGCGCGTTGGTGTGGCAGGCCTGGCAATTGCGGATGTCCTGCGGGAACACAACGTCGGAGAAGTCATGCTCGGTGCCGCCGAACCCGAAGATGGCGTAGTGCTCGCCCTGACCCACGCTTGGCAATCCCTCGCCGCGGTGAATCTTGTGGATCATCGTGGCGAAATCGAGCGAGTTGCCGCTTTGGGCATCGGTGCTCTGCGGGGTGTGGCAGGCGATGCACAACTGCACCTCGCGCCGCACGTCGCCGTGCACGGACAAGCGCGTGTGGCACTTGTTGCAGGTCTCGGTGTCCACGATCTCGCGTGTGGTCACCGTCTGCTTGCCCGCACCCGGCAGGAAGGGATGCGCCAGGTTGAAGACGTAGCTCTGCCCGTCGACCGGATAGGTGCGGCGGAATTGCCCGGCCACCTGATGCGAGAGGCTTGCGTCGAAGCTGGCCGGCAGCGCGGCGGCGAACTTGTAGGTGAAAGTGCCGTCGCTGTTCCGAGTGACGCCCGCCAGACGCGCGGTGTCGTAATTCGCCTGCACCGCCTCGTCGCCGGAGTTGGGCACCCGGTCCGGGTCTTCGGTGCTGGTGGTGTAGCTCACGTAGTGGGCGGTGTCGCCGGGCAGCGCTTCTTCGAGGTAGCTCAGGATGAAGCGGGCGTCGGTCAACTCCGCCAGCGGAATCGCGTTGCCCTTGCTGTCGGTGAGTTCAAAGACCACCTCGGGCCGCTGGTCGGCGGGAAAGCGCACGTCCACCACGTCCACCACTACGCCGGGCGCAAGGCCGGGCGGCTCTGGAGTTGGCGGGGTGACCGGGGGTGGAGGCACCGGACAGCCACTCAGGAATACCGCCACCGCCAACATTGCAAAAAGCGGCAAAGCAACACCGCTCCGCATACTCCGCAGAAATTCCCCGCTTCGCATTGTTCCATCCTCCCGCATGTCGCGGCGGCTTCCCTGCCGTCCGTGACACGGCCCCATTGGCCGCATCGTCTCCGGCGCCGCCTGCATGTCCCGGCGTTCCCCCATTGGTCGCCAAGTCATGCCTTGCGGATAGCATGGATCAATACGAGTCAGGAATCAAGGCTTATTGTAAAAACACTTGTCCCGTAGCGTGAACAAATGGTTTTTGTTGCTTTATTCCCGGCAACCTGTTAAATGTTTAGCAAGAGAATTGGGAGCCGGAACTGCGGAGTATCCGGCTTATAAACCGGGGGAGCCAGTTTCCGCCATGTGCGCGAGCGCGGCCAGCAAAATCGAAAGAGAACAGCGGGAAGCGGGACTGCATCTGCGCAAAGCGCGGAGATTGGCAAGTGTTTTCCTGCTGACGATGTCTGTGCTTTTAGCTGGTTGCCCCGGCGCCCCGACGGATCCGACGCGGGTGGGCACGGCCACGTGCATGGCCTGCCATGACGGCCGCAGCGGGAGTGACAAGCGCGAATTTCACGAGGGGCTGCACGCGGCCATCGATTGCGAGGACTGCCATGGCGGTGGTTTGGCGCATGTGCGTGCGGGCGGCCGGGGTGGGTTGTTCATTGCCGATCCCGGGCTGAGCCCTTTCGGCGCGACGCCGGCGCTGTGTGCTCAATGCCATCAGGATGCCGTGGCGGGGCACGCGCTGACCGCGCACGCTTCGATGCGCGAGGCTTCCTGCAACGACTGCCACGATGTCCACAAGCGCGGGGGCATGCCTTTCAGCACGCCCAACCGCAGCCGGCTCGACAACGCGGGTTTCGCCAAGCTCTGCGGCGACTGTCACGAATCGCAGACGGCAGAGTTCATGTCCAGTGCGCACGCCAAGTCCGACGTGGCGACCTGCGCCTCATGCCATGACGCGCACATGGCGGAAACTTTCGTCGCGTCGCCGGATGACAACACCCTTTGCCAGCAATGCCATGCTGGTTTCTTCCTCGGCCTGGACAGCGAAGAGGCGGTGGACTTCCATACGGGCGATTTCCACCCGGTGGACCCGGCGGGCAGTGGGGCGAGCCGGTGCGTTTCGTGTCACATGGTGCCCAAGGACCGCGAGCGTCAGGAGGAGGGCGCACATGACCACACGTTCATGACGGTTCCGCCGGAGGTTTCGAACCAGATGATCGCCGCGGGCCTGAGGCCAATGCCGAATTCCTGCGCGGGCATCCTGGGTTGCCACGACGCGGGCACACCGGGCAGCGGCACGCCTTTTAACGTGGACCTCGTTGAGGACAACGCGAGGCTGCAGGCGATCTATGAACAGATCGGCTACATCCCAGGGTTCTCGTCATGAGGGGCGCGTGGCGGCATGGCGTGGTTTTCGGCGGCGTCCTCTGGGCGCTGCTGGCCGCGATCGGTTCCGCCGAGGAGGCCGCGCCCGAGACCGCCGAGGTTCCGGCAGCGGAGGCATCCGCCGTGGAGCCGGAGACTTCGCCCGAAGCGGAGGAAGACAAGCCGAAGGCGGAGTGGTTGAGCGGACGCTTCGAGACCGGAATGGACGCCGCTTGGGATGGCTCGGGCAGCGACATCGAGTTGTACCAAGTGCTGCGGCTGACGGCGAAACCCGCGGGCGCGCCCAAGCTGAAGCTGCAGAGTTCGCTCTGGCTGACCGAGGATCTCGATGGCGACGAGGCGCGTTATTCGACGCTGTACGGGATCGACGACGGCGAAGGCGGCGACGTGCGCGCGCGGGTGCTTGAGCTTTACCTGCAGGCCAGCGACGTGCTCGGCGGGGCGGAGCTTCGGGTAGGGCGCCAGCGTCTGCTGGATGGCCCCTTCTACAACCGTATCGATGGACTGCGGCTGCGCTGGGTCAAGCCCCGTTGGGATGGCTATGTGTATGGCGGCACCCGGGCTTCGCTCTATGAGGATCCCTTCAACGATCTGGTGGCCGGGGCGGGTCTGGGCGTGCGCGTGGGGCAGGGAACGCGGATAGGCGTTGATCTGTATCACGCGGAGGACGACCGCGATATCGACTACGCGCGGGGCTGGTGGCGCGGGCTCTTCGGCGCACCCGCGCTTGAGACATACGTGCAGGATCAGTCCCTTGCGCTGAGCCTTCACCATCGCTTCAACGCCTATCACTGGATGCGCACCGAACTGCTGCTGCACAACGACGGCGCGCACGAATACGCGATGGATTTTACGGGCCTCATCCAGCGTTGGGAGTTGACCTACCTGATCAACTACCGGCGCCAGTTCGACCGGGTGAACGACCGGGTGAACGACATCACGGGTTACTACCGCATCCTGGGTGGGCTGGAGCCATTCCACCACGTGCACCTTGGCCTGCAGCGGCCCCTTACCCAGCGGCTTAGCCTGGGCGTCGAGACGGACATTCACGACGCGAGCGGCGGGTATGACTATGGCACCAACCGCGACTATGTTCGTACGGCGGCCACCCTCTCGGCGGAGGGCCTGGGGAAGGGCTTTGGCTTCGACCTCTCGCTCGACCGCTGGAACACGAGCGGCAGCGACGGCAGCTGGATCGTGACGGGCGAAGTGAACCGGAAGTGGAAGGCATTCGAGTGGGCGATAGGCGCGGACTATGAGCAGTACCGCTATGAGTTCGTCGACTACAACCCGTGGCCGCGCTGGGTGAAGAACGCCTTGGTGCTGGCGATTCCGGGCATCTACCCCGGCTTCTCGCCGCTGGTGCTGCTTACCGACACCCGCGAGGTGGTGGCCCGGGAAGAGATTCATTCCCTGTATTCGCGCTTCGCGTGGCGCATCAACGAGCGGCAGCGTTTTACCGCCCGCGTGAGTTATGAAGAAGACGAAGGGCCTTTTGCGCCCTATTGGCAATTCCGAGCGTCCTATGAAATTCAATTCTGACATCTTGCGGCGTCTGCGCCTGGTGGCCACGGTGGTTCTCGCGGCTTGCTTCACCATGCTGGCGGGTTCCTGCATGACGGACAAGCAGCCCGAGGTCAAGGCGCGGCAGGCCGCGCAGGATCGCGGCTATAAGTTTGACCATGCCCTGCACATCGCCGGAGGCATGGAGGACTGCACGGTTTGCCACGACACGTCTTCCGAGAGCGGCGCGGCCTTGAGCATGCCCGGGCACGATCTGTGCAGCGTGTGCCATGAAATTCCGGCGTCGAACACCACGCCGCCGGAGGACCCGGTCGAGCGCGCGAAGTGTTCTTTCTGCCACACGCGTGAGGACTACACGGTGACGCCGTGGAAGTCGCTGCTGACGGAAGAGCTGAAATGGCAGCACGCGCCGCACGTGCAGGCGGAGATTGCCTGCACCACCTGCCACACGAACCTGGACCAGCGCGCGCTGCCCGCCACGCCCGCGAAGCCCTTCTGCATGGACTGTCACCAGCAGACACGCCCTGAGTTGAACGCCTGCTCGGTGTGCCACAGCCAGTTGAGCATGGACGCGATACCGCAGTTCCGGAGCGGCGAGCGCATCGCGCACGATTCCCCGGACATCTGGCTGAAGGTGCATGGCCGGGAATCGCGCATCAGCCCCACCTATTGCGCGATGTGCCACGAGACGCAGAACCGCTGCGAGGACTGCCACAGCGTGATGCCGCCGGAGAACCACACGACGTCGTTCAAGCACCGCACGCACGGCATGCTGTCGGCGTGGGATCGCAACACCTGTTCCGCCTGTCACGAGGAGCAGTTCTGCGTGAAGTGCCACAAGGAGACGCAGCCTGTTTCGCACCGGGCGGGATGGGGAGAGCACCGCAACACGCACTGCGTGAACTGCCACTATCCCGAGCAGCGCAGCGGTTGCGCGGTGTGCCATGAAAACATCGAGCACGAGAGCGCCATGGCCTCGCCGCACGCCCTCGGGCTGTTCCCCTCGAATTGTTCCGAGTGTCATCCGGGCGGGTTGCCGCACCAGGCACCCCATCTTTTGAATAGCACGGTGCATTGCGCCGTCTGTCACCAATAGCGGTAGTTGCGCGCGGCGTGTCATCGTGGCATGGTGTGCGCGGGTAGAAGCGAACGCGCTTCGACAAGGGAGAGTAGACCATGAAGAATCTATGGAAGGGCGTCGCGGCCGTCGCGACCGCCATCGTCACCGGGTTGCTTGCCGCAGCCCTCAACACGGACAGCGCATCCGGCCAGGTGCAGGTGCCGGACAATGCGAAGGCTTGGACCTTCGTGGGGCAGAGCCAGTGTAAGATGTGCCACAACGCCCCGAAGGAGGGCGGACAGTGGGACAAGTGGCACAACGCCGGGCACCCCAAGGCGTATGAGTTGTTGCAGTCCGACGCGGCCAAGGAGGTGGGCGCGAAGGTAGGGCTGACGGTGCCGCCGCACGAGGCCCCGGAATGCCTGAAGTGCCACGTCACCGGGTATGACCCCACGACCAAGTCCGCGCCGGACAAGATTGCGCTCACCGACGGCGTGCAGTGCGAGAGCTGCCATGGTCCCGCGTCGGAGCACATGAAGGACGCGAAGGTGCTGAAGTTCAGCCCGGCGAAGATTACGGAGATGGACATCCTTGCGCACCTGGTGCCGGCCACCGAGGCCAATTGCCGCGGCTGCCACAACGAGACGAGCCCGACCTGGAAGAACGATCGCTACACGCTGGAGAACGGCGAGACGACCGGCTTCGACTTCAAGCAGGCGTGGGCAAAGATTGCGCACGATCATCCTGCCGGCGTGATGGAAGAGAAGTACGGCGGCAGCTATCCGGTCGATTGATCGGTAGCAACCGCAACACAAGAAAATGGCGGGGCTCCCCCAAGGGGCCCCGCCTTTCCGTGTTTAGAGGCGCGTCCAATTCCGTTCGGGTAAGACGTCAGCGCGGTATCAACTGCAGGCGGCGGGGTTGGGGTGGTCGTAACCATCGGCGTCGTCTTCTCCGGGGCGCTCGACAAGGCATTGGAAGTCCTTCTCGACGGTGACACGCACGGTGACGCCGGGGGCGGGTTCGACGTTGAAGTCGAATCCGGTGCGGTCGGTGGCGATGAGCTCTGCGGTCCATGGCTCGGGAATCCGGACCATGATGCCGACGCCGTCGCGGCAGACCCTGGGCTGCGCGGCGGCATGGGTTTCGAGCTGGTAGAGGAAGTCGTCCCCGGGGCCGGCGCCGAGTTGCAGCGTTCCGGTGACGCAGCCTTGTTCGTGCAGCCGGGCCACCTCGGCGCGCTGAAGGCGGAGGCGAATGCTGTTGTCCCTGATGCGAAGTTTCATGGCTGGTCCTTCGGTGGCGTTCCTTTGCGCGAGTACTTTATCAACTCGCCGCCTGTTCCGGCCGGGTGTCACGCAGGACGACGAGCAGCATCTTGAGCGGCTGCAAGGCCTTGATGCTGTGCGCCAGTCCGGGTTTCATGCGCACCCATGCCCCCGGGCCGACGCGGTAGGCGTCCGCGCCGAGGGTGATGTCCGCCTCGCCCTCAATAAACTGCAGGAGGGCTTCCATGGTGGTGGCGTGCTCGCTGAGCTCCTCGCCCTGCGACATCGCGAAGAGGGTCACGCGAATGTGGGGGTCAGTGAAGACCGGCTTGCTGAGGACTCCCTCGGCGGGCATCTCCACATGGGCGGCCAGCGAGGGGATGAGGGTATAGGCTTGGCTGTTCATCTCGGGTCTCCTTGCGTTCTCGCCGAATCAATTATGGATGAAAAAATCCATTATTGCAAACGCAGTTTGCGTGCGCCGTATTTCCGTAGGGTAAGAAAGGGGTTGACAGGGGGGGGGAAAGGAGGCAGGATATTAAGAGGAAAACCTCCACTATATGTTCAAGCTCTATTCCAAAGGTTGTCAATACGCGCTGCGCGCGCTGACCTTCGTGATTGCGGAGAAGGAGAAGAAGCGCTTCCAGGCGAAGGACATCTGCGAGAAGGCCGAGATTCCGGAGTATTTCACGCGCAAGATATTCCAGTCGCTGGTGCAGGGCGGGTTTCTCGAGGCGCATCGCGGTCCAGGCGGCGGCTATTCTCTAACGCGGGATCCCTCGGAGATCACCCTGCTGGAGGTGATCCAGGCGGTGGAGGGGGAAGACACCTTCGACCACTGCATACTTGGGTTCACCGAATGCGGCAGGGCGAATCCCTGCCCCATGCACAAGGTGTGGGTTGACTCGAAGAAGGTGCTCATCGAACACCTGTCGCACACCACGCTGGACAAGCTCACGGCGCTCACGCTCACCTGCAAGATGGAGGCGGAGCACGAGGCGGCGAAGAAGGCCAAGCGCTAGGCCCTGGCTCGCAGTCCCTCCCCTTTCTGTCTCCCTTATCTCACGCCGCAGCCCTGCGCTGCATGCCTTTGCACGTGCGCTCCAATGCGCCTGCTTTGCCAAAAACCCCTTCAAAAGCCCCCTTTCCCGAACGCTTGACAAGCCTGCCGCAATAGTGGATACTTTCGTCAAGAATAAGGTGGATAAAAAAGTCCACTATATGGACAGGCCCCGATAGGGTCTGGTTGACGGGAGCCCAGAGCATGAAGACCTCGCCCCTCTTCGAACGCAGGCGCACAGCATGGGCGGTATTGCCTGGCCTGGTGCTGGCTGCTCTGCCTTACTTGATTCAGGCCGAGGAAGCCGCAGTCACCGCCGAGACAGCGCTTGAGTCTGTTGCGGAAATCGAGGCGGCGCTTCCCCGGGCGGAATTGCCGGAGGCGGCGGAGCCGGAGGATACCGTGGCCGTGACCTACATGCTGAAGTGCATGGGGTGCCACACGATTGGGGGCGGTGCGCTCAGCGGCCCGGACCTTAAAGCCTCGGCCGGCTATCCCCGCCAGACGGTGGTGGACGCGATCGTTCGGATGGAGAAGAACGTGGGTCCCATGGCGCCGGAAGAGATGCAGTCCCTGACGGAATTCCTGCTCGACCCCTCGGCAGCGGACCGGCTGAAAGCGCAGCAACAGAAGGCCGCGATGAAAGAGGCGGCCTCGCTTGAACCGGCTTCCGCCGACAAGGGACGGGCGCTCTTCTTCGGGCGCACGGCCTTCCAGGCAGGCGGCATCGGCTGCGCGGCGTGCCACCAAGCGGGTGGGCGCGGCGGCAACCTTGCGGCCTCGCTGGAAGATTCCTTCACCCGCCTTGGCGAGCAGTCGCTGATGGCGACCACGCAGAACCCCGGCTTCCCGGTGATGCGGGCAATCTACGCCAATCAACCGGTCACCAAGCAGGAAGCGGTGCACATCGCGAAGTATCTCGAGGAAGTATCAAAGACCCCCGCGGACCCGGCCAACGTGCCGCTTCACCTCGCGGGGTTGACGGGCACGGTGATCGTGATGGTGTTGCTGGGCCGCGCGACACATAAACGCGCGGCGGGTACCCGGGCCCGGATGGTGGCCGACGCGCAAAGCCGCGCCAACCGCCGCATACATTCCAGGAGGGACAACTAATGGGCTGGATACAAGATCTCTTTGCCCCCGAGCAGCGCAGCTGGGAGGACTTCTACCGGAACCGCTGGGCGCACGACAAGGTGGTGCGCACCACGCACGGGGTGAACTGCACGGGTTCGTGCAGCTGGAACGTGTACGTGAAGCAGGGGGTGGTGACTTGGGAGATGCAGGCGCTGGACTACCCCACGATTGACCGCAGCATTCCGAACTATGAACCGCGCGGCTGCCAGCGGGGAATATCCACCTCCTGGTACATCTACTCGCCCCTGCGGGTGAAGCACCCCTACATGCGCGGGGCCCTCCTTGACCTCTGGCAGGAGGCGCGTCGCGAGCACCCGGACGATCCGGTGGCGGCCTGGGCCTCGATTACG
>JBJOID010000083.1:0-3391 GCA_046047315.1 Candidatus Hydrogenedentota bacterium | reverse complement strand
CCGCCGAGGGACACCCGGTCTTTCTCTACAACATACCCGGATTCGCCCGGAACCGGATTGCGCTCGATTCCGTCTTGCGCCTTGCGGAGAAGCACGACAACATCGTCGGCATCAAGGACAGCAGCGGCGACATGGTGTATCTCGGCAAGCTGCTCGCGGCAGCCCCGGCCAAGTTTGTCGTCATGAACGGTTGCGACGAGTTTGGCCATCAGGCCTTGGCGGCGGGCGCATCCGGCGCGGTTTCCGGCACGGCCAACGCCTTCGGTGATCTCTATGTGAAGCTGTTCGACGCGGCCCGCAAGAACGACCACGTCAAGGCCCGCAAGTTGCAGCACGACCTCAACCGGGTCTGCGGTGTGCTTACCTACGGCGGCACATTGGCCATGTTCAAGGCGGCCATGAAGCTGCGGGGGATCGACGCAGGGTTCGTGCGCCCGCCGCAGCGTGAAATCACCGCGGCCGAGATCAAGCCCATCGCCGCTCTGATTGAGTCGCTGGGGCTGAGGAAAATCTAGGCATGGGCAGCGCCAGCGCGGCCGCGCATCTTCAGGGGCAGTTGGTGCCCATGGGGCAAATGCGCATCGCGTCTGGCGGATTGGAATTGCTGGGCACGCGCGCGCTGGGTTCCTGCATTGCGGTGGCCCTGCGCGATGGCGGTGGGCGCGCCTCCGGGCTGGCGCATTGCATGTTGCCCCTTTCGCAGATAGACGCGGCCAGCGCCACCGTGGAGCCCTGCACCTTCACGGACTCGGGCATCGCCGCATTGCGCGACGCCCTGCTGACGGAGGGCGCCGCCCCCGCCGGAATCAAGGCGCTTCTCGTGGGAGGCGCGTGCCTGTTGGGCGATGCGTCAACGCCTCCGATGGGAAAGCGTAATGTGCAGGTGGCGCGGATGCTTCTGGAGCAATTCGAGATTGAGGTGATTGGCGAGGCCGTGGGCGGCACGCTGCCGCGTAGCCTGTGGTTCAACGCCGCCACCGGAGCCGCCGAGGTGTTTTGCGCGGGACGCCGCGAAGTCTTGGGAGCGTGACAATGGCTGGCACAGACGAATTCAGGGATGAAATCCTGCGGAACGTGGCGGAGACCCCCAAGCTGCCCGCCGCCGTGACCCGCGTGCTGGCGCTGGTGAATGATCCCGACTCAAGCATTCCCGACGTGATGGCCGCCGTGGAGACCGACCCAGGCCTCACCGCGGAAACGCTGCGCATCGCCAATTCCGCCTACTTCGCAGGGCCCCGCAAGATTGCCAGCCTGCGCGACGCGGGGGTCCTGCTGGGCCTGAACCGGATCATGCAGCTTGTGCTGGCCGCCGCCGTGTTTCCCATCGGGGCGCGCCCGGTGCCCGGTTACGACCTGGAAGAAGGCGCGCTTGTGGATGGCATGCTCGCCGTGGCGGTTGGCGCCGAAGTGCTGGCGCGTGAACTGAAGAAGCTGCCACCTTCCCACGCCTTCACGGCCGGTCTGCTGCACGACATTGGCAAGCTGGCGATGGGCAACGTGGTGGCGCGCTGCCGTCAGGAAATCCGCGATTGCGCCATGGTCGAGGGCATCAGCTACGAGCAGGCCGAGCGCATGCTGCTGGGCATCGACCGCGCCGAGGCTGGTGCCGCCATGTTGCGCGCGTGGAACCTGCCCGACAACGTGGTCATCGCTGTGCGCTGGCACCTGCAACCGGAGCAGGTGGAGCAGGAACCCTTCGTGGTGGACCTGGTGCATGTGTCCCGCATGCTGGCCACGCAATGCGGCCTGGGCCTTGGAGAGGATGGGCTGCAATACACGCCCTCCGAAACTTCGCGCCAGCGGCTGGGTCTTACGGAGGAGATCGAAGACCGGGCTACCGCTCGCATGGTGGAAGCCTTCCGCGAAATTCGCGCGCAGTTCGGCTGAACAAGGGGGAGACCAGGAAGCATGGACAACAAGTTCGGCATGAACGCCCCGTCACGCATGGCGATGCGGTGGTTTCTCTTCGCCTGCATCGGACTGCTGATAGAGGTGTTCTTCACCGGCCTGGCCAGTCTGCTGGGCGGAAACATCAGCGCCATGAGCAAGACATCCCCCTGGATGATGCTCGACTACGGCATTCTGGGCATCGCGGTTTGGCCGGTCTCTCAGGCGCTCATCGCCCGAGGGGTGCCGCTGGCCGGTCGCGCCGCCGTCTACACCCTCGGCATCTTCTTTATCGAATACGTCTCCGGCATCGCCTTCAATGCCATCGGCATCCGCATCTGGGACTACAGCCACCACACCCTCAACATCGGCGGCACGGAAATCCCCATGCACCTGAGCGGACAAATCACCGCCTACTACACGCCCTTCTGGTTCGCGCTGGGAATGGTGGTGGAGAAACTCCACAAACGCGTGGACGCCGTCGCGGTGTATCTGCTGAAGGGAGAATTACCGGCAGGATCATGACCAAGAGAGTGCGAGCCACCCAAGGCGCAGGTATCTCGCCCAACTTATTGAGGCGGGGCTTGTCGACCACGACGGAGCTATGGCTTGGATTCTAATTTGGCCTCTGTGATTGCTGCGACGATTTCTAGGTACTGATTCTGCAGGACGCTGATTTTCTCGGTCGCATTCTCGTATTTTAGGCGGTCGCTCATGGAAGGATTGACCTTGTGAGCAATAACGATTTCGAGGTCGGGAACGACGGTGATGAACTGACCATAGGCACCTGACGCCGTATAGACACCTTTGAGACGGGGATCTGATCCTGCATATATCCACCACATGTAACCATACTCGAACGGCTCCTCTCGAACATGCGGTGGATTTATTTCCGAGCGCGGTGTAAAGGTTGTCTTTATACGGCGTATCCAGTCTGCTGGCACTACTTGTTCATCAAACCAGTTTCCATCGCGTAGCATGAGATAGCCAATTCGAGCCATGTCCCGTGTGGACAGAAGGAAGTGGTATGCGAGGTGATCCGATTGACTCTTGTCACCGGATTTCTTGTGCGACCTTCGCCGAAAATCTTGGAAGCCTAGTGGCTTCGCAAGGTGCTGTTCGAAGATATCGTAGACTTCGAGTCCCGTCTTCTTCTCCAACACGGCACCAGCGGCGTTGAAGTCCCAATTGTTATAGAGGAAGTAGGTGCCCGGCACTTTCGAACCTCGCTGGGGCGCGAAATCGGTGTTGTCGCCTTCGTTGGAAGCCGGGTGGTAAACACCAGACCTGGCCGTTATCAGGTCTTTTACGGTGGCTTTTCGCTCTATTGGTAGCAGGCCGCCTTTATCATCGAACTGAAGATCTTCGAGCGTCGCATCAAGATTGATGGTGCCATCAGCGACGTAGTTGCCATAGAGGATTGCAAGAATACTCTTCCGCACCGAAGCAACATAGGATATCCGACTGCAGTCTCCGTACAAGTAGAGCAGATCTGTTCCGACCG
>JBJOID010000082.1:0-21215 GCA_046047315.1 Candidatus Hydrogenedentota bacterium | reverse complement strand
AAGCTTCGACAACGTCTTCGTGATCGCGCTCGTCAACGTCGTCTTGCCGTGGTCCACGTGACCAATCGTGCCGATGTTCACGTGCGGCTTCGTGCGAACAAATTTCTCCTTCGCCATGGCGGATATCTCCTCGATGCTGCGGCGTCCTACGCCGGAAGTTTCCTGTCACCACCCCAAACGGGGAACCAATTTCTTTCTACTTGAAGCGGTACGTGCTTCCCTGCTTCTCCATCACCGCGTTCGCCACGGACAAAGGCGCGGGCTCGTACTGGGCGAACTCCATGCTGTAGTTCGCGCGGCCCTGCGTCTTCGAGCGCAGATCGTTCGCGTATCCAAACATTTCAGCCAGCGGCACGAAGGAACGGATGACGGTGGTGGAACCCACGCTCTCCATGCCTTCCATGCGGCCACGGCGGCTGTTGATATCTCCAATCACTTCGCCGGTGTACTCGTCGGGAGTGGACACCTCGATCTTCATCACCGGCTCGAGCAAAACGGGGCTGGCCTTCGCGGCCGCATCCTTCACCGCCATCGAACCGGCGATGTGGAAAGCCATTTCCGACGAGTCCACTTCGTGGTAGGAACCGAAGGTCAGAATCACCTTCACGTCCACCATGGGGTAGCCGCTGATGATGCCGGACTCAATCGCTTCCTTGCAGCCC
Source organism: Candidatus Hydrogenedentota bacterium (assembly GCA_046047315.1). Classification (GTDB taxonomy): domain Bacteria; phylum Hydrogenedentota; class Hydrogenedentia; order Hydrogenedentales; family JAEUWI01; genus WGMK01. The sequence goes on along the minus strand of JBJOID010000082.1, from coordinate 20,553 downwards.
TTGTCCACTGCCGGGATGTATTCCTTCGGAATCACACCGCCAACGACCTTGCTTTCGAAGGTGTAGCCGGAACCGGGCTCCTGCGGCTCGAGCGTCAGCACGACGTGGCCATACTGACCGCGGCCGCCGGACTGGCGCACGAACTTGCACTCGGCCTCGGCCGCCTTGCGAATGGACTCGCGGTAGGCCACCATCGGCGCGCCGACATTGGCTTCCACCTTGAACTCGCGCTTCATGCGGTCGACGATAATTTCCAGGTGCAGCTCGCCCATGCCAGCAATAATGGTCTGGCCGGTCTCTTCGTCCGTGCGCACGTGGAACGTGGGGTCTTCTTCCGCCAGCTTGACCAGCGCGTCCGTCAGCTTGTCCTGGTCGGCCTTGGACTTCGGCTCGATGGCGATATGCACCACCGGCTCGGGGAAGTCCACGGACTCCAGCGCGATCGGCTTGTCATAGTCGCACAGCGTGTCGCCCGTGCTGGTCTGCTTGCAGCCAATCACGGCGCCGATGTCGCCCGCGCGCATTTCCTTGAGGTCGGAACGCTCGTTGGCGTGCATCTCGAGCAGGCGGCCCAGGCGCTCCTTGCGGCCGGTGCGCACGTTCAGCACCTGGTCGCCGGCGTTCAGCACGCCCGAGTAGACGCGGATGAACGTGAGGCGGCCCACGTGCGGATCGGTCGCAATCTTGAAGGCAAGCGCGGAGAAGGGCTCGTCATCGGAAGGCTTGCGACTCAGGGGCTGATCAGCCTCGTGAGGCACGGTGCCGTTGATGGCGTCCACATCGAGCGGAGAGGGAAGCAGGGCGACAACGGCATCCAGCAGCAGGCGGGTGCCCTTGCTCTTCAGCGCGGTACCAGCCACCACGGGCGTAATCTTGCCTTCGATGGTGCCCTTGCGCAGCGCGGCGTAGATCTCCTCCTTGGTGATCTCCTCCTCGGCAAGGTACTTTTCCATCAGGGCGTCGTCGCACTCGGCCACGCCTTCCAGCATTTCATGCCGGGCCATCTCGGCCGCGTCCATCATCTCCGCCGGCACTTCACCGAAGACCTGTTCGGTCTTGTAACCCTCGCCCTCGTAAGTGATACCCCGCATTTCAATGAGGTCAATCACGCCGCGGAACTGGTCTTCCTCGCCGATGGGAATCTGAATCGGAACGGCATTGGCACCCAGACGGTCGCGCATGGTCTGCACGGCCTTCTGGAAGTTCGCCCCCGTACGGTCCATCTTGTTGATGAACGCGATACGGGGAACCCGGTGCTTCGTGGCCTGCCGCCATACGGTTTCCGACTGCGGCTGCACGCCCGCCACGCCGCAGAACACGGCCACGGCACCGTCGAGCACGCGCAGACTGCGCTCAACTTCGACGGTGAAGTCCACGTGCCCGGGGGTATCAATGATGTTGATACGGTGCCCCTTCCACTCGCAAGCGGTGGCAGCGGATGTGATCGTGATGCCGCGTTCCCGTTCCTGCTCCATGAAATCCATGGTAGCCGCGCCGTCATGGACTTCGCCCACGCGGTGCGTTCGGCCGGTGTAAAACAAGATTCGTTCGGTTACGGTTGTCTTGCCGGCATCGATGTGGGCCATGATCCCGATGTTGCGAACTTTCTCCAGCGGATACGTTCTTGCCACGGTACTGAGTTCCTCTTCTTGGCTTCCCGCCCGCCTGCATCAGGGGGCGTTGCATTTATCCAGCGACGGAAGCTAAGCGCGAGGCGCGGCTGCTTTTCGGGCTGACCCTTATCGTTTGCTCTGATTCAACTGTTCGCGCGACAGGAACGTCATCCGCGGCGGTTGAAACAGAGCTGCGATAAGCGGCCTAAGCCGGCTGCCTCACGCTGCTCTGTCACTGAACCATGGGGTGCGATTCCTGTTCCAAATAATCTTTAGTAACGGAAGTGGGCGAAGGCCTTGTTGGCCTCGGCCATCCGGTGCGTATCGTCTTTCTTCTTCACGGAAGCGCCCTGGAAGTTGAACGCATCCAGCAATTCACCCGCCAAACGCTCGGTCATGGTCTTCTCGCCGCGCTTGCGGGCGTAGTCACGTACCCAGCGGTAGGCGATGGCCGTGCGCATCGGGGGAGCAATCTCCACCGGCACCTGATAGGTGGCGCCACCGACGCGGCGCGACTTCACATGGACCAGCGGCTTGCAGTTGTCAATGGCCTTGTTGAAGACCACGAGCGGATCCTGATCGGGCAGCTTGCGCCCAAGGATGTCCAACGCGTCGTAGACAATCTTTTCAGCCACGCTCTTCTTGCCGTCCGTCATGACGACGTTGACAAACTTGGAAAGCCCGATGCTGTTGAACTTCGGGTCCGGGAGGATTTCCCGCTTCTGAGGTTTTCTGCGACGTGCCATGGTTTACTTCTTCTTCCCGCCCACGGCGCCCTTGGCGCCAGCCTTCGCATCACCGCCACGCTTGGGGGTCTTGACGCCGTACTTGGACCGGCTTACCCAGCGACCGGTGTGAATCATCTTGTTACCATCGGCCTTTTCGCCAGCCTGGCCGCCGCAGTCGCCCTGGCAGTCCAGCACGCCACGAATGATGTGGTAACGGACGCCGGGAAGGTCCTTCACGCGGCCGCCGCGAATCATCACCTGCGAGTGTTCCTGAAGGTTGTGACCCACGCCCATGATGTAGGCGGTGACTTCCATGCCGTTCTTCAGGCGCACACGGGCCACCTTGCGAAGCGCCGAGTTGGGCTTCTTCGGGGTCATGGTGAAGACACGGGTGCAGGTGCCGGAGGCTTGCGGGCAAGCCTTCAGCGCCGGCGACTTCGTCTTCGAAGCCTTCGTTTTGCGCGTTCCGCGCAGCAACTGATTGACTGTGGGCACAGTCTTTCTCCCTCAAGGTTTACTGTCAAGAAAAAGCGGGCGCGATTGGCCCGCGCAGACAACAGGCGAAAAGCTTATCAAAAATCCACCCCGTAGTCAAGCAGGTTCGCTTTGCCTGTAATCCGGGACGGGACTTCCCCAAAAAGCCCCTGCGGAACCGGGCTTTCCGGTCCCGCAGGGGCGGCGAGAAACTACTTCAAATAGAGGGTGAACTGAGCCGTGGCCCAGTTTTCCTGAAGCTCATACACGTAGCGCACCTCGTCCACGGAGGCCGTGAGCTGGTTCACCGTCGGGGCGATATCCTCGGGCAGGCCGCCGCCGAGGGCGGAGAGCGGCACCACCACGTCGGTAATCAGCGCGCTCTTCAGCAGCATGGCCAGATAGCGCGGCGTATCGCCAGCGAGCGGATCGCCAAGACTGGAGAAGAATTCCGTGGTACCATTGGACTTAACCAAGTCGATAATCTTCTTCATGCCGTCGGTATTGTTGCTGACCAGCAGCGTGTCGCCCGGGGTGGCCATGGCAAGCGGCACGGGAATGGGAGCGGCAATGGACTTGATCTCCTCTTCGGCGTGGGTCTCAGCCGGCATGGTCGGCACCAGCATGTTGAGCAGGCCCTTGGCGGCTTCCGGATCAGCCAGCGCAATCATGAGGAAAGCGGCCGGGAAGTCGTTCTCCACGGCGGCAATGCCCAGCGTGATTTCTTCGCCGATGATCTGGATGACCGGCCCGGCAAAGGCGGCGCCCTGGCCGCCCGCTTCCTGAATGGCAGGGAGCAGTTGCTCCTGAAGCTGCTTCTTGGTTTCCTCGTTCAGCCGGATGGTGAGCATCGCCAGCGTATCCTTGGGCAACACCTTGCCGTAGCGGAGCGCGGAGGCGGGACCGGCCTGCTGCAGGAAGCCGGGGTGGGTCTTCGTGTCGAGGCGCGTGCGCAGGTCGGCGCGCCCGTCGGAAAGGGTCAGCGTCACAACCAGCGGATCCTCGCCATCAGAAGAGGCCATCGAGGTCTTGAACTGATCCAGCTGGGCCTTTGCCACGCTGCGCGCAACGTCGTCCATCTCAAGGGCAGGAAGCAATTCTTCAAGCAGCGGGAAGAAGCGGTCGCTGTAGATCAAGGCCACGATCTCATGTTCGTTGGCCGGCAGATCGTCGCTGCCATAGCGCACCTTGCGGCCGACATCCCACTGGTCCGCAGTGGCAAGCAGCAGGTCCTTCGAGCCGATGGCGGCATGCGAGTCAGTGATGAAGTAGCCATAGTCTCCGTAAACCTGCACGGACTGTCCGCCCTTCTCCACGGCTTCGACGGTCGCACTTGCAAGCTCGGGGATATTCGCCACCACTTCCTTCAGCAACTCCTCCACCTTGGCTTTGTCGCTCACCCCGTAAACGGAGACCCACGCCGGCGCGTCCGGCTCGGGCATCTCCTCTTCCGCGGGGGCTTCCTCGGCGGCAGCGTCACCAGCGGCGGCCTCGCCGCCATCGTCGCCCTTTTGCGCCATGCGGATGGGCTCAAGCGACTTGGAGAAATCAAGGAATGCGGCACTGGGCTTAGAGGCATCCAGGCCGCGCGCGGTCGCCACGTCCTCGAATGACTCGGCACCTTCCACCTTGGCGTCGCGCGCAAGGTCGGCCACCGCCTCGGCCAGCTCCGCTTCCACGTTCAGCTGCGGCGCCACTTTGTTCAGGAAGGCGACGTATTCGTCAAGAGACTCCGAAATCGGGGGCAGGGCAATGGCCACCTGCGCCTCCTTCGGGGCCAGCGCCAGCACGTCCGGGGTGGACGGTGCGGCAAAGCTCGGCACCGCCATAAGGGCGGCAACCGGCAGCCAAATCAGTTTCATGGTCCCATGCATCATTTTCAACGGCTCCTCATTGCTCCCGTGATCCGGGAATTAATTGGGGTTACGGCAGGCCTTGCAAAGAGTGCAAGCTGCCAAGAGTACCCCGCCGAGGGCTTGGACCGCCACCTTTTCAGCCAAGTTTCAACCCTTCGGCGCGTAGTCCGGGCACTTGATGGCGTTGGGTCGCTGGCGGTGGTGGCAGGTGGAAGGATGGTCATAGCGGCAGTTGTCGCAGAGAAACTCCGTCGGGCAGGTAACGCGCAGCCACCATGCCTTCAGGCGCTGCGCCATGCTGGGTTTTACCGCATTCATTGCTTGCCGAAGCGCTCCCGGTACTCGAGCGGGGTCATGCCCGCGTGCCGCTTGAATATCTTGGTGAAATTGCTCTGGTCCGACAAACCCACGCGACGGGCCACGGCCGTGGCGCTGAGCCGCGTGGTCCGCATCAGTCGCTTGGCCTGTTCCACCCGGAGCCATCCGACATACTCAGAATAGCTGAAACCGAAGTTGCGTTGCAGCCGGTGGGTTATCGCCGTTGGCGTGTCTCCTGTGCGCGCGGCCAGCTCGTCCAGCGGGATGCCGTCCGGCATGGAGGGGAGCAACACTTCGTGGAGCGCACTGCATCGCTCCGCAAGGTTGCGCCCCGAAGGTTGCGCGGAGAGTTTCCGCAGGGCCTTGCCCAACAGGGCTGCCATCGCGGAAAGCGAGTCCACGCGATCAATGGCGCTCCGCGCGTTGAGCAGGGTTTCGGTGGCGGAGCCGGTATCCAGCCCGGCGCGGGCGGCCGCGTCAAGCACCGAAGACCCCAGGACGAACGCGTGCCCGGCGAGGCGGGACTTGCCACGGCGTAACTGCGCCTGCTCGGCTTCGAGGGCCTCCAGCAGCGTAATGCGTCCAAGTGTCGGCTGCCCGCCGCAGAACAGCAACGCCAAATGGGCCGCCCATCGCTGGTCTGCTCCGGGCCGCTGGCCTGTGGCGGCCTCTCTTCTCGATGGCGTGCGAAGGGCATGGGCCTCTGGGGCCTGCACCACGGCTTCGGCTTCCACGGCAGGTGCCGGCAAGGAATCCCCCCAAGCCGTATGCAAAGAGGTCTCCAGCCATTGCAAGGCAGCGAGCAAGGCCTCGTTGTTGAGGCGGCGGATATCTCCGCCAAGTGCCGCCGAGTCCTGCGCCGCGGAAGGATTCCACTTCGAGAGGACCAGGGCCAGTTGCTCCTCTAGGGATGCTTCATGCCCTATGGGAACAAAGGGCCCGAGGGTGCCCACGAGGGAATGGCCTGGAAGCATGGGAAAGCTGAGCACGGACAGGCCTGCGTGGCATACGAAAGCGACCGGAGATTGCTGCCGCAGCGCCTGCGCCCCGGCCTCCGCGCGGGATGCACGGCACTGTTTCCGTCCGCCGGGTGAGGCGTTCATCTGCGCACAGAAACGGCAGGAACCCGCGCCGGCCAGCAGCGGCCCCTCATCCTCCCCGGCAAGGGCATGCACGCTGACGGGCAATCCGGAAAGCTGCGCGGCGAGCTCCAGCAGGCGACGCGTTTCCGCGCTCCGCAGGAACTCCGCTGGGGTCATACCGCAACCCGAAACAGGGGCGTCGGCGCGTCTTGTGTGGCGAGATGCACCTGGGCCGCGTGCCCTTCCAGCGCTCCACTGATGGCCGCGTGGGCGCGCGCCGGGGTGTTGTTATTCTCGCTGATGTGCACCAGCACGATCGTCTGGAGTGTCGGATGCGCCAGTTCGCGCAAGAGCCCCGCTGCGGAATCATTGGAAAGATGCCCGAATCGGCTGCTGATGCGTTGCTTCACTTGCTCCGGATAGTCTCCGAAGCGCAGCATTTCCGGGCAATAGTTGGTTTCGAGTACCAGGGCTTGACTGCCAGCAAGACGCTGGCGGACCAGCTGCGTCGGCGCCCCGAGATCGAAGGCGAATCCCACCTTCGCCCCGCGTGAACTCAAGGTGTATCCGACGGGATCGGCTGCATCGTGCGTCACGGAAAATGAGCTGACCTCGAGATCGCCCAGCTGCCACGAATCCCCCGCTCTGAAAATCCTCGCGTCTGGCAGGGGACCGATTCGCGCGGGAAGCGCGGCGTGGGTGCCCCGGGTGAGATAGGCTGGCACGGCGTGTTTTCGGCAAAGCGTGCCCACGCCGAGGCAATGGTCCCCATGCTCGTGGGTGAGCAGCACGCCTGAAAGCCCTTCCAGAGAGAGGCCCATCGCGGCGACACGGCGGGATAACTCCTTATAGCTCAGTCCGTTATCGATAAGGACCTGCGTGGAATCCGTCGCCACCAGAATGGCGTTACCTGCGCTGCCGCTGCCCAAGAGACAAAATGAAATCACTGGCTTCGTGCGCCTCCCGCTTATTTCGGCTGGGACTTTAGCAAGCACCCGCTGTGGTGTCAATTGACTTGTCCGGGCGCACAACATAAAATGGCATGGCTTTTGCTGGGGAGTAATATTTCACGATGATGCACATGGAACAGAGGCTGTCGCAACAGCAACGGCAGCAAATGGTTCTGACACAAAGGATGCAGCAGGCGCTGCATATCCTGCAGTTGTCGAGCATCGAGTTGGAGCAGCACATTCAGCAGGAGCTCGAGGCCAATCCCTTTCTCGAACAAATCCAGCAGAAACCCGATCTGCCCGACAAGCCAGAGCCCACCCCTAATAGTGATGATAATGCTTCTTTTGATGAATCCTTTGATCTGGACCGCTATAGTCAACACTTGAAGGAAGGCCGGGATCTCAGCCGAAACAGCGACCTGTTCGAGCGGCAGGATTACTACCAGAACAACATCACCCAGGATGAGTCGCTTCGGGCCCACCTGCTGACGCAATTGCGGATGATGACTACGAACAACCGGGATTACGCCATCGGCGAGCGCATCATCATCGGCGAGATTGATGAACGGGGCTATTTCACGGGCGAGCTGGACGAGATCGCCTCGGAGTTGGGCGCATCCCCTTCCGACGTGCGACGCGTGCTCCGCCTTATACAGCGGATGGAACCGACCGGGGTGGGCGCCGCCGACGTGGTTGAGTGCCTGCTGCTGCAGATAGACGCGGAATACCCCGAGGACATCGCCCTGCGCACCCTGGTAGCGGAGCACCTCGACGCCCTCAAGCGCCGGCAGGTGCCGCAGATAGCGCGCGCCATGCGAATCAGCCCGGAGGAAGTGGAAGAACTACGCAAGAAGCTCGCCACCCTCAACCCCTGGCCGGGGCACGAATACAGCGCTGGACCGCCGCAGTACGTGACCCCCGAGGTCATCGTTGAGAAAGTGGACGATGAGTTTGTCGTGCGGCTTGCGACCGAGCGCATGCCGGAGTTGCGAATCAATGAGACCTACAAGAAGGAACTCACCGAGCAACCCCTGCCCCGGGACGCGCGTGACTACGTGAAGAACAAGGTTGAGTCCGCGAAGTGGCTCACGCGCAACATCGCCCAACGCCAGCAGACCATCCTCAAGGTGTCGCAGGCCATCGTCGACTACCAGCGCGAGTTCCTGGAAAAAGGCATCGAGTTCATCCGGCCGCTCACGCTCCAGATGATTGCCGACACCATCGGCGTGCATGAATCCACCGTGGCCCGCACCACCCGCGGCAAGTACATGCAGACGCCGCAGGGGCTCTTTGAATTGAAGTTCTTCTTCTCCACCGGCCTTCGCAGCGATGCGGGCGAAGACCAGTCTTCCAAGAGCGTGAAGTCCCTTATCGAGAAAATGATCGCCGAGGAAGACAAGCGCAAGCCCCTGAGCGATCAGAAGATCGCGGACCTGCTCGAGGAGAAGGGCATCCACATCGCCCGCCGGACGGTGACCAAATACCGCGAGGCGCTGGACATTCCCACCACCACCCTGCGCCGGGAATTCGCCTGAGGAAGAGCGTCAATTCCGGCCGAAGTGCGGTATGGTGCATGCGGATGGTGTATGAGGAGCTTTCACATGAGCAGCAGGATTAGCGTTCGACAAGACGTCTGCCACGGCCAAGCATGTGTCCATGGCACAAGGGTGCCCGTACACCAAGTCTTGCGCATGCTTGCCGCGGGGGACAGCATCGACACCCTGCTGGATGCATACCCTTCGCTAACCCGGGACGATGTTCTCGCATGCATCGACTATGGCGCGTCACTCGCGGAAGATAGTGTCACTCCCATCGAGGCGCTTTCCAATAGCGCATGAAGATCCTTGTCGACGAGAACATTCCGCGACGAAGCGTTTCGTCGCTGATTGCCATGGGACATGACGTGCATTATCTGCGTGGCACGCCCGATGAAGGGGCGGATGATCAACGGGTCTGGGAGCTGGCGCAGTAGAGCGACCGGCTTATCATCACCACGGACAAGGGATTCGCCCTTCGTCGCACCCAACATCACGCGGGCATACTGATCATCCTGCTGAGGCAACCGTCCTGTGAGCGAATCCACGCGCGTATCATAACGGCGCTCACCAGCGTTAAGGCTGAAGATTGGCGCGACCTGCTCGTCGTCATGCGGGACACGGCGGTAAGCAGATGGCGCTTGGACAAACGGGATACCGAAGCCTGACGGCTCCCTAAGCCACGCGTCGCAGGGCGCGTCCGTTCATGAAAAGTTCGTCGTTAACCACCATGAATTCGAGCTCGCCGAAGATGCTGTTGACAACAAGCCGGTTGGGCGCGATGAAGCGGTACTTGCCTTTGATGGCGCCGTCGGCCGACTCCACCCGGCCATCTTCCTTGAACTCCATCACGATGTTGCGCCGGATGCGGAACTGCATGCCGACGATGCTTTCCTCGGTGATGGCTTCTCCCAGTCCGACGTAGTCCTCCGCGTTGATTTCGCGCGGGCTGTATAGCGCGGGATCCACGGGCACGGCAAACTTGACGTAACCGATGAACATCTCCTCGAAGGACTGTTCGCCGAAACCTACCCACTGCTCCGGTTCGGGATTCTTCCGGTTGAAGCGGGAATTGTCGAAGGCACCCACGCATGCGATCTCGGTGCCCTCAGGCACACGCAGTGGCTCGCGGAAGAGATACATCGGCTGCCAGTCGAATTCATAGAAGGGCACGTTCAGCAGGGGTTCCACCTCCCCGTCGGGAAAATTCGCGGCGAACTTGAAGCGGCTGCCCCGGTAATGCATATGTGGCGAAAGCCCAAGTATCTCGGCTTCTTCGGCGAAGGTGTACTTGGCCCGCGCCTCGTGGTCGCGCGCATTCGGCGGAATCGAGAAGTCCGTGTCGTTGGCAGCCTCGATCTTGACCACGCGAGCCGGGGGCTTCTCATGGAACCACAGGCCCATTTCGCAGCGTTCCTGCTCGGGCTTCCCCGTCGAGTTGTAGTGCATCTGGAACGTAAAGACCGAGCCCTTGGGCAGGAAGACCCCCGCGTCGTCGGGCAGGCTGAAGACTTGCGCGCCCGGAAGATAGGCGCCGAAGTAGCCGTTCAAACCGCTGCGCGCCTCGGGCTGGATGTGGCGATACTCCTTCGGGTAGGTCACGAAGATGAGCGCATGGTGCAACACGGGCAGGTTGTCCGTGCGCACTTCGACAGCGCGAAGCCACTTGTCCTCGTCGATGTTGGCTTCCACCGGAATGTAGCGATAATCGATGATGCCCTCGGCGGGAAGCTCCTGCGTTTCCGGCAGGCGAACAATGTGATCGGGCGGCCCCAGCTGCCAAGGCTGCTGTCCGGGCTCCGGCTGCATTGCGGGAAGGGGATCCTCTTCCTCGCCTTTCGGGGCGCCGGCTTCAATCCAGGTCAGGAGCTTCGCCTCCTCCTCGGTGGTCAGGGCCCGGCTGTTCATGAAATCGCCCATGGCGGGGTCGGCGTGCCAGGGAGGCATGCGCTTGGTCATCACCGTTTCGCGAATCATGTCGGACCAGCCATGCACCTTCTTGTAGTCGCTCATCGCAAAGGGCCCAAGGCCGCCATCGTGATGACAGCTCACGCACTTGTTCTGCAGGATTGGCACGATGTCACGAGCGTAGGAAATCTCCCCCAGCTCTTTGTATTGGATCACATTCCCCTCGGGCACGTTCTCCGCCACGGCAGGCACGATCGGCTGACCACTCAGATGGCTGTCCAAGACCGCTTTGCCCTGCGCGTCCGCCGCTCCCTTATAGGCGACCTTCCACGAGTCGGACGGGAGAATGAGGGCGCCCTCGCCCGCCCGCGTAAAACCAATCAATTTCGATACTTGAAGCGTAGGATCCAGCAGAATGGGATACTGGAGACCCAACTCCGCAGCGACCTTGCTAAGGGCTTCACGGTCCAGGTCTGGCCGCACGTTGATGGCCGCTGCGCTGACCGTATTCTCCTCCAGCCCGGCACGCACCGATTCCAGACCTGCGGCAGCCTCTCGGCTCACCGGACATTCAGGGTCAAAGGCCAGAAGCACCACGGCCTTGGCGTCGCCCTGATACTGCAATTCCCACGACTTATCATCATGCGTGGTCAGGCGAAAGTTCTCCGCGTTGTCTGCGGCGGGGGCGGGCGCTCCTGAACCAATAACCGTAAAAAATGCGCAAATGGCAACAGCACGCGTAACAACTAACCACATCGCTTCGCTCCTCGCTGGCAAGCTTGTTTACAAGTCTACATTCACTTCGACACCGCAGCGGGGTCAAGGGTTTCAATGAAAAAAGCGCCGCTTGCCACGTGCTGTGGGAAGCGGCGCCAAATTCCTGAAAATGTTTGGATTAGGAAACGAGGCTCGAAAGCTGGAGGATGGGCATGAACAAGGCAATCACGATGCCGCCCACCACGATACCCATCATGCCGATGAGGATGGGCTCAATGAGGCTGGTCAGGCCGTCCACCATGGCGCGTACTTCCGAATCGTAGAAGTCGGAAATCTTCATCAACATGCCTTCGAGTGCGCCCGTCTTCTCTCCCACGGCGATCATGCGGGTCACCATGGCGGGGAAGACTTCGGCACGGGCGAGCGGGTCGGCCAGGGTGTCGCCGTTGCGCACGCTGTCCGCCGCCTCACGAATGGCCTTGGCATAGACCTCGTTGCCCGCCGTGCGCTCCACAATCTCGAGCGCCTGCAGAATCGCCACGCCGCTCTTGGTGAGTGTGCTCAGGGTGCGGGTGAAACGGCTGATGCAGACCTTGCGAATGAGGTTGCCAAAGACCGGCATCCGCAGCTTGAGCGCATCCAGTTGGAACCGGCCTGCCTCGGTGGCGCCATAGGCGCGCACGGCAAAGACCGCCACGATGATACTCACCACGATGAGGGGCGCGCCATACCAGCTGCGAAGGAAATCGCTGGCGGCAATGAGGATGCGGGTCGGCGCGGGCAGCGTGCCGCCCAGGGCGCCGAAAATCTCCGCGAACTGCGGCACCACCCACACGATCAGGCCCGTGGCGATGAGGATGATCATACTGAAGGCCACGACCGGGTAGGTCATGGCTGACTTGATGCGGCGCTTCAGTTCCTCGCTGGCCTCAAGGTAGTCGGCCAACTGGCTGAGCACGCCGTCGAGATCGCCGCTGGCCTCGCCCGAGCGCACCATGCTGATATACAGATCGGGGAAGGCCTTGGGAAACTTGCGCAAGGAATCGGAGAAGGTCTCGCCCGACTCGACCTCCTGTGCCACGGCGTCGATGATCTTGGAGAAATTCGGATCATCGGTCTGGTCCGCGAGGATGTCGAGGCCCTGCATCAGTGGCAGACCCGCGCTCACAATGGTGGAGAGCTGGCGGGTGAATACCAACAAGTCGGCGGCCTTCACGCGCCGGTTCAGCTTGGAGGCGCCCGGGCCGCGGCCCTTCGCCTCGGCGATGCTCTCGACCCGCAGTCCCTGCTGGGTCAGTTGCACCGTGGCCGCTTGCCGGGAGTCCGCCGTGATCGAGCCCTTTTTCTGTCCGCCCGTGCGCGTGCGCGCAACATAGCTGAAGGTAGGCATCGCGATTCCTCTCCTCCGAATTGATGACCGCCGCGAGTATACGCGGGGTCAAATCACTTGACAAGTTTTTTTGTGCCCGCTTCCAGTTTCTTCTCTCATTCCCCATGGGCGATCAGGTGATGCAGCGCCCCCTGAAGTTGCGGGTGTTCGAAGTCGAAATTCCCCTCCTTCAGCACGGTGGGCAAAATCCGCGCACTGGACAACAGCATCTCATCCGCCATCTCCCCCATCGCGAACCGCAGGGCAAACTTTGGTGCCGCGAACAGGGCCGGTCGGTGCAGCTCCGCCGCAAGCGTCCTGGTGAATTCCCGATTCGTCACCGGGTGTGGCGCGACAAGGTTGACCGGTCCATGGATGTCTTTCCGGCTGAGACACCATTTCAACGCGCGCACCGTGTCTCCCAGGGTGACCCAGCTAATGTATTGTGTGCCATCGCCCAGGGGGCCGCCCAGCCCCAGACGGAAGGGCGTGAGCATCTTGGCCAAAGCGCCGCCCTGCGTGGAAAGCACCACGCCCAACCGGGCAAAAACCACCCGCACACCACTGTGCTTTGCGCGCAGCGCCTCGGATTCCCAAGCCTCGCAAACCCCCGCGAGGAATCCCTTTCCCACCGGGGCCGACTCGCTCACGCTACCTTCCCCAGTATCGCCGTAGAATCCAATCGCTGATGCAGACAACAGGGTGGCCGGTGGATGATCCATCTTGCCCAGAGCCTCCACCAAGGTTCGCGTGGCGCCCACCCGGCTTTCCAATATTCTCTTTTTTCTTAGATCGGACCAAGAGCCCTCCGCGACGTTCTCACCCGAGAGGTTGACCACGGCGTCGCAGCCCTCAAGCGAATCCGGGTTGAGCTTGCCCGCCGCCGGATCCCAAGTGATTTCTCCGGGACCGGCCGCTGACTTGCGCACAAGTGCAACGACTTCCGCGCCATCCGCCCTCAGGCTGGCCGTCAACGCGGTTCCAACAAGACCCGATGCCCCTGCAATGACCACACGCATGGCCTCACCTCCTTGCCACGCCAAAGGCGCGGGAATCTTTCGTACCGCCAGCGGGAAGCCGCGCCTCTATTGAGCCGGACGCCCGCAGCCAGTATACTCGCAGCCTTCAAACCCATGGAAACGGACCCCGCGCAGGGCGGGTCTGTTATGCGGGGACTACCCCGCCACCAAACACAAGGAGTGCAACACGATGAAGAAGTATGTATGGACCGCTATTGCCGCCGCGCTTACGCTGGCGATGACGCTTCCCGTGGCGAATGCCGCCGATGAAGCCGCCGCGGCGGGCATTCAGGTCACGCTCAAGGGCGTGAACTACAACCTGCTTGGTGAGCTTGCCGCCGACAAGGCCGCGGACGCAAAGCCGGAGTATGCCGCCATCAATGCCCTCAAGGTGAGCGAAGCCACCGATGCGGAAGGCAACGCGCACGAGGCCCTGAAGGGCAAGACGATCCACTACCTGCCGAGCAAGTCCGCCGAGGCGCTGATGGCGGGCGCGGACCACGCGGGCAAGAACGTGACCGTGAAGGGCACGCTCTTTGTGGATGCGAACGCAATCCTCGTGGAAAGTTTCGAGGCGGGCGAAGGCGGCGGCGATGAATGGGACGAACTGGACGTGAACAGCCTCTCGGGACAGCAAGTGCTGTAATGCCGGACCTGCCGAAAGGTTTGCATAAGTCCGTGTTCATTTTGTAGGATACGCGGCCCTTGCCCGGGTGGCGGAACTGGCAGACGCGCTAGACTAAGGATCTAGTCCTGGAAACGGGGTGGAGGTTCAAGTCCTCTCCCGGGCACCATTAAAGCGATTAAGATGGCAGCCGGTCCTAGAACCGGCTGCCATTTTTCGTATGCGGAGACGACAGGCTTTTCCATGAACGACGACAATCCCCGAGACTTGCTGCTGCACCCCCTGTGTGACGCGGGGGATCTGGGCGCGCCAGTGCCGGACTCGCCCCACGCCACCTCGGTGGCGCTGCCGCTCTGGGAACATGTGATCGGCTACGAGGAAAAGAAGCCGGAGGTCATCTCGCGCTTGCGCGCCGGCTATCCCCGCTTTGCGATCCATCCTGCCGTGCAACGCTTGTGGGAGGAAGCCTCGCGCACCGTGGCACAGGACGGGGAACGGGCCATCGTGCTGCCCTCGAAACGGGCCTCCGAGCGGTGCGCGGAGTTCCTCCAGGAAAAATCCGGATGCCACGGACGACTCTCTCCTTGGGGTGCTCACGGATTGTGGTGCACGGTGTATCCTGAAACGGAACACCAGACGGCGCTGCGATTCTGGCAGCACTTCGGCGATGTGTTGAGCAGCCGCCGCGCCGAGGCGGCGCTCGCCGGAGCGGAGGCGGAAACTGCCGAGGCTGCTTCGCTGCGCCGGAGTTTGCGCGAGCGGGTGGGGGGCTTCGCCGGAGAAGCGGCGGAGCAGGTGTTCCTTTTTGCCTCCGGCATGGGCGCGATGGCCTCCGCCCTCCGCGCGGTGCGGGCCCATGCCCCCGGCAGAAAGACGCTGCAACTGGGCTTTCCCTATGTGGACGGCCTGAAGATGCAGACGGTCAGCGGCCCCGGTGCGCATTTCTTCCCCGTGGTAGACGATGCCGCCTATGAGGCCATCGAAACCCTCGCGCGCGCTGGCCAGCTTGCGGGCGTTTTCTGTGAGGCGCCGGGCAATCCCCTGTTGGAAACCCCGAACCTCTTCCGCCTCGCGGGCATCCTTCGCCCTTGCGGCGTGCCTTTGGTGGTGGATGACACCGTGGCTTCATTCCACAATATCAATCCGCTCCCCCATGCCGACCTGCTGGCCAGCAGCCTCACCAAGCTGGTGTCCGGCGCGGGCGACGTGATGGCGGGCAGTCTCATCGTCAGCAGTCACTCCCCCCTCCGCGACGCCCTCCTGCCGCTGGTTCGCGAGAGCCACGAGGAGTTGCTGTGGGAAGGCGACGCGCTGGCGCTGGAGCACAACAGCCGCGACTACGCGGAACGGGCGAGGCGCGTGAACGAGAACACAGCCGCCGTAGTAGCGCACCTGCGGAGCCATCCCGCCGTGGATTCCATCTGGTATCCGGAAGGGGACGCCAACTATGAAGCCCTGCGCAGACCCGGTGGCGGGCACGGCGGCTTGTTCTCGATGCTGCTCAAGCAGCCCGCCGAGCGAAGCCAGCCCTTCTATGACCGTCTGCGCATCACGAAGGGCCCAAGCCTTGGAACAAACTTTTCCCTGGTTTGCCCCTACACGCTGCTTGCGCATTACGACGAGCTCGACTGGGCTGAGTCCCTGGGGATCTCGCGCCACCTGATTCGGTGCGCCATAGGACTTGAAGACCCCGCCGACCTCATCGCCCGCTTCGACGCCGCACTCGCGGGCTGAACGTCGCAAAACTCTTCGTCTCCATAACTTGCGCCGCGTCCTGTGGTACAGTAGCGTGTGCGAATAGTGATGGAGACTGCCCGGTTGATTTGCGCCGGTAATCTTATATCAACACCGGTATTGTTCGGCGTGAGACGACACACGGTTGGCATCGTGATGATGCTGGCCGTGCTCTGCTGGGCCGTGTCACCCGCCAGCGCTCAGCCCCAGAAGGTGAGCCTGCTGCTGAAGTGGGATCACCAGTTCCAATTTGCCGGGTACTATGCCGCGCTGTGGCAGGGCTACTACACGGAAGCGGGGATCGACGTTGAATTCCGCACGCGCGTTCAGCCGGATGGTTCGCTCTTGAACGTGGTGGACGAGGTGGCTGAGGGGCGCGCGGACTTCGGGGTGGGGTCCATCGACATCCTCGTGGCGCGCGACCAAGGTATTCCCTTGGTGATTCTGGCCAGCATTTTTCAGCGCAGTCCCTATGCGATGATGTCGCTTTCCGATACCCCGCTCGCCACGCCGCAGGACTTGGTCGGCAAGCGCATCGCCTATCAGGAGGGTGCGCTGGGCGGCATGGAAGTGGATGCCCTGCTCGATACCGCCCGGATAGACCGAGAAGCCATCGTGAGGGTTCCCTTTCAACCGGGCGTTGATCCGCTGGTTGCGGGTGCTTTCGACGTGGGTGTCTCCTACCCCAGCTCGGCGCTGTGGAGGGCAAAGGAACTGGGTGTCGAGCTAAACCTGCTCTATCCGTCGGACTTCGAAACGCCCTTTTACGGTGACACGCTCTTCACGCACCGGCGTCTGCTGGACGTGAATCCCGACTTGGTGCGGCGCTTCCGCGACGCAACCCTGCGCGGCTGGCAATACGCCATGGATCGCCCGGATGAAATCGCGGAGCGGATCGCCCGGGAACTGAAGCCTGTGCTTCCAGTGGAAGACTTCCATGCCTTCTGCCGCTTCGAGGCGGGCATGGTGCGCGATTGGATGCGCTACCCGGAAGTAGAGATTGGCGCCACCAACTCGTGGCGATGGAACGGCATCTACCGCCAGCTTTCCCGCGCGGGACTTGTCAAAGGCGGCGCCGCCATGGGTGGCCTTGTTTTCGATGACTATCGCGTGCCCGGCGTGGGCACGGGTGCGTCACGCAGCGCCCTCGTCTTGTTTCTCATCGCCTTCGGCATAGCCCTCATCCTGGTGATCCTCTTCCTGTTCACCTCCATGAAGCATTGGGGGCTGCCCGCAGCGGCCTCTGCCATCATTCTCGCAGGCACTTACCTCGTCGATCAGGCGCAGCGCGAGGCAAGGGTGCAGGACTACCGCTATCAGATTGCCGGTCAGATCGGAGGACTGCGCTCGCAGGTGGAGGGTTCGCTGCGCGCGGACGTGCAGCTGGTCAAGAGTCTCGCGGCCTTCATAGCCATGAACCCAGACCTGACTCAGGAGGAGTTTGCGACCTTTGCCTCGTCGCTGCTGGACCAACACCCCACGATCCGCGCGACGGTCGCTGCGCCGGACCTCGTGGTGCGATTCGCCCACCCGCTGGAAAAGAACCAGGCGGTCATCGGCCTCGACTACCAAACGCATCCCACGCAGCGAGAAGCCGCCCTGCGGGCCGTGGAAAGCGATGTCGAGATCATCGCGGGCCCGCTGGAACTCTTGCAGGGAGGCAAGGGCCTGGTGGTTCGTTATCCCGTGCTGTTGCCGCCCAACCCCGATACGGGAGAGCGCAAACTGTGGGGACTCGTGGGGGGCTCCCTCGATTTCAATAAGCTGGCCGCGGCAACAGGCTTGACCAACCTCAGCAACTCACTCGACATTGCCCTGCGGGGACGCGACGGCCTGGGCGACGCGGGGGAAGTCTTCTTCGGGGATGGTGCACTTTTTAACCGGGAACCGGTATTGCAGGATGTGACCTTCTCCTCAGGAAAGTGGCAGATTGCCGCCGAGCCGCGCGGAGGTTGGACGGCGGTGGACCGACCGGCATTCCTGACTTGGGCCACCGGTTGCATGCTGCTGAGCCTCGTGCTGGCCATGCTGATTTACCGGCAACGGCAAGCCTTGAAGGAGGAGGCCAACGCGCAGCGCATTGTGGCGCTCGAGGCGACTCGCGCGCGCGCGCAGGCACTCGCCAAGGTAAGCACGATCAAGCACGATTTCGATACAAAGCAGGTGATCCTTTCACCAGAGTTCTGTGAACTGATTGGCCTGGAGCCCGTCGAGATCGCCATTCCTGAGAAAGAATTTCTGCTCCATGTGCATCCCAGAGACCGGGAACGGCTCGAAAAATTGGGCGACTTCGGCAAGCGCAGCCTTGCCCGCTTCTCCACGGAAGTTGCGCTGCTGCACAAAGATGGCCGCGGCATCGAGGTACTGATGCAGTCCGAGGTGGCTTCCCGAAAGGGCGTCCACCCCGCCTCAAGCTTCATTACGGTACAGGATATTTCGGAACGCTACGAGGCCCAGGCGGCTCTTCGCGAAAGCGAAGAACGATTCACGCTGGCCATGCTCGGTTCGAACGACATGCTCTGGGACGCCAACCTGCTGACGGGAAAGGTCTATTACTCTCCGCGCTTCCGTGAAGTGTTGGGCATGGGCGCCGAGGCCATCGAGGGAACGCCGGAGATGGCCATCGAACACTTTCATCCGGAGGACCGGGACCGCGCCCTTGCTGAGTTCCGTTCGGCGCTGCGGGGAAAGGCGGAAAAGACTGAGATTGAGTTTCGGATGATTGGCGGAGAAGGCGAGGTCCTCGACATCCTCTCGCGGGCGCTCGTGGTGCGCGACGAGGAAGGCACCCCTGTTCGTCTGGTGGGCACCAATGTGGATCTCACGCCCGTGAAGCGGGCAGAGCGCGCCGCCCTGAAATTACAGGAGGAGCTACAACAGGCCCACAAGATGGAATCGATCGGCCACCTGGCCGGCGGCATTGCCCACGATTTCAACAACATCCTTGCCTCGATACTGGGCTATGCGGAGCTCTCCGAGAGTGAGCTTCGCGTGGACGGGGCCGCCGATCGCATCGAGCGGTATCTCAGGGAGGTGGAGAACGCCGCCCTTCGAGGACGTGATCTTGTGCGCCAGTTGCTGACCTTCAGCCGACCGGGCAAGGCAGCGGAAGAATCGGTGAATATTGGTGACGCCGTGCAGGAAGCCCTGGGCATTCTTCGCTCCACCCTTCCCGCCACGATCACGCTGGAGACGGAGCTGGGCGAACAGCCGCTTCACACCCGCGCCAGCCCGTCGCAGCTACACCAATTGCTGCTCAACCTGGTCATCAATGCCCGCGACGCCATCCCCGAGGTTGGTCGCATTAGGGTTGAATTGCGGCGCGGCCAGGCATCGGAGCAGGTTTGCGCCAGCTGTGGCCAACACTTCAGCGGAGAGTACGGGGTCATCAGTGTGTCCGACAACGGATGTGGCATTCCCCCGGAAGACGTGGCCCGGATATTCGAGCCTTTTTACACCTCAAAGGAGCTTGGTAAAGGGTCGGGCATGGGACTGGCGGTCGTGCATGGCACGCTTCACGGCATGGCGGGACACCTGACGGTGGAATCCAAGGTAGGCCAAGGCACGGAAATGCGCGTCTTTCTGCCCCTGCTTCAGGATGCCTCGCCAGCCGCCAAGGCGGCCCCGGCCATGAGCACGCCGGAAGCGTTGCGCGGATGCAGAATCCTGCTGGCCGAGGACGAGGCCGCGGTGGCTGGATTCCTTTCGGAGGCATTGCGCCAGGCTGGCTTCGAGGTGGAACACTGCGAGGACGGTCGCAAAGCGTTGGAGCATTTCAGCGCGAACCCGGACCGCTTCGACCTGGTGATAACGGATCACTCCATGCCGCACATGAGCGGCACCCGCCTGGCGGAGCGCATCCGCGAGGCGCGGCCCGAACTTCCCATCATCCTCGTAAGCGGATTCACTGAACCGGACGAAGGCTCCTCACTGGCCCAACCTCCGGTATCCATTGTGCTGCAAAAGCCGGTGCGTCTGGCCAATCTGCTGGCAGCCATCCGGGAAGTCCTGACGGCACAATCTTCTTGACAGAGCTGGAAATGCTGTAAACTGGCGGACGATGTCGCGCGTTATGGCGGTTAACCCAGGGCATGCTCCGGCGGCGCGGAGCTTCGAGACGCAATCGATGCAGAGTCAAACCACTTACTTCCGATACCTGAGCACAGGGTTTGCGCTAGCCTGCCTTGCTTTGTGTCTGGCCCATCCCGCCCATGCGCTGATTATTGATGGCAAGGAAGTGGAGGACGTCTACGCCTACATCATCAAGATGCTGGACGAAGAGGCGAAACTTCAGGAAGAGTACCGCATTGAGCTCGACCAGAACCCAGCATTTTCCGGATACCGCCCCTACACCTACAGCACCTTGCGCCACCTCTCCACCGAGGATCTCATCTACGGCGCCTTGCAGGGCGGCTTGACGGCGGTGCGCGAATTGGGCCCGAACGCCGCGCCGGAACTGGTGGCCGCGCGGGCGGAGGCGAACATCAGCCGCGTGATGGAAATGTTCCCGATGCTCAGCAAGGACTTCACCACCGGCTCCCTGCTGCTCAAGCGGATGATTGGCTCCGGCAGGTTGGACCACTTTCAAATGTATCTGCTTAAGCGAATCCGCCCGGGCTACGCAA
>JBJOID010000081.1:0-21032 GCA_046047315.1 Candidatus Hydrogenedentota bacterium | reverse complement strand
GGCGAAGTGAGCCTGAGCGAACTGCTGCGCGCCATCCAGCTTTACAACACCGGCGCCTACGAGCGCTGCGAATCGGGAGAAGACGGCTTCTGCCCCTTGCTGTGAGGGTGGCCGTCGGGCTCAGGTGGCGGGGCGGTAATCGCGCAGGAGCAGCTGGATGGATTGCTCGCCGCGCCAGGTGTTGACCTGCGGGGTGTAGGCCACGTCGATTCGATGCGGCAGGGATTCTGCGTAGTAGCGCGGGGCGAGGTCGAAGCCAATGGCGTCGAAGACCGCGTCACCCTGGCGCAGGCGCATCTTGAGGTGGTGTTCCTTGAGCACGCGGATGCTTTCGGGGATCACCTCGACGCCCATGGTGGCGAAGACGGGCTCGGGGTTGCCATTGCCAAAGGGCTCAAGGGTTTCGATGGCGCGGAGCAGGGCGAAATCGATCTGGCTGAAGGAGGCGATCAGGTCCACGCGAATCTCGTCGGGCACAGGCTCGGTGCCGATCTGGCGAAGCACTTCCTCTTCAAAGGCGCGTTTGAAGTGCGGCACCTGCTCGGAGCGGATGCTCAGCCCGGCGGCGGCGCGGTGACCGCCGTATTTCAGCAGATGCTGCTGGCAGCGGGTGAGCGCCTCGACCATGTCGAATCCGGGACCGCTGCGCCCGCTGCCGCGCCCCTCGCCGCTTTCGTCGAGCGCGATGAGCACCACGGGCCTGCGATAGCGCGACTGGATCTTCGCGGCGACAATGCCGATAACGCCGGGATGCCAGTCGGACCGCGCCACCACCACGCCGCGCTGTTGCTCGCTGAGGAAGGCGTCGAGTTCAGCGGCGGCCTCGTCGAAGATGGCGCGCTCGACGGCGCGCCGCTCCTCGTTAGCCCGCTCGAGTTCGCGGGCAAGGCCGGCGCCCTCGACGGGACACTCCGCCAGCAGCAGGCGCAGCGCCACTTCGGCGTCCATCAGGCGTCCGGCGGCGTTGATGCGCGGCCCCAGCTGAAAGCCAATGCGCTGCGAGGTCACTTCCTCGATGGGGAAGTTTGCCGAGGCGGCAAGGCACTTGAGCCCGGTGCGCTGGTGCTTGGCCATATGCCGCAATCCCAGCGACACGATGACGCGGTTCTCCCCGGTGAGCGGCATCATGTCGGCCACGGTGCCCAGCGCGGCCAAATCGAGATCGTTGGGGGTGCCGTTCAGGGCGCAGGAGAGCTTGAAGGCCACGCCCGCGCCGCAGAGGTGGTAGCCGGGGTAGGTCTCCGCTTCGCGGCGCGGATTGATGACGGCGCAGGCGGGCGGCAGCCGGGTGTCGAGCGCGTGGTGGTCGGTGACGACCAGGCCGACGCCGGTCTTGCGGGCGCGCTCGGCGGCGTCAAACGCGGTGATGCCGTTGTCCACCGTCACGATCAGCGACACGCCCTCGCGCTTGGCCGCGTCCACGTGCGAGGGGCTGAGGCCGTAGCCCTCCTCCAGCCGGGCGGGCATGCCATAGCTCGGGTTCGCGATGCCGAAGCGCTTGAGCGCGTTCACCAGGATGGCCGTGGCGGAGATGCCGTCCACGTCATAGTCGCCGAAAACCAACACGCGCTCGCCGCGGGAACGGGCCAGGGTGATGCGCTCCACCGCGTCCGCCATGCCGGTCAGCAGGTAGGGGTCGGAAAGCTGGCCGAGCCCGGGGCGAAGAAAGCGCTCGATCGCCGCCGGGTTGTCGAGTCCGCGCAACAATAGCAGGTGGGCCAGCAGGGGCGAGAGGCCCGTGTCGGCGGCGAGCTGGCGCGCCTCGCCATGCTGTATCTCGCCGATATTCCAGCGTTTGGGGAGATGGGTTACAGACATAGCTTCTCGCGCGCAATCGCCACCAGCCGTTGCACCACCTGCTCAAAGTCCAATTCCGTGGTGTCCAGCAGCACGGCGTCCTCGGCCTGGCGCAGGGGGGCTATGCGGCGCTTGCGGCTCGCCTCGTCGCGGTCGCGGATTTCCTGCTTCAGCTCTTCAAGGTCAAAGGGCACGCCCTTGGCGGTCAGTTGCTCGGCGCGCCGCCGGGCCCGCTCCTCGGGCGAGGCGTCAAGGAAGATCTTGCACCGGGCCTTGGGAAACACCACCGTGCCGATGTCGCGTCCCTCTGCCACGGTGGGACCGCCCTCGCCGAAGTGTCGCTGCAATTCCACCAGGTGCGCGCGCACGTCGGGTATCTGATCGAGCAGCTTTATCTGCCGCGTGATCTCCGGCGTGCGGATTGCGTCGGTCACATCCTCCCCGTCCACAAGCACGCGCAGCCCGCCGGGCTCTTCCACCATGTCCAGCTTCATGGCGCGCGTGCTGGCGATGAGGGCGGGCTTGTTGTTCGGGCTCACCCCGTCGCGGAGGGCGCGCCAGGTTGCCGCGCGGTACATCGCGCCAGTGTCGAGAAAGCGAAAGCCCAGCCGCCGAGCCGCCTCGCGCGCGGCCGAACTCTTGCCCGCGCCCGCAGGTCCGTCAATCGCAACAATCTGCGTCGCCTCGCTCACCGGCGTCCTCCGCGCCGGCGCGGCTCCGCGACCGGCTCCGCGCCTGAGCGAATCGCCCCGTGCCCCAGGCGGTAATAGTGAATCGGTTCCCCTCCCGAATCCTTCGTCACCACCATGGAACCCGGATCCACCGTGTTCGAGTCGAGTTGATGGGTCCACGCGAGAATGCGCACGCCGTCCGAGAAGACGGCCTCCACCTCGGGGTGCACATCGGGCAGCTGCTCCACCACATGCCGGGGCAGCGACACGCGGTATTCCCTCCAGAGCTTCGCGCGTATCAGGGAGATGTCGTTCTCCAGCTTTCGCACGCTCGTGGCGTATTCGATGGCGCGGGCGCGGCGATTCTCGATGTTGCGCTGCATCAGCTTCACGTAGCGGTCCTGGCAGCGCTTGCGCAGGGTCTCGGTACCCTGCCCCTTGCGCGCGCTCTCGAGCAGCTTCACCAGCAGGTCCACCCGGGCCTGGTTCTGTCGCGCCTTCTCAAGGACCGCCGCCTGGCTGTTGCTGTCCACCACCACCTCGCTGCCCTGCTCCTGGAGGCGTTCCAGTTCCTCGCGCTTTTCATCGAGGGTTTGTTGCAGCCGCAACAGCGACTGAAGCTCGAGAATGACCTGATGCTCGGTCACGAAGGCGCGCTGCAACTGCTTCGCCGCGCGCGTCACCACCTCCCGGTAATCCAGCACCTCGCGGTGGATGGGGCCTTCCGCGCTGAGCAGCCCGAGGTCGGATTCGAGATCCTCGATCAAGAGGCGCACATCCACGCGCACGTCATTGCTGTCCCCCACGCTGTCGCGGTCGTTGTCGTTGAGGGCCAGTTGATCCTCGATGGACTTGATGAGCGATTGCATCGCGACTTCGAGGCGATCGATGTAGGCCACGCCGCGCCGGAGTTGTTGCACGTTCTGGATGCGCGCCGGGGTCGACTCGGCCCCGGTGATGAAGCTCAGCACCGCGCCCGCGTAGTCGTCGGCCTCGCGCTCGGTCAGCGCCATCATGCCGCGCAAATGCCCGATGCGGTGACGTATGTGCATGGCATTCGTGAGCAGCCGGGTGGATTCGTGCGTGAGCACCTCGCCGTAGTCCCGGCAGCTGAGGATGCGCCGCAGCACCACCTGGCACACGCGCTCGCCGGTGGAATCCAGCCGGAGCGCGCCGAGCCGGCCCGATACGTGGAACTCGCCGCCTTCGACCGGCCCCTCGCACTTGATGTTGCTCGCCCGGTATTTGCCGCCAATCGCGCCGCGCGCGATGTTAAGGTCGTTGGCTGCAAAGATCAGGCGGGGCGCCTCGCCATAAATGATCGAAACACTTCCTTCTTTCGAGATCACCCGGGCGGGATTAACCACCGTGCCGCAGCGCACATGGCCGCGCCGCGTGACCACGATGCCGGAGATGGCGCCCATGACCTCGCAATTCTTCGTGGCCGCCAGCTTGCCCTGCACCCCGCCGCGCACATAGCACGAGCCATCCTCCACCACCACCGTGCAGTCCACGGGAATATCGCCGACGATTTTCACGTCGCCCGTATGCATAAGCACCGGACCACGCACGGTGGCCTCGATGCCGGCGAATATTTTCACATCGCGAGGCTCGGCCTTGCGCATGTCGGATTCATCGTAGTGCGCCACGCGCCCGGAAAGGTTGGGCAGGCCCGGACAAAGCGGCGTGGCCGCGCGGGCCTTTTCCAGCTGGCGAATGAAGGGGCGCAGGCATTCGAGGGAGCGCTCGAAAAGACCTTCCATCTTGGAGCGCTCGGACAGCACCCACGCGAGATACACGAAGTCCAGCTCGTCGCGTGCAAGCTCGCCAATCTTGCCGCGTATGAGGTCGTTCACATAAGCACGAAGGATGGGCTGCTGGCGTGATCCGGCGCTCACTTCTCCCGCCGCAACAGGATCCGCGCACTCCACCCACTGGTCGATACGATCGCGCAGCGTGGGAAAGCGCGCCTGCTCGGCGGGCTCATCGTGGTGAGACTCGAGCCACGCCGCGCAGAGCGCCATGTCTTCGAGAAATGCCAAGGGCAGGTTCTCGTCGTTCATGGCGGCGATATGGGAAACCAGGCGTTCCAATGCGCGGGCGCCCCTTTAACCCGCTGCGGCGGGCAGTCCTTGCCCCCGGCCAATGCGGGCCTCGATGCTTTCGGTGTAGGGCGGGCGCAGAATTCCATGCTCCGTGATGATGCCGGTGATCAGCTCTGGCGGCGTGACGTCGAAGGCGGGGGCATAAACCTCGACCCCCTCGGGGGCCGTGCGCTTGCCAAAGCCCTCGGTGATTTCCTCCGCCTCTCGATACTCAATGGGGATGTCGACGCCGCGGGCAAGGTCGAGATCAAAGGTGCTATAAGGCGCGGCCACATAAAACGGTATGCCATGCGCCTTGGCCAGCACGGCCACGCCATAGGTGCCAATCTTATTCGCCGCGCTGCCATCCGCCGCAATGCGATCCGCCCCCACGATCGCCAACTGTACCTTGCGCTCGCGCATCACCACCGCCGCCGTGTTGTCGCAGATGAGCGTGACGGGCACGCCCTCCTGTTGGAATTCCCAGGTGGTCAGGCGAGCGCCTTGAAGCAGGGGGCGGGTTTCGTCCGCGTAGACATGGATGTGCTTGCCCTGTTCATGCGCGCGGAAGATACACGCGAAAGCGGTGCCCTCGGCGCCCGTGGCCAGTGGCCCGGTGTTGCAGTGCGTCAGCACGCCGTCGCCATCTTGGATGAGCTGGGCGCCCACGTCGCCAATGGCGCGGCAAAGGGTGACATTCTCGTCGAAGATGGTGCGGGCCTCGCTCTCCATGGCGGCACACAGCAAGTCGAACGGCGCGCCTACATTCGCCGCCACGCAGCGCCGCATGCGTTGCAAGGCCCAGCCGAGATTCACCGCCGTGGGCCGGCTGCCCTCGAGGTAGTCGCACACCGCATCAGCCGCGCGAATGGGATCATCGGCTCCCCCGCGCATCCGATCGCGCAGCCCCACGATCACGCCATAGGCGGCGCAACAGCCAATGGCCGGAGCACCGCGCACCCTCAGGCGGTAGATGGCCTCCCAAACGGCCTGCTCGTTGTCCAGCGTTATGTAGCGGCACGTTTCAGGCAGGAGGGTCTGGTCGATAATGCTCAAGACGCCGTCGCGCCAACGTATCGCTTCAACGGGCATAAGGGGGTGGACTCCAAGTTCCCCCTATGCTACGGAATCGGGCGGCCATCCGGCAAGGATTACCTCCGGGGTATTCCGCAAAACCGTCAATCGTCGTCCCAGAAGGTCCAATCCTGGATGGCAAGCCGGAAGATCAGCACGACGCAAAGAAATCCCGCCAAGCCCATCAGCAGGAACAGGCCCAGAAAAACCTCAACCGGCATTGTTCAGGTTCGCTTCACCTAGGCCCATCGAATCAGGGCCATCTCGTGCTTCTGGCAGAGGTCGGGATGGCTTGGCAGGCAACGCACCGCAAAGGCCATCTGGCCTGTGTCCGTGCAATCCACCTCGCCGTCGAAGCGCGCCTGGCCGCCATCGAGGTCGAGCACATGCTTCATCTCCGCCGCGCGGCCACGGCGCAGCACGCCGTCCGGATCGAGCGGGCCGAAGTAGACCTCCACGCTCACATCGTCCGGCTTCAGGTCGCCCAGATACACCGTGGCCGACACGGGCAGGCGGCTGCCCACGCTGAGGCCCTCGGTCGTGCTGTGCACCACGTCGGTGATGTGAACGCGCTGCCACTGGCTGCGCACCTTTTCCTTCCAGTGCGCCAGCGCCACCGTGCGCTTGCGGCTATCGGCCTTCATGTTCCAGCGGCGCATCGAGCAGGGCACGTAGAAGCGGTCGGTGTATTCCTGCACCATGCGGTAGGTGCTGAACACGGGCGAGCAGGTGCGTATCGCCGTCTTCATGCGTTCGATCCATTTGCGCGGCAGGCCGTCCGAGGTGGGGCGATCGTAGAAGAGCGGGGTGATGTCCTGCTCGAGGATGTCGTAAAGCGCCTCGCTCTCCACCGCGTCCTGCTCCTCCGGGGAGGCATAGGACTCGCCCTGGCCGATGCTCCAGCCATTGGCGCCCAGCAGCACCGCCTCGCACCACCAGCCATCCAGAACCGAGATGTTGAGCGCGCCATTGATGGCCGCCTTCATGCCGCTCGTGCCGCTGGCCTCCATGGGCCGGCGCGGCGTGTTCAGCCAGCAATCCACGCCCTGCACCATGTACCGGGCCACGTTCATGTCGTAGTCTTCGATAAAGATGACGCGCAGCCGGATGTCGGCCTCGCGTGCGAAATGGCGGATGTCGCGGATGATCTGCTTGCCCGCGTTGTCCGCCGGGTGCGCCTTGCCCGCGATGATGAATTGCACGGGGCGATCCGCGTTCATGATGATGCGCTTGATGCGCTCCCGGTCGCGCAGGAAAAGCGCGCCGCGCTTGTAGGTGGCGAAGCGGCGGGCGAAGCCAATTGTCAGTGCCTCGGGATCCAGCGCCTCCTGGCAGATTCGCAGCTCCTGCGTGGAAGCGTTGCGCGCCTTGTACTGATCATAGAGACGGCGGCGCGCAAACTCGACCAGCCGCTCGCGGCGGCGCTCATGGGTGCGCCACAGTTCCGCGTCGGGTATCTCATCGACGCGTTCCCACAGGCTCTGATCATCCGGGTTGTTGATCCATCCCGGGCCGAGATAGCGCGTGTAGAGATCGCCCATCTCGTGCGAAATCCACGAGCGCGTGTGCACGCCGTTGGTGATCGACGTGATTGGCACCTCGTCCACCGGCACCTCCGGCCAGGTGTTTTTCCACATGTCGCGCGCCACTTCGCCATGCAGCTTGCTCACGCCATTGGCGCCCGCGGCCAGCTTCAGGGCGAGCACGGTCATGCAGAACTTCTCGTTCTCGTCGTCCGGGCGCTCGCGTCCCAGCGAGAGCAGGTGATGCATCGATATGCCGACGTCGTGGCAGTACTTGGTGAAGTAGCGCTGGATGAGCATCGGGTCGAACATGTCGTTGCCCGCGGGCACGGGGGTGTGCGTCGTGAATACGCTCGCGGCCTTCACGGCCTCGGCGGCCTCGATGAAGTTCAACCCCTCGTCGCGCATCACGTCCTTGATGCGTTGCAGCACCATGAAAGCCGAATGGCCCTCGTTCATGTGGTAGAGCGAGGGATGCATGCCCATTTCATGCAGCGCGATGACCCCTCCCATGCCCAGCATGATCTCCTGCCGAACGCGCGCCTCGTGGTCGCCGCCGTAGAGCTTGTCCGTGATGGAACGGTCCGCCAAGCTGTTGTCCTCGTGGTCCGAGTCCAACACATACAGCGGCACCCGCCCCACCTGGATCTTCCACACCCACGCCTTCACGTTGCGCCCCGGATACTCCACGGAGATCACCAAGGGGTCGCCGTTGGGCTTCAGCACCTTCTCCATCGACATGTTGTAGAAGTCGTTCTTGGGGTAGCGCTCCTGCTGCCAGCCATCCGCGTTCAGGTACTGGCTGAAATACCCCTCGCGGTAAAGCAGTCCCACGGCCACCAGCGGGAGGGCCAGGTCGCTGGCCGCCTTCAGATGGTCGCCCGCCAGCACGCCAAGGCCACCGGAATACAGCTTCACGCTTTCGTGCAGCCCGAACTCCGCCGACATATACGCCACGAGAAAATCTTTCGGGGCCTGCGGGTTTCGCTCGAACCAGTGGTCATGCTGGCAGTAAGTGTTCATCGCCGCCGCCACCCGGTCCATGTGGGCAAGGAAGCTGTCGTCGCGCGCCAGCTCCTCCAGCCGCACCTGACTCACTTTGCCCAGCATCAACCGGGGATTCTGGTGCGTTTCCACCCACAGCTTGCGGTCGATGCGCACGAAGAGCTCGACGGCCTCCGGGCTCCAACACCACCAAAGGTTGTTGGAAATGTCCAGCAGCGAGGAAATGCGTTCAGGAAGGCGAGGGCAAACGGTGAACGTGGAGAATGTGGCCATAATGTTGCACTTTCTTTTGGAAGCGCGGCGCCGCTCTACACGAAGAGGCAACGGACCCGCGCGAGACGCCGTTCAGGCATGACAAGACCGCGCTCCCCCGCGTGGACCGAGTCGCTACGATAACAGCCCGCCCGGCGCGGACACAAGCCCGCCTTATGCCCCAAACGAATGATTGCCGCATGTGCCCGGCGGGTGCTATGCTCTGGGCGCCCCCGTCGGGGTGTGGCCTAGCCCGGTAAGGCGCCTGCTTTGGGTGCAGGAAATCGGAGGTTCAAATCCTCTCACCCCGACCATCTTTCCACCCATGATCCAACGGGCCGTGTCCCTTGCCGAGGGGCAGGGCGTGTTGGATAGCGCCGTGCACGTACTCCGTGGCGAGACGCACGGCCTCCTTCATTACCTGCCCCCACGCGAGGTGGCAGGCAATGGCCGACGACAGGGTGCAGCCGGTGCCGTGGGTGTTGGCGGTGTCGATGCGTTCGGATTCGAAGGCAAGCTCCTCACCGTTTGACGTGAACAGCCGGTCCAACACGCGTGGGCCGGAAAGATGCCCGCCCTTGATGAGCACGGCCGCCGCGCCGCAATCCAGCAGCGCCCGGGCCGCGGCGCGCGCGGAGGCGTCGTCGGCAATCGACAACGCGGTGAGCGCTTCGGCTTCGGGGATGTTGGGCGTGACCAGCGCGGCGAGGGGGAGGAGCCGTTCCTTGAGTGCGGTCTGCGCGTCGACGCGCAGCAAGGGGTCGCCGCTCTTGGCCACCATCACGGGATCGAGCACGACGGGCAGGCCGCGATAACGCTCCAGGGCATCGGCCACGGCATGGATGATGGGCGCGTTGGAAAGCATTCCGATCTTGATGGCGTCCGCGCCGATGTCTTCGAGCACACGGGTAACCTGCTCCGCGACAAAGGCGGGGGGCAGGTCCTGCACGCCATAGACGCCCTGTGTATTCTGGCAGGTAACGGAGGTGATGGCCGTCATGCCGTAGCAACCCAAGGCGCACATGGTCTTGAGGTCTGCCTGAATACCCGCGCCGCCGCCGGAATCGCTGCCGGCGATGCTCAAAACGCGGGGCGGAAGCGCGGCCATGTCAGCTGGCCACCAGCATGCCCGCCACGCATGCCGTGGTGAAGGAGGCGAGCGTTCCCGCGATAAGCGCGCGCACGGCAAGCCGGGCCACGTTGTCGCGGTGGTGCGGGGCGAGCGCATCGAGCGCGCCAATCATGATGCCGAGGCTGCCGGGGTTGGCAAAGCCGCACAGCGCATAGGTCGCAATGGTGACCGAACGCGGCTGAAGGGTACCGTTGGCAATCAGCGGTTGCAGGTTCTCGTAGGCGATGAACTCGTTGAAGAAGGTCTTGATGGCCAGCAGCCGCGCCACCTCGGGGATGTCCTGCCAGGGCACGCCCATGAGAAAAGCGAAGGGGCGGAACAGCCAGCCCAGCATGACCGACAACGAAACGCCGCCCTCGACAAAGAAGCTGGTGACCCCGGTGGTGATGAGGTCGAGCAGGTGAATCAGGCCGATGAACACGATGAGCATGGCGGCCACGTTGAGCGCCATCTTGAGCCCGAGCGATGCGCCTTGGTAAGCGGCATCGAAGACGTTGTGGGCGTCGCTGGGCAGCGCCTTGAAGTCGACGCCCCCGGTGGCGGGCAGCTCTTGCTCGGGCACCATCAGCTTGGCGATGAGCAGGGCGGCGGGCGCGCTCATCAGCGACGCCGCCATCAGGTGTCCCGGGTCCGCACCGAAGGAGGCATAAGCGACCATGACACTCGCGGCGATGGTGGAGAGATGCGCAGTCATGATGGCGAAGAGTTCGGAGCGCGTCAGCTTCTGCAGGTAGGCCCCCAGCGCGCTGATGCCCTCGATGCCCATGAACACCAGCAACGCGGCGGAGAAGGTCTCCGCACCCGAGGTGCGCAGCGTGCGCCGCATCAGCCAGGCTATCGCGCCGATAATCCGCTGCGTGATTCCGAGATAAGCGAGGACGGACGCAAGTCCCGCCACAAAGATGATGGTGGGCAGCACCCGAAAGCCAACCACCGCCGCAATAGGGAATCCCTCAATGGTCTCGAGGCCATTCGCCCCCGGCACTTGGGCCGTGCCCACCATGAAGAAGTCGGTGAGGTTGCCAAACAGGAACTTGGCGCCCTCGCGGCTTGCATCGGTGATGGCGTCAAACCCGGCGCGCACACCGGCAAAGAACGGAACGCCGAAGGGGGTGAGCAGGATGAGGATGCCGAGAAGTATCTGGAGTCCCATGCCCCAGAGGATGATGCGCCGGTTGGGCGCTCGACGATCTTCCGAAAGCATCCATGCCATGGCCAACATGGCGACGAGGCCGAACGCACTGAGAGCGCGAAGCGCGAAGGGATTTTCCAGCAAGACTTAGGCTCCTCCCGAGTAGTCCCGCCTTGCCCGCGAGGAAACGAAGTCTAGGGTATCGGGTTATCGCCGGGCAAACCCAGCAGACTCTTGTAGCCCTCGCGATAGCTTGGGAACAGGAAGACATAGCCGGAATCCGTCAGGCGTTTGTTCGAATAGAATCGGTGGCCTCCGCGATGGATACCAGCCCCAGGCTCCGCATCCACCTCGGGCGGATCGGGCAGACCCAGTTGGCTTGCCACCCAGCTCAGCACCTCGTTCTTCAGCGTGGGCTCGCAGTCCGTGCCGAGGTACAGAGGTGCGGGATCCGGCAGGGAAAGTACATGCGCTATCGCGCCTGCGCAGTCGTCGCGATGGATATGGTTCAGCACGGCCTTGCTTCCCCGCACCCGGCGCGCGCCGCCACTGCGGACACTGTCCACCGTGCGGCCCCGGCCGGGACCATAGATGCCGCTCAAGCGCAGGACCACGCCGGGGAAAGTGGAATCATGAAGGAGGTTTTCGCCCTCAAGCAGGAGGCGGCCGGAGAATCCCCGGGGCTGCGTGGGGCTGGACTCCTCCAGCCATGTCCCGTCGTCCTGATGGTAGACCCCCGTGCTGCTGACAAACACCACGCGGGGAGACTGCCCCGCGCGCCGCGAGCCTTCCAGCACATTGCGAAGCCCGGTCACATAGGCCGCCCGGTAGGAGTCCTCGGTGGAGGCGTCCGCCGAAACGGCATAGACCACATGGTCAAGCGCATCGGGGAAAGCAAGGGACTCCGGCGCAAGCACATCGCCCTGCAGCCAGCGGATGCCGTTGGCATCTGTGGCCCGCGAGCGGCGCATGCCCCAGACCTCGTGGCCCCGCTCCGCCAGCAAATGCGCCAGCGCCGAGCCGACATAACCACAGCCAACGATCAGGGTGCGGGGCATCGTATCACCCGTTCTTCTGGGCGAAATCCTTCATGAAGTCGGCGAGCGCCTCGCAGCCTTCGATGGGCATGGCGTTGTAGATGGACGCGCGGAAGCCGCCGACGGAGCGGTGACCCTTGAGCTCGTGCAGGTTGAGCGCCTTGGCCTGGCTCACGAACTCGCCTTCGAGGTCCTTGTTCTTGAGCACAAAGGTGACGTTCATCAGCGAGCGGCTCTGCGGCTGGGCGTGGCCCACATAGAAGCCGTCGCTGTTGTCGATGGCATCATACACGATGCCCGCCTTCTTGCGGTTGTGCGCTTCCATGCCCGCCAGATCGCCAAAGGTGTCGATGACCCACTGGGTCGTCAGGCTGATCAGGTAGATGGCGAAGCAGGGGGGCGTGTTGTAGAGCGAGTCGTTCTCCACCATCACCTTGTAGTCGAGCAGCGACGGCAGCCCGGCGGGCACGCGCTCGAGCAGGTCGTCGCGCAGGATGGCCACCGCCACGCCAGCCGGCCCCACATTCTTTTGTGCGCCCGCATAGAGCAGACCGTACTTCGTGATGTCGATGGGGCGCGACAGGAAGTCCGACGAGGCGTCGCACACCAGCGGCACGTTCCCGCTCTGCGGCTCCTCGAAGCACTCCACGCCCTCGATGGTCTCGTTGCTGGTCATGTGCAGGTAAGCCGCGTTCGGGTCGAGATCGAGGTCGGCCTGCTCAGGCATGCGGGTAAAGCGCTCCGCCTCGCCGCTCCACACCGTGCGAATCTTGCCGATTTTCTTCGCCTCGCCCATGGCCTTCTTGGCCCAGGCGCCGCAATAGATGTAGTCGGCGGACTGCTCCTTGCCCAGCAGGTTCATCGCCAACATGGTGAACTGGAGCGTGGCGCCGCCCTGGCAGAACAGCACGTGATAGTTGTCCGGCAGGTTCAGCAGCTGCTTGATGTTCGACTTGGCCTTGGCGTGCACCGCGTCGTAAGTCTTTGAGCGGTGGCTGATTTCCATGATGGACGCGCCCGCCCCCGGGTAACACAGCAGGTCCTTCTGCACCTGCTCCAGCACGGCCAGGGGAAGGCCGGCGGGACCGGCGGAGAAATTGAATGCGCGCGTTTCCATGGCGAAATCTCCTTCAAGCGGCGGGTGGCCGCGCTGGACAACGAGAGAGTTTCCCCGGCGGGTCCAAAGGGGAAGCCTCTATGCTACCATCGACCCGCATGCGCACGCCAGTTACCGAACTTCTCCAGCCGGAGAAGCCGGTTTGTCGCCTTGGGACTTGGTGTGCTGCGGATGCGATCGATACCATAGGCAGGCTGTTTTCGCAGGCTGATGGAGTCGCGTACGATGACCTTTGAAGGAATGGACGCCGCTGCCGCGCGGGCATTCGCGGAGCGCTGGCTGCCCGCCTGGACCGGCAATGATCCCGAGCGCCTGGCGGCCTTCTACACGGATGATTGCCACTACGCGGACCCGGCTGTGCCGGGCGGCGTGCGGGGCAAGGAAGCGCTGATTGCGTATTTCCGCAAGCTGCTTGGCCGTAACCCGGAGTGGGTCTGGACCCAGCGCAGCTCGAAGCCCCTGCACGACGGATTCCTGAACGAGTGGCACGCCTCAATTCCCGTCGGCTCGCGACGGATCGAGGTCGATGGCGTTTGTGTCGTGCAACTGCGCGATGGCCTGATTTACTCGAACGAAGTCTATTTCGATCGCAGCCCCTTGCTGGCGGCCATGTCGTCGAATATCCCTGGAGAGGAGTGAAGCATGTCTCGATTCGAGGGCCGGTTGGCCTTAATCACCGGGGGCACGCGGGGCATTGGCCGCGCCTGCGCCGAGCGGTTCTCGCGCGAAGGCGCCACCGTGGTCATTTGCGGCAGGGACACCGCTGCCACGCAGCGCGTGGCGGCGGAACTGGGACCCGAAGTGCATGGCTACGGCTGCGACGTGTCGGACCCCGCGGCCGTGAACGCCCTGATCGAAACGGTCACGGCCGCGCATGGCGTGCCTTACATCCTCGTGAATAACGCCGGCATCACCCGCGATGGCCTGCTGATGCGCATGAAAGACGCGGACTGGAACGACGTGATTCAGGCGAACCTGAACAGCGTGTTTCACCTGTGCCGCTCCACCGCTCGCGGCATGCTGGGCGCGCGAGCGGGACGCATCATCAACCTCACTTCGGTTGTCGGCATCCACGGTCAGGGCGGGCAAACCAACTATGCCGCCGCCAAGGCCGGCATCATCGGCTTCACCAAGGCCTATGCGCAGGAGGTTGCCCCGCGCGGCATCACGGTGAACGCCGTAGCGCCGGGCCTCATCGAGACTGACATGACCTCGTCGCTCAGCGAGAAGCAGCGAGAACTCGCGCTGGAACGCATCCCACTCAAGCGCACCGGCACGGCTGCCGATGTCGCAGGCGTGGTATCGTTTCTCGCCAGCGACGATGCCGCCTACATTACAGGCGAGGTCATTAGTGTCGATGGCGGCCTCGGCATGTAGTACCTCGGCCTGACCCTGGATTGAGTCTCTTTCAGCGTCGACTAGATGTCGATGCCGAAGAATCCGAGGAAGTCATCGAGCAGCGCGATGAAGAAGTTGACGACGTCGGCGATGAAATCATTGAATGCTTCGAAGATGCCCATTTCTCACAAGTCTCCGCTGTTGTGCGGCGAGAGGCACTTCCGGCTTTGGTGGTGGCCGGATACTTCTCGGCGCTGGTCTCCACGTTGTACCTTACCGCTAAAACGCAATTACGTTACACGGCGTTGACTTGGGCGGAGACTATTTCAGGCCGAGAATATACGCCGGGCTGGTGATGCCGGTGCTCTTTTCGAGAAGGACGCTTTCTCCCACAGGAGGCGGCGCAAGGCGCTGGAAGCCCTTGCCGCCCCACTCCAGCAATTCGATGGATGGGTCGTCGAGGGATTTCTTGAAGGTATAGCGCACGCGGGTTGGACCGTATTCCCCCACGTCGATCACGCGCGCCCGGAAGGCCTCGACGTCGACCGTGTCGCCCGGCAGCATGGGGCGGTTGGGACTCCGCACGAGCTGCTCGAAAAGCATGGTGAACATCTCACCGTCGACGATCTCCATCTCCAGGGTGCGGTCGTCCACGCGGGTGTAGCGATGGGCGTGCGGCGCGAGCGACAACACCTGCCACGTGGCAGGCATGGGCGCCCTGGCATGCAGCCGCACGAGATAGGGATACATGCCCACGAAGGGGTCCGGCGGATTCAACGCGATTTGAGACACGTCGCGCGCATCTTCCCGCGCGATGGAAGGATCGAGTATCGCCGCGCGCCCAGTGTCGTCGAGACGCGCGAACAGAACCGGCAGGCCGGTCCACAAAGCCAGCGGCGCCAGGGCATGAATGAACAAGAGCGCCAGGGCCAGCACACGCCACGAAGCGCGCGCGCGACACGACCACGCGTGGCGAAGCAGGATGGCCAGCGCCGCTGCGGTGCCCAGGGAGGGCAGGGTCATCAGTCGACCGGAAGGAAAGGTGGCCAGCGTGGGGGCCGCGCTCAACACCGCGCCCGCCATCAGCCAGGTCAACGCCCGGCGGGTGTCGGCGTCCGCCTCGCGCCAGGCTGGCCGCATCAAGAACACGAATGCGGCCAGCAAGCCCGCGCTGAGGAGAATGAGCGGAAGCTCAAGGCCGCGCACCACGACCGGGGCTTCGATGGGCAGGGTGAGAAACTGGTTGGCCAGCATCATCGCGAGGCGCCCGGGGGCGAGCGCGGCGAAGTCGGCGAATTCATGGATGGGATCGATGTACACCCCAGAGCCGCTGACGCCGTAGCCCTTCGCCTTGTACCATCCGAGATACAACACGGACAGCAACGCGGCGGGCAGCAGCGCGCCGATACGCCGCTGCCAGGCGTCGCGCCGTCCCAGCAGCTCATAGGCTCCCAGGTAGCCCATCACCCCCAGGGCCGCCTCGGCCCCGGCAAAGCCGACGGAGTAGCCCAGCAGCGACAGGGGCAAGCCCCAGCGCCATCCCTGCTCGCGCCAGCGCAGGTGCGCGAGGAATCCGGCAAGCGCGGGCACGGCCGCCACGAGCGCGTTGCGGTTGGACCACCACACGGCGGGGATCACATGCGCCTCGTCCAGGGCGTAGAGCGCCATGGCCAGAAGCGCGGCTGGACCTAGGCTGCGCTTGAAGAGCAGCCCCACGAGTGCAACGAGCGCGACATACCAGAGCAGGGAATGCAGGTGGTAGAAGAAGGCCGCGTCCCCAAAGAGGCGATTGTCGATCAGCATGAGCAGGCTCGACAAGGGACGGTAAAAGTGCAACTTGATGTCGAGATAGGAGAACCAGGGCAGCGGCCCCTCATTCATGAATCGCTTCAACTCATCGGCATCGCCGCCCGCAAAGCGAAACACATCCAGCGGGGATGCCAGATCAAAGCGCCCCTCAACGGTCAGGAGGTGCAGGTAGTCGTCGATGAAAAAGCCCATGAAGAGCGACGGCACGCAAACCAGCGCGGCCAACGCGAGACAACACAGGAAACCCTGGCGGCCCCGGGGCAGCCGCTCGATTAAGGTGGGGGATGATTTCATGAAGCGCTCAGTTCCTCGAAGCAGGCATCCAGGATCTGGATGGCGCGGTCCATCTCATCCCGAGTGATGGTTAGGGCGGGGGTAAGAAACAGGATATTGCCCATCGTCAGCTTGAAGCTCAAGCCTCTCGACAGGGCGGCATAAAGAACCGCCTCGGCCTCGTCGCAGGCGCGCTCGCCGCTGTCAGGGCGCAGCAGCTCCACCCCCAGCATCAGCCCGCGCCCGCGCACATCACCGATTATGGAATGCTTCTGCTTGAGCGCAGCGAGTGCGGCGAGCGCGTGTTCACCCAGGCGGCGCGATTGCTCCATCACGCCGTCGTCCACCAGCACCTCGATGGCGGCCAGCGCGGCGGCGGCGCCCACCGGGGACTTCTCATGGGTGTAATGCCCAAGCGCCTTTTCGCCCGCGACGTTGAGCTCCTCGCGCGCGAGCAGCGCCGCCATGGGAAACACCCCGCCACCCAGTCCCTTGCCGACGACCAGCATGTCGGGCGCGATGCCGTAATGCTCGCAGGCGTAAAAGGTGCCGGTGCGCCCGAGGCAGGTGGGAATCTCGTCCAGAATCAGCAGGGCGCCATGGCGATCACATGCGGCGCGAATGCGTTGCCAGTATTCCACAGGTGGAAAGAGCGGCGTGCTGCGCACCGTTTCCGCCACCACGGCGGCCACGTCGCCCTCTTTCTCCAGCATGTATTCCACGTAGTCCGCGCAGGCCGCGTTGCACACGCGACCGCACTTGAAGGGACAACCCGTGGGGTCAGGGGGAGGCGCGTGTTCACAGCCCGGCAGCAGCGGCCCCGCATCGCGACGGAAGATCGCCTCGCCACCCAGCGAGACGCAATCCAGCGAGGCGCCGTGAAAACTCTCCCACATGCTGATGGTCTTGAATCGACCGGTGGCGGCGCGTGCCAGCTTGAGCGCCATGCCCATGGCCTCGGCGCCGCCCGGCGCGAAGAGCACACGGGTCAGTCCCGGTGGTGCGAGCTCCGTCAGTCGCGTCGCCAGCGCCACGGCGGGTTCGTTGGTGTAGCGCCGCGGGCAAAAGGGCAGCGCGTCCAACTGCGCCTTCACGGCAGCGATCACCTTCGGATGGCCATAGCCCACCTGGTGCACATTGTTGCCGTGAAAATCGAGGAACGTGCGGCCTTCGAGGTCCGTAATCGCCGCGCCATCCGCGGATTGGAGTGCGTTAAGGCAAGGCGTGGACAGCGACTGGTGCAGGAAAACACGGGCATCCTCCTCCAGCAGCGCCTTCGTTTCAGGCCCGATATGTGCCGCCGCCCATGCCGCCCGGCGTGGCGTCAGGTTGCCATCGCCCTCGCTGCGCAAGGGGTCGCTCGATTGCATGGGGTTCGGCATGCGGGGACGCTCCGGAAGATGCGGCACATTCTAGGCGCGCCGCGCCCCATCCACAAGCACAGCTGTCACGAATTCTAAAGCCTCGTCGGTGCGGTGCTACAGCACCGCCGCGATGGCCGACGAGACCCGCTCGATGTTGCTGTGGGAAAGGCCGGCCACGTTGATGCGCCCGGAGCCCACGATGTAGATCGCGTAGTCGTCGCGCAGGCGGGCCACTTGTTCCTTGCTCAGGCCGGAGAAGGAGAACATGCCCTTCTGCGCCTTGATGAAGGAGAAGTCCTTCTGCACGCCCTTGGCCGCCAGCGCGTCGACCATCAGCGAACGCATCTGGTGGATGCGCTGACGCATCTGCGCCAGCTCGCGTTCCCATTCCGACTTCAGCTCGGCGTTCTGGAGAATCGTGGTGACAATGGCGCCGCCGTGGACGGGCGGGTTGGAGTAGTTGGTGCGGATGGAGAGCTTCAGGTTGCTCATGGCGCGGGCAGCCTGCTCGGCGTCGCGGGCCACCAGGGTGAGCGCGCCTACGCGCTCGTTGTACAAGCTGAAGTTCTTGCTGAAGGAACTCACGACCAGCAGCTCGCAGCCTTCGCCGCAGAAGGCGCCCAGCCCGGCCGCATCCTCGCGCAGCCCATCGCCGAAGCCCTGGTAGGCGAAATCGAACAGCGGCAGGAAGCCGCGCTCGCGGGCCACGGCGGCAATGGCAGCCCACTGCTCGGGGTCCGGATCCATGCCGCTCGGGTTATGGCAGCAGCCATGCAACAATACCGCATCGCCCGGAGGCACGGTTTTCAGCGCGGCCAGCATCGCCTCGAAATCGAGCGCGTTTTGGGCGTGGTCGTAATAGGGATAGGTTTTGGTCTGTAGTCCCGCCGCTTGGAAAATGGGGCCATGGTTGGCCCACGTGGGGTCGCTCATCCAGACGGTGGAAACCCCCACATGATCCTTGAGGAAATCCCCGGCCACGCGAAGGCCCCCGGTGCCGCCCGGCGTCTGCGCCGTGACGGCGCGCTTGCTGGCAAGAATCTCATGCGTCGCGCCAAACAGCATCTCCCGCACCACCTGTCCGTAGGCCTCAGGACCGGGGATGGGCAGGTAGGTCTTGGAGGTTTCCTGCTCAAGCATCAGGCGCTCGGCACGCTTGACCGAATCGAGCACGGCCGTGCGGCCCTGCTCATCCTGAAATACCCCGATGGAAAGGTTGATCTTATCCGGGTTCGGGTCGGCCTTGAAGGCGTCGGACAGGCCCAGGATCGGATCGGGGGGTGCCATTTGCAAGGATTCAAACATGGTCGGCCTCGTTCGCGGTTGGTGTTGGTGACAGGGCGCGGCCACGAAATTGGAAGCGGCCAGCCTCCCCGGTGGTATGCGCACCGGGATCATAACGCGTGGAGCCGTTCCCGATAAAGAATGCGCTATTGAAACAT
Source organism: Candidatus Hydrogenedentota bacterium (assembly GCA_046047315.1). GTDB lineage: Bacteria > Hydrogenedentota > Hydrogenedentia > Hydrogenedentales > JAEUWI01 > WGMK01. Next base: position 1,982 of record JBJOID010000081.1, on the reverse strand, counting down.
GCGCATTTGGTTGATTAGGATATCCGCTTGCCAGAGGCGGCGTAGCCAAGTGGTAAGGCAGGGGCCTGCAAAGCCTTTATCCGGCGGTTCGATTCCGCCCGCCGCCTCCAATTTTTCCCATACCCCATTCCGCTACTTGCGGAATCCTCCATGCGACTTCCACTGATCGCTGGATTGCGGGGCATGTTCCTTCGAGGCCGTCGGGGTGCCGATGTCCTCATCGAGATGGATACCCCCGCCCGTTCCATGGCCTTTCGCCGGGGCGGCAAAGGCCGACACGATCCGGTTCCACATCCGCTTGAGTGCTTCCATGGCCCCATGCTCCTTTCGCTTGCGCCGCCAGCAGGGCCGACGCCTTGCTCCAAAAGGATTGTATCACGCCGCCGCAAAGGGCGGAACCTGAACAACAAAAATGCGCCGCCTTTCGGCGGCGCATGATTGAGGCGGAACCTTTCGGTTCCATCCCTTGGAGCGGATAGGCGCTTCCCCGTCCGTCCGTCGCGAGATGCCCGTGGCCCTCTCGTAGGGTTGACTTCCGTGTCGGCCGGCCTCTGGACCTCCATGTCCCGGCTACGTAATCACGATATCGGCGGGCGCGGCGGAAAACTTTAGTGACGCCTCCCTGCGCAGTTTCCTTGGATTTATTGATTGACAGCCAACTCAACCCCGGTTAGACTCACGTTAAGATTCTGTTGGGGAGAATCCACGCCAAACGGGGAGCCGGGGTTGCAAAGACCCCGGGGGCATCCGGCAGGGCGCCACTTTTTAAGACGCGGGAAGGTCAGGGGGATCCATTCGTGCGATCCCCCAATTGGGAGGGAGGCAAGAGTCATGTCTACGCGGCATTTCTTGACGGGGCTTTTTCTTGGGACAGCAGCGCTGTGCGGCGTATCACCGGCTCAGGAGTGCAGCCCGGACACCGTGCCACCAACCATGGTGCTGGTGGGTTCCATCACGCAGGTGGTCGAGCTGGGCAGCGAGTACGTCGATCCGGGCGTAAGCGCGTTCGACAACTGCGACGGCAATGTCTCGGGCCGGGTCATCCGCACGGGCGACATCGACACGGGCAAGCCGGGTGTCTATGTGCTCCGCTATGACGTGGTCGATCTGGCGGGCAACGCCGCGCCCCCCATCTTCCGGCAGCCCGTGGTGACGGAACTCAATTCCGCCCCCTGCGACCCCGTGGTCGAGTGCCCCCCCAACCCCATCGCGCCGGGTGGCAACGCCACCTTCACAGTGACCAACCCCTGCCTGCAGAGCGGCATCGTCTATCAATTACTCTTTAATGGGGCGGTTATCCAGACAAGCGATAGCGGCAGCTTCACCATCGACCAGGTGGACTGTGACGACGCGGGCTGGTACACGATTGCGATTTCAAACGCCGTCACAACCATATACGTGCGCTGTGAGCTGATCATCGAACCCTGCGGCGAGGGAGAGGGACAGAGCGAGGGAGCCACCGAAGGAGAAGGCGAGGGCGCGGACGAGCAGCCCCCCTGCGATCTGTTCCCCACCTGCTTCTCGGGCCTGCAATATCCCCTGCCCTCCACGACGCCCTACGCGGCGAACACCTCCGGCTTTGTGATGGCGCGCATCAATGTGCAGGAGCCCCCCGTGTTCCCCACGCCGCCGCCCGTGAACGACCAGAACTGGCAGCCCCCGATGGATCACAATGAGGCGGGCGTGCCCTGGACGGCCAACGTGCTTGGGCAGGTCTTTGGCATCGCGCTCGACAACGCCACCCCGCCCAACATGTATGTGACAGCGACGAGTGTCTATGGCGATTTCCCCGCGGGACCGGGAGGATACGGCGCGGTCTACCGGGTGGACGGCGTGACGGGCGTCGTTTGCGTGCTGGCCACCCTGCCCAACGCGGGCCCGGCGCTGGGCAACATTTGCTACGACGAAGTGAACAGCCAGCTCTTCGTGTCGAACCACGAAGACGGTCTCATCTACCGGATTCCCATCGACAACACCTGCAC
>JBJOID010000080.1:0-26003 GCA_046047315.1 Candidatus Hydrogenedentota bacterium | reverse complement strand
CGGCTGTCGAGGGGGCTGGCCTGAAGACCGAAGCGTCCATCCTCCGCGTAGAGGCCGTTACGCGTAAAGATGCGCGCGCTGTTGATAAGTTCCTTGATGAGCCAGCGCGGCAGTGACGAAGAATTGAAGCGCTGCTGCCAATCCAGCACCGAGTTGCAGTAGTAGCCGCCGTGCTTGAGGCCGCGCCGCGCCACTTCGATGGCGTCTTCCTCAAGGCAGGTGTAACCGTTGCCCATCTGTTCGCCGTCGGGCGCGCGGAACAGCGGGGCATACCAGCTCCACGCGAAGTCCGCGCAACGGTCTTCCTTGGGGGGCACCTCGAACTTGAGGCACACCGCGCCGAATTCAGCCTGCGCCCCCAGCAGCCCGGTGGGCACGTCTCCCGTTTCCTTGAAGTGCCTCCAGAACTCCGCATTTCGCTCGGGGTCACTCGCGTTGTAGGCGCCCACCGAGGGCAGCCCGCCCCGGCTGGTGCGCACGGCAAGGCAGTGCTGGCCATCGGCGTCATTTACAATAGGCCCGCCGCTTTCGAAGACTACGGCGTTGTGCGCTTGGGCCGCGCGCGCGTCCGGTGGCGGGGGCGCGCCATCGTCTTCCTCGATATGCCGCGCGCTGATCGGGCGCGGCGCTAGCGGTGTCTCTCCCGAGCGTCCGCACAGGTGTTCCAGATGAAACATCACGGAAACCAGCGCGGGCACCTTGAGACGATTCCGAACCTGCACGCTCGCAAGCACCATGGGCAGGAGCGAGGCTTCGAGATCGAATGGAATCATGGGCGACATGAGCATCCACACGGCATTGAAGGGAAGGTCTTGCCCGTGCGCACGGAAATGCAGCATGGGATAGATACCCCGGCTCGAGAAGTCGCCCTTCGGGATACGCGGCACGGGAACCAGCCCGGTGTCCTGCGAGCGCGAATGACGCTGGAGGATATAAGACACCGGCTTGCCGCCCTCGGGCGCGAAGCGCACCGCGATGAAGGAGTTGGGCGAGTCGGATATCCACGCGGTGGTGGCGCGGTTGTTGTTGATGGAGATGTGCCGGAAGCGGGAGTCGGCGGAGACTTCCACGCTGCCCGCGCCCGCGCCGCCGAGCGGTATCGTGCCAAGGATAAGTGCGGACGATGTCTCGGCGTCGGAGGCCGAGATGGGCTCGGCGGCGCCCCGGTGCTCAGGCAATTGCGGCGGCACGCTCAGCAGCAGGGTCGGATCAAGCGGCGGCTCGTCCGGCCCGGTGGCGGGCGTGTCCAATGGCTCACTCAAGGTTCTTCACCATCACGACTGCATCCTCGCCGGAGCGCGCGTAGTAACCTTTCCGCACCCCCACCTCCTGAAATCCGTTCCGCTGATAGAGGCCGCGCGCGGCCACATTGCTGGTGCGCACCTCAAGGCGCACGGTCTTCGCGTCGAGCGCGCGGGCGCGGTCCATCAGGAATTCCAGCAGCGCCTGGCCATGACCCTTCCGGCGTTCATTTCCGGCCACGGTGATCTTGGTGATGTGCGCTTCATCGAGCAGCAGCCAGAACCCGGCATAGCCCACCATCTCGCCATCGCGGAGCGCCACGTAAAAATGAGAAGACTGCCCCGTGATTTCCTGCGTAAACATCCCGAGGTTCCACGGGTCGGGATACGAGGCTTCCTCCATCGCCACCAGGGCAGGCAGGTGGTCGCGGCAGATGCGCACATACGCGAGGGCATGTTCTTCGGAGACGCTCATGCGCTTGCCGCCGCCGCGCGGTCGCGGTTGTATTCGGCCTGGGTCTTGCGCAGATACACCGGTTCGACCAGCGCAGCATCGACGGCGGCCCCCGCGTCCAGCAAGGCAAAGGCCTCGCATGCGACGGCCTTGCCCGTGAGCGCGCCGTACTCCTCCCCCAGGATTCGGGCCTCGGGGCAACTCTCGCCAATCAATCCTGCGTAGCGCAAGGCACCGTCGCCGAGGAAAAGCGTTTCGGATGGCAGGCCCGCAATGGCCTCCGAGGGAGGGATGACCGCGTCGGGACGCACCTTGTTCCGACGGCCCTGTTGGAAACGATACGTGGCGGTGAACACCTCGCTCATCTTCGCGTCTAGCATCACGCAAAGGGAGACATCTTGCCATGGATGACTGCGGCTCAGGGCATCGAGCGTGGGCACGCCCACAAGTGGCAGATTGAGGCCATAGGCCAGCCCCTTCCACGCGGCCACGCCAATGCGCAACCCGGTGAAGGAACCCGGGCCGGTGGTCACGGCGAGGTGAGTGAGTTCATCACGCTGAAGACCGGTCTGCTCCAGCAGCCATTCGGCCGCGGAGAAGATGCCCTCCGCATGGCGGCGGCCCGCATTCACGCTCAACTCCGCGCGCATCGCGACGGGCGCACCCGCCGCTTCGCGCGAGCAGATCGACAGGGCGAGAAAAGAAGTGGTGGTGTCGCAGGCCAGGAGGTGTTGCATGGTGGATGCCGAAGCCCTCTGCGTAAACCGCGAACCCACGCCGCGGGCGATCAGTCCCCGCTTGTCACCGGCTGCACCGGAGGATGAACAGGAGCGGAGGCCGGCGCCTCGACGGGCTTTGATGCATCGGCGGCTTCGTCAGCCACGGATACGTGCTCTTTCATCTTCTTGCCGGGACGGAAGGTGACCACGCGTCGCTCGGGCACAGGCACCTGATCGCCGGTGCGCGGATTGCGGCCAATGCGCGAAGCGCGGACCTTCACTTCGAATACGCCGAAGTCGCGCAGTTCCCAGCGCTCGCCGCGCGCCAGGGAATCGGAGATGGCATCGAAGGCGCCCTCGATGATCTTGGCAACATCGCTCTGCGTCATGCTGAGCTTGTTGGCCACACGAATTACGAGTTCGCGCTTGGTCATCGTCACTGGTCGCACCCTCCTTCCGCTCGCATGGGAACGGAATCTCCGAGACTCCTCCGCGTCGCGCTGTCGCGAGTATACGTGTTGGGGTCACACGGTACAAGTCGTTGGCGCGATGAGGCTTACCGTAATGCACGCGATGCCGGGATTGCAACTGCGCTGGCCATGCCTGCGCGTAATTACAACTGGATTGGAGCTTTAGGATAGGATGCGGCAGGGATATCCGCCCGGGCGGGCGCGACGTGAGGGACACATCATGCAGCTTTTCGGCAAGTCCATTACAGCAAAAGAGTTACGCCGTCGAGTCGGCCTTGTGGACCAAGTGGCGGGAATCCGGCTGGCAACGCTGGAATCGGGTCACGCCCGGGGTTCGCGGGTGGCGCTGGTGCAAACTGGTTCGGGGCTTGAGTTTACCGTGCTTGTGGACCGGGGCCTCGACATCGGGGCGGCCACCTACAACGGCGCGCCGCTGGCGTGGCGCGGCTCGGTGGGCGATGTCGCACCGCAGTATTTCGAGGCCGAGCACCTGCGCTGGCTGCGGAGTTTTCAGGGGGGACTGCTGGCTACCTGCGGCCTATCCAACGTGGGCGCGCCGCAGAGCGGCAGCGAATTGAGCGGGTTGGGTCTGCATGGCCGTATCGGCTCGATACCCGCGCAGGACCTCTGCATCACCCAGCAATGGGATAAGGAGCACTACGTGCTCCGTATCTCGGGCCTGCTGCGCGAGGCATGCGTATTCGGAGAAAAATTCGCGCTGCGCCGCACCATCACCGCATGGCTTGGTGAGTCGCGGATTTCGGTGCAGGACGATTTGACGAATGAGGCCTTTCATGAGGCCCCCTTCCAGCTGCTCTATCACGTGAATATTGGCTGGCCGGTGGTGGGCGAGGGCGCGCGCATTCTGGCGCCCAGCCGGACGGTGGCACCGCGCGACGCCGTGGCGAAGGCGGGCATTGGCCAGTGGGATCAATTGACCGCTCCGCAGCACGGCTTTCAGGAGCAGGTCTATTTCCATGACATGAAGCCGGGCAAGGACGGCCGGGTGACGGCTGCCATTGTGAACGGTGACTTCTCGAAACCGGGCTGCCTGGGGGTGGCCCTCAGTTACAGCGCCGACACGCTGCCTCGCTTCGCCGAATGGAAGATGATGGGCGAGCAGGAATACGTGGTGGGACTCGAGCCGGCGAACTGCGGCGTGCAGGGGCGCGCGGTGGACGAGGCCCATGGATTGTTGCACCGCCTCAAGCCGAGCGAGACGGTGCACTACCGGCTGGACTTCAGCGTGATTAAGGATGCGGCCGACTATCAGGCGGTGAAAAAGCTGACCGGCGCGGGACGACCGAAGGTGGCGGGGTCGTATCTGGATTTCGTGAAGCCGCCGAAGGGTTCGAAACTGATTCGCTGAACGGGGGCTGGACTCGCCGCGCCGGCGTGGCATAGACTTTCCGCTTTGTTTGGCGGCGACAAGGGAATTGAGCAAGCATGAGCGATGACCTGCAGCAGGAGTTTGAGGATGTGCTCCCGGTGGAAAGCCTGGGGCGCGAGGAATCCAAGCGGATTCTTTATGCCCTGCTCTTCGTGAGCGACCGTCCACTGAGCGCGGCCCGGCTGGCGGAAGCCTTTGGCGACGCGGACAAGGAGGTGGTGGAAAACCTGCTGCGAGAGCTGACCAAGGAGATCAACGGCGTCGCCTCGTCGCCGTATCACCTGCAGGAAATCGGCGGCGGATACCAGCTGGTCACGAAGTCCGAGTTCGCGCCGTATATCCGGCGGCTGTTCCAGATCAAGCGAAGCAAGCGCTTGTCAAAGGCCGTGCTGGAGACGCTTGCCATTGTGGCCTACAAGCAGCCGGTGACCCGCGCCGAGGTGGAGGCGATTCGCGGCGTGAGCGTGGCGCATGCCTTTGACCAGCTGCTTGAACGGCGCCTCATCAAGATTACCGGCACGGCGGACGCCCCCGGCCGTCCGAAACTGCACCGCACCAGCGACGAGTTCCTCGTGCAGTTTGGACTGAAGAGCCTCAAGGAATTGCCGACGCTGGAGGAAGTGCAGGAGGGGCGGCTCGGGTGAGCATGCGCCTGCAGAAGTTCCTTTCCGAATGCGGCGTGGCGTCGCGCCGCGCTTCGGAACAGCTGATCACCGAGGGCCGCGTGCGGGTGAATGGCGCGGTCGCCGCGATTGGCAGCAGCGTGGACCCCGGCGCAGACGCGGTGACCGTGGACGGCCGCGCGGTGGGACGCGCGGACAAGCGGGTCTACATTCTGCTGAACAAGCCGCGCGGTACAGTGACCACCGCCAGCGACACCCACGGACGCCGGACCGTGCTCGATTGCCTAGACGGGATTGATGAGCGGGTCTTTCCCGTGGGGCGGCTCGACATGGATGTCGAGGGCGTGCTGCTGCTGACGAACGACGGCGACCTGGCCCACCGCCTGATGCATCCCTCGCACGGGGTGGAGAAAGTCTACCAAGCCACCGTGGAAGGCTTGGTGACAGAGGAAGCGCTGACCCGGCTGCGGCAGGGCGTGATGCTGGAGGACGGCATGACCGCCCCCGCCGGAGCGGCGCTGATCGCCCATGAACGCAACGGCAATTCCCGGATTGAACTGACCCTGCACGAGGGACGCAAGCGCGAAGTGAAACGCATGTGCGCTGCCGTGGGGCACCCCGTCGTCAGCCTCAAGCGGATCGCCTTCGCCAACCTCATGGGCGGACACCTACGCCCCGGCGAATGGCGCCATCTCACCCTCCAGGAAGTCCGCCTGCTGCACCGCCTCACCGGCCTGCAAGAGGCATAGTCACGACGCAATAGAGGCACTGCGTACGGGAGCGCCGCGCTTCCGCGCGGCAGGAGCTATCCGCTGTCCGGCGTGCCGCGCAGTTTTTTGGTCTCCGCGCGTTTCTTCTTTGACTCGACTCGCCTTACCTGCGAACCCAGCGTGGGACGCGTGGGCACGCGGGGCGTCCGCTTCTTGCGCAGCTCCGCCAGCCGCCGCGCGATTTCCTCCACGGCAGCCTGCTTGTTGCGCAGTTGCGAGCGCTCCGACGTGGCCACCACCACAATCCCCGTCGGCACATGGCGCGCCCGCACCGCGGAATCCGTGGTGTTCTTCTTCTGTCCACCCGGTCCGGGGCTGCGGTAAAACTCGAATTCGATCTCGTCTTCCAGCGACGCCATGAGCGAATGATACCAGCATTCCGACCGACGCGCCGCTTAATCCTTCGCCGGGCCCATGTTCTTGAAGAGATACATGCCTTGTTTCCCGGGGGCAATAAGGTCTTTCCAGCCATTGCCGTCGACGTCTTCGATCCACATGTAGATGCCGGTGCCGCTGGCGGTTTCAGCGGGGCCGTAGTCGACGACGACGCGCTCGAAGGCGCCGCCGTTGAGGTTGTAGTAATAGAGGCCGAGGGGGTCGGCGGCGCCGGGGTCGTTGCCGTTGTGGGCACGGTAGCGCTTGCCGGTGATCAGCTCGGGCTCGCCGTCGTTGTCGATGTCGGCGAGCTGCATCTCGTGGAACTGGGACTTCTGGGTTTCGATGTCGTGCTTGGTCCAGGTGCGGTTGCCGTCGACATCTTTGCCCTGTTCATACCAGGCGAGGCCGTAGTCGTGCCCCTGCCCGACGATGAGGTCGTTGCGCTTGTCGCCGTTCACGTCGTAAACGAGGATGGGCACGCTGGCCATGCCGAAGTTCCAGTCGGGATGCCAGACGTAGCCGGCGACGTCGAAGGGGTCCTGCGGGGCTTCGTGCCATCCGCTGGCGTAGATGAGGTCGGTGCGGCCGTCGCCGTTGATGTCGCCGAAGCCGAAGCCGTGACCGCCGCCGCCCTCCTCGATGGTGAACTGCTTGAACTCACCGGTGCCCTTGCCGCCATGCCGCTGGAGCTGGAAGAAGTGGACGGGCTTCGTGGTGGAGAAGACTTCGGGCGTGCCGTCGCGGTCGATGTCGTAGAAGCAGTTGCGCTCGATGTTGCCCACCTGCGCGACGATGTGGGTCTTCCATTCCTGCCCGGGCACCTTGGGGTTCTCGCGCCAGCACATGGTCTGGTTCCACCAGCCGCCGGTGATGATGTCGAGGTAGCCGTCGCCGTTCACGTCCATGGGGTAATTCGAGAAGTCGTCGTAGTAGTCGTCGACGCGATGGATGTCCTTCACCTTGTGGGCGGTGGTGAAGTCGGGCCCGGCGAACCAGTATTCGCCCGTGAAGATGTCGAGGTGTCCGTCCTTGTCGGCGTCGAACACGGAGCAGGCCTCGTAGATGACGTTGCCGATCTTCTGCTTTTCGAATTGCAGGGGCGCGGCTAAGGCCGGGCTGGCGATGCCGGCGAGGGCGGCGAGGGCGATGATCTTGCGCATGGGGTTACTCTCCTTGTGCGGGCTCAGGGGCCGGTTGAGGTGCGGCGGCTTCGGGCGCCGGGGGCGCGGGCGATTCTTCGGCAAAGGCGAGGGGCGCGCCATCGGGCCGGGCAAGCCGGGCGATGAAGCCCCAGCCGCCGCCATTCTGGGTCACTTGCAGCAGCAGGGTGTTGAGCCCTGCCTTCAGCGAAACGGGCACCTTGTCGGAATCGGTGGCGACGCCGCGGTCGGTGTTGTTCTCGTGGACCGGCACGCCATTGACCCACGCCTTGATGCCGTCGTCGCTGCCGAGGCCGAGCACGGCCTCGGTGTCGGCGTCGAGGCGCAGGGTGGCAAGGGCATAGGCGCAGGCATGCTCGGGTTCGCCCAGCAGACCCATCAGGGACACGTGGGCGAAGAGGCCATCCGCCACGACCGGCTGCCACTTGAGCGGGGCCGCGGCGGGGTCGCCGGGGTGGGGATACTCGGCGAAAGGATCCACGTTGGGCTCGCCTATGTGCTGGGGGAAACCGTCGGTCATGGTGAAGGGGAAGGGCCCCACCACCTGCCACTGGCGGATGAAGCCGAGCTTGCCACGCCATTGCTCCTGCTGGCCGGTGCGGTTGGCGTACGCGATGATCTGGTCGATAGCGCCCGGCTCGCCCAGCTTGGCGTGCAGGGCGGCGTCGAGCGCGGCGGCGCGGTCCGCCATGCCGGCAGCGGCCACGGCCGGAATGATCTCGGCGAGCGTGCCGATGGGCAGCGCGGCGAGCGCGGCGTCGTCGAGCGACTGGCTGAGCAGTGGGGCGGCCTCCGGCACGGGGTTGGCCTTCACGCCCTCAAGGGCGGCGCTCCGCTGCTCGTCGCTCTGCGCGAGTTCGTGCGCCGCCAGCCAGGCCCGTCCGGCGGCGTCGCGCTGGCCCGCGCTGGCCAGTTGCTGGGCAATCCCTGCGATAGAAGCGGCCGCGTCGGCGGCGAGCGCGGCGTCGGAGGCAATTTCGCGCAGCGGCCCGATGGCGTCGGGGCTGCCCGACCGCGCGAGCCCAAGCAGAGCCGCCCGCTTCACGGCGGTGTCGGGGTCGGTGGCGGCGAGCTTGAAAGTGTCGATGAAGATCGGACTCTGTCGGTCCGCCAGTTGCATCAGGTAAGCCGGGCGGTAGGCCGGGTGCAGTGAGGGATAGGCGTCGCGCAGGATGAGCTCGGCGGCGCGGCCCCGCTGCATGCGCAATCCGGAGAGCGCCTGGGGGGAAAGCGGGGTCTCGGCCTGAAGCAGGGTGGTCAGGCGGGTTGCGGCGCGCTCGTCGCCAAAGCGGGCCAGCCCGGCCAGTGCTCCGCCTTGGATGACCGGGTGCGGCGAGGCGGCCAGCAGTTCTTCATGCAGCGCCATCACTCGCTCGACATTGCCGCCCTTCATTCCGGCGGCTTCCAGCCAGCGGAGCCAGGCATCCTCGACGGCCAGCAACTGTTCCTCGGGCGACTGGGCGCGCGCGGAACGCATCAGCGGCGTGAGAGCGATGTCGCCCGAGGCGGCAAGGCCGCGCAGGGCGGCGGTGCGCACGGCGGGGTCGCGGTGGCTGGCGATGGGACGCAAGGCCACCCAGGCGGATTCGCCGGAGATGGCGGCCAGCGCATCCACCAGAGCCACGCGAAAAGTGCTATCGGCGCGGCTCACGGCATCGGCGAGGGCGCGCACCGCGTTGGGCGTGGCGAGTTCGCGCAGGGCCACGCGGGCCTGTTCCTGCGAGTCGGGGTTGGAGAGCAGCGCGACCACCGGTCGAAGGTCATGGCCGGGAGGCAGCGCCACCGGCACGAGCCGCAGCACGCGCTCCTTGAGCTCGGGCGGGGCGTCGTCCCGCAGCAAGGCAAGCAGGGCGCTCGCGACGACCTTGTGCTCCTGCTCGCGGCCGGGCGCGCTCACGGCGTGGGCGAGGTCGGCGAGTGTGTTCCACGCGGCGCGCCACACGCGTTCCTCGGAATGCGAAAGAAGGGCGCAGAGTTCGTCGGCGATCTCGACGCCATGGCGGGGGAGCAACTGCCTCGCCCGCGCTTGGGCCACATCGTTCGGGCCGGCCAAATCGGCCAGAAGCGAGAGGGCGTTGACGGCGGGCGGCGCCGCCCCCCACAACAGCATGGAGGAAAGCAGCAGGGCGGTGATGGCCAGCGTGCGTTGCATGAAGCGCTACTCCTACAGGTGCCACGGCGCACGGTAGGCGCGGGCGAGATGGCGGTTGGCCGCTTCGTCGTTGAGGAAGCGTTCGGCTTGCGCGTCCCAGTGGAGCTTGCGCCCCACCTTGAGGGCAATGCCCGCAATGAGCACGGCCGCCGTGGAACGGAAACCCTGCTCGATGTCGGCGGCGGGCATGGCCCGGCTGGCCATGCAGTCGAAGAAGTTGTTGATGTGCTCTTTGTTCGACCAGCTTTCCTCTGGCGCGCCTATATATTCGGTAATGCCGAGCGCGTCGGGGAGCACCTTGAAGGTACCACGGTCCACAAAAAGTGAACCTTCCGTGCCCTGGAAAGCGATGCCGTAGTCCTTGCCCGCATGCGAATTCGAGTGTCGCTGTTCCCACGTTACCGTGCAGCCGGGATACTCGAGGAGCGCCTCGATCGTTTCGTAATTGTCGGCTCCGGCCCCACCGCGATAGCTGCCGCCGAGGGCTTGCACGCTGAGGGGGCGGTCCTGCCCAATGCCCCACTGGACGATGTCCATCAGGTGGACGCCCCAGTTGGTAAGCTGTCCGCCACGCGCGTAATCGTGCCATCCCATGAAGCCGAAGAAGCGCTCGCGCGAGAAGGGCTTGAAGGGCGCCGGGCCGAGCCAGAGGTCCCAATCGAGGCCGCGCGGCACGGGCTCCGGGGTCTCCCCCACGCCCCACGCATTGACGCCCACCCAGGCCGAAGCCGACGTGATGGTGCCAAGCTTGCCGGAACGCACCAGCTCGATGGCCTTCTGGAACACGGGCATCGAGCGCTGCTGCGTGCCCACCTGCACCACCCGGCCATAGCGGCGGGCGGCGTTGACCATGGCGCGCCCCTCCTCGATGGTGAGGCAGACCGGCTTTTCCACATAGACATCCTTGCCGGCCTGGCAGCCGAGTATGGTGAGCAGGGGATGCCAGTTGTCCGGGGTGGGAGCGAAGATGCAGTCGATATCGGAACGGGCAAGCACCTCGCGGAAATCCTGATGGCCGTCGGGCTTGGCGCCATAGACCTTCTCGCCCAGGGCCTGCGCGTCCACGAGGCGGCTCATGGCGACATCGCAGACCGCCGCCACCGTGCAGCGCTCGTTGGCAAGCAGGCCCTCCAGGTGGCGGGTGCCCATGCCGCCACAGCCGATGAGCGCGGCGCGAATCTTGTCGTTCGGTCCCACGGCGCCGGCCCAGGCCCGCCCCCCGGCATAGAAGGTGGTGGTGGCCGCAAGCGCGCTGTGGCGCAGGAAGTCGCGCCGGGTCCATCGCTTCGAAGTCATGCTGGACTCCCTCTCCTCAATGCCGGCTGCCCCGCCGGACGCAAGCGACTATCATAGCCACGCACCGCCGAAACGCCAAACCGAAGCGCGACGCGGGATATGCGCCGCGCCGGGCTGCTATGCTGATGCAAATCGCAAGCGGAAACGGACACCATGCGGATTCAGATACTTGGCGCGGGCAGCTTTGGCATTGCCCTGGCGCGCTTGCTGGCGCTCAACGGCCACGAAGTGGCCCTTTGGGGGCGCAGCCCGGCCGCGCAGGCCGCCTTGCGTGAGACCCGCCGCAGCGCGGACTACCTGCCGGATGTGGTGTTGCCTGAGCGAGTGCGGGTGGTGGACACGCCCGAACCCGTCAGCGACATGACGGCTATCGCCGTACCCTCCCACGCGCTGCGATCCGTGCTGGCCGGGATCAACCTCGACGGCGGCGGCGTGCTCGTAAGCCTGACCAAGGGCATCGAGCACGAGACCCTGCTGCGCATGAGCGAAGTGATACAGTCCCACGCGCCCGGCAACGCCGTGGTGGCGCTATCCGGCCCGAGCCACGCCGAGGAAGTCGGCAAGGACAAACCCGCCTCGCTCGTGGCGGCATCGCGCGACGAGGCGGCGGCGGCCATCGTGCAACAGGCCTTTCGCGGCCCCACCATGCGGGTCTACACCAGCGTCGACGTCATCGGCGTGGAACTTGGCGGCGCGCTTAAGAACGTTATCGCCATCGCCGCGGGCGCCAGCGACGGACTCGAACTCGGCGACAACGCCAAGGCCGCGCTCATCACCCGGGGCCTCGCCGAAATGGCCCGGCTTGGCGTCGCCTGTGGCGCGGACCCGCTTACCTTTGCGGGCCTCAGCGGCATGGGCGACCTCATCGCCACTTGTTGCAGCGGCCATTCCCGCAACCGCGCCATCGGCGAAGCGCTCGCGCGCGGCCGCTCCCTCGAAGAAATCCTCGCCGGGATGAAGATGGTGGCCGAAGGCGTGCACACCACCCAGTCCGCCCGCGCCCTCGCCCGCCAACACGGCGTCGACCTGCCCATCGCGGAAGCCGTCCATCAAGCCCTCTTCGAAGGCGTCGCCCCCGCCATCGCGCTCGCCCGCCTCATGATGCGCGAAGCCAAACCAGAACGGGGGTGAGGTGTTTACAATCGGACTTCACGTGGTAATTGCCTGAGAGCCACCCTTGCGGTCTTGGCGTAGCGGGGTCTGGGTGCACCGGCATTGGGGGCACGATAACAAAACGCCCCGGGGTTTGGCCCCGGGGCGTTTGTGTTGGACGCGAGTGAATCGATCAGACGGGAAGTTCCCAGCCTTTGCGGTACTGCTTGGTGAGCAGGGCGTCGGCGGCGCGGTCGTCGGTCTTTCCGGTGGCGCAGTCGTAGGTGACTTTCTTTCCGGAGAGGAGGGCGACGTTGCCGAAGTTGGCCATGATGGTGAGCGGCGCGGCATAGGCGAAGTTGGAGCCTGGCTGGGTGCCGCCCTTGATAGCGTCGATCCATTCCATGTAGGGGTCTTCGCGCTTGACGCGGGGAATGGTCTGCTCGGGCATCGTGAAGGCGGCCATCTTGGACTCGGGCAGCAGGCGGGTGCCGCCACCATAGGTGCCGGTGGTGGCCATGCCGTCGGTGCCAATGAAGAGCGAGCCGTTCTCGCCGTCGGGCTTGTCGCCGAGCACGTCCTCGGGGGCGAGTCCTTCGGGGCGGTTGGGCAGCAGCCCGCCGTCATACCAGTAAATGGTGACGGCTTCCATGTCGCCGCGGGCGGGCACTTCGAACTTGAGCTTGCTCTTGTTCGGCGCACATTCCTTGGTGGTGCCTGCCTGCTCGATGGTTTCGCAGCTGAAGCTGGCGGCCTGGTCGAGCTTGAGCGCCCAGAAGGCGGGGTCCATGATGTGGCAGGCCATGTCGCCGATGGCGCCGCAGCCGAAGTCCCACCAGCCGCGCCAGTTGAAGGGGGCGTAATCCTTGTTGAAGGGGCGCATGGCGGCCGGGCCGATCCACAGGTCCCAATCGAGCGTGTCGCGCAGCGGCTCTTCGGGCAGCGGGGCGGCAATGCCCTGCGGCCAGATCGGACGGTTCGTCCAGATGTGCGCCTCGGTCACCTTGCCGATGGCGCCGCTCCAGATGATCTCGCAGAGCTCGCGCACGCCGTCGCCCGCGTGGCCCTGGTTACCCATCTGGGTGACCAGCTTGGGGTTCTCGGCGGCCATGCGCTGCAGGAGCCGCGACTCGGCGATCGTGTGGGTAAGCGGCTTCTGGCAGTAGACATGCTTGCCGAGGCTCATGGCCTGATAGGCGGCCGGGGCGTGGGTGTGGTCCGGCGTGGACACGATGACCGCGTCAATCTCGGGATGCTTCTCCAGCATCTCGCGGAAGTCCTTGAACTGCGCCGCGTCCTTGAAGCGGTAGAAGGCCTCCTCGGCGCGCTTCCAGTCGGGGTCGGCCAGCGCGATGATGTTCTCGCGGCGGCAGCCCATGATGTCGGACATGCCCTTGCCGCCCGCGCCGATGCCGGCGATGTTGAGCTTCTCGTTCGGCGATGTCTTGCCGGGCACCACTTCGGCCGCGTTGACCCGAAGCGGAATTCCCGCAAGCACGGTGCTGGTGGTGGTGGCCGCTAGGAAAGCGCGGCGGCTCAGCTTCATCTTCTTCTCGCTCATGTAGTTACTCCGAAAGTTTCATGAAAAGGATACGGGTTGGACCCGCCACCGAGCCGGGTGGTTTCCCGGAAGCGGCGGCGAGAACCGCGGGTTGTCAGCAGGGCAGTTCCCAGCCCTTGCGGTATTCCTTGGTGAGCAGGGCGTTGGCTTCCTTATTGTTGGTGATCACGCCATTGACTGCGTCCCATTCGAGGGGGCCGCCACCGGCGCGCAGGGCGATATTGCCGAAGTTGGCAATCTGCGTGAGCGGGCTGGCGTAGGCGAAATTCGAGAAGGCCTGCTTGCCCGCCAGGATGGAATCGATCCAGTTGGTGTAGGGCTGCATGTCGGAATCGCCGGGCACGCGCTCAAGGGTCTGGGCGGGCTTCGTGTAGCTGGCCATGCGGTCGTCCGGCAGCAGGCGGGGGTTGCCTGCATACTCGCCGCAGGTGGCCACGCCGTCGGTGCCGATGAAGATGGAGCCATTGTTGCCGTCGTCGCCCAGCACGGTGCCCGCGGGGATACCCTCCGGCAGATCGGGGTTCATGCCGCCGTCGCGCCAATACAAGGTGACGGGGCCCATGTCGCCACGCGCCGGGAATTCAAACCGGGTGACGCTCTTCATGGGGCCGCTCAACTCGGACAGGCCCTCCTGCATCTCGGTGGTCACCGTGAAGGTCGGGGCTTCATAGAGCTTCAGCGCCCAGCAGGGGGCGTCCATGATGTGGCAGGCCATGTCGCCGATGGCACCGCAGCCGTATTCCCACCAGCCGCGCCACGCGAAGGGCAGATAGCCCGTCTTGTCCTGCGGGGTGTAATAGCCGCCGAAGGGGCGCATCGCGGCCGGTCCAAGCCACAGGTCCCAATCGAGGTCGGCCGGAATCGGCTTCTCGGTGAGCCACGCCGGGTGGCCCTGCGGCCAGATGGGACGGTTGGTCCACACGTGGCATTCCTTCACCTGGCCAATCGCGCCGCTCCAGATCATCTCGCACATGTCGCGGATGCCGTCCTGGCAGTGGCCCTGGTTGCCCATCTGCGTGACGAGGTTGGGATTGTCCAGCGCCACGCGCTCCAGCAGGCGTGCCTCGGCGATGGTGTGCGTGAGCGGCTTCTGAACATAAACGTGCTTGCCCATACTCATCGCCATGTAGGCAGCCACGGCGTGCGTGTGGTCCGGCGTCGAAATGGTGCAGGCGTCGATCTCGGGCATCTCCTCCAGCATCTTGCGAAAATCTTTGTATTGCTTGGCGTTGGGCTGAAGATAGAAACCCTCCTCCGCCCGCTTCCAGTCCACATCCGCAATCGCCACCACGTTGACCTTGCCGGTCTTGTGGCAGCTCATGAAGTCGGTCTTGCCCTTGCCGCCGCCGCCAATCGCCGCGACGTTGACCATTTCATTGGGCGACTTCTTGCCCGGCACCACCTCGGCGGTGTTGGTCTTGGTGGTCGCGCAGCCGGCCAGCACCACGCTGGTCGTCGTGCTCGCCAGGAATGCCCGGCGGGTCAACTTGCCCTTGCTCATCCCGATCTTCCTCCCTCGGTATTCGGCCGGCCGCCACTCGTTAGCGCCGGGTTAATCCTCACACCCTAGCGCAATTGATGCCCGCCGTCAAGCGGCGGCAGAGGATGAATGACTTAGACTTCCTGCTGGCTGGAACGCTCCGCCTCTAGGGCGGCGACGCGCGCCTCAAGCTCGGTGATTCGCTGCGCCAAGAGGGGCTCGGCATCGCGCTCTCGGCGGCGCTGGATCATGCGCTCCTCGACGATATCGTCCTTGATGAGCACCTCCTCGAACCAGAGCTTCAGCAGCACGTTGAGATAGCGACGGCCCATTTCGGAGAGGTGCAGGTTGGAGCTGCCCCAGGTGCGCCCCCGCCAGGAGATGGGAATCTCGACGATGTTGTAGCCCCGGATGAGCGCGCTGAGCGACATCTCGATGGTGAGGTTGAAATGGCTGGCGCGGTAGGGGCCGCACTCGCGCACCACCTCGGTGCGGTACACCTTGAAGGCGTTGGTGAGATCGTTGAACTTCGTCCAGAAAAGCCACTGGATGCAGGTGTTGACCACCCGGTTCGCGAAGAGCTTGAAGGGCGGGTAGTTGGTCACCTCGGAACCCCGGATGAACCGCGATCCGAAAACGCAGTCGTAGCCCTCTTCAATCTTTTCATAGCAGCGAATCAGGTCTTTTGGCTCGTCGGACTGGTCGGCCATGTAGACGGCGACCACATCCCCCGTGACCACCTCGATACCGGCGCGCACCGCGCGGCCAAAGCCGCCGGGCGGAAGCCGGTTGACCGTGCGGATGTTTGGGTCCTTGGCCATCAGCCCCGCGATGATGTCCGGCGTTTCGTCGCGGCTGTTGTCGTTGACGAGAATCAGCTCGTAAGGAATGCCCTCGGCCTGCAACGCGGGCGTAAGTTCCTCGACCGTGGGGATCAGGTTCTGCGCCTCGTTGTAGGCGGGAATCACGATGGACAGCTTGAGGGTGTGCTTCAAGTTCATGCGGGTGCGTCTTTCAGGAAAATCAGGGGACTCGGCGGGAAGCCGCTCAGCCATGGCCCTTATGCTATCCCGCGCTGTTCGGCGGGTCAAGCCCTGCCGTGGCAGGCCTAGAGCTCGCGCAGGGCCTCCTCGAAGCGGTTGCGGAATTCGTCGCAGGCGGCTTCGTCGTGGGCGAGGGAGAGATACAGCTTGGTGCCCATGGGATTGAGGAAAATCCCGCGCTTGAACAAACCCAGCATCAGGCGGCGGCCCCTGTCGCGGTCGGCCGTGTATGCGCTTCGGTAGTCGATGATGTCGTGCCCGGCGAAAATGACCTGAGCCAGCGGACCGTCTCCAATCACGCGGCCCGTTACTCCATGGTCGTCGAGCGCGCAGCGGAGTTCGTTGCGGAAATAGTGGCCGATGCCGTGGAGATATTCGTAGGTGCCCGGCTTGCGAAAGACCGCCAGCGCGGCGCGGGCGGCGGCGGCGCTGATGGGATTGCCCCCCAGGGTGGAAGCGGTCCAGACGTAGCGTCCCGATCCCATCCTTTCTTCTTCCACGAGGGCCATGATGTCGGCCCTGCCCGCGAACACTCCGATTGGGCATCCGCCGCCCAGGGCCTTGCCGTAGGCCAGCAGGTCGGGGCGGACGCCGTAGTATTCCTGGGCGCCGCCGTAGGCAAGGCGAAAACCAGTGACCACTTCGTCGAACACCAGCAAGACGCCGGCCTCGGTGCAAGCGGCCCGCAAGCTTTCCAGAAAGCCCGCCGCGGGAGGCACGCACCGGTGCAGGGGCTCCACGATTACGGCCGCCAGTTCGGTGCCATGGCGCGCTATCAAGTCCCGCGTCGTGTCCGCGTCGTTGTAGGGCGCGATGAGGACGTTGTCGTTGACCATCATCGCGATGCCCTGGCTGGAAGGCTCGGGTTCGGGGAAGTCGCGCAGCTCCGTGGGAAAGAGCGACGTGACGCCCACCGCATGCGCCCCATGGTAAGCACCCTCGAACTTGAGCACCTTGTCGCGCCCAGTGAAAGCGCGCGCCAGCCTCAGGCAGTACATGGTGGCCTCGGTGCCCGAGGCGCAAAAGCGCACGCGTTCCGCTGCGGGACTCAGGCGGGTGAGCTCTTCCGCCAGCGCAAGGCTCTGCTCGTTCACATAAGCGAAGTTGGCGCCAAGGGGGGCTTGCGACGCGATGGCAAGGGTGACCTCCAGTCGAGCATGCCCCACGAGCGCGGAGCCCCAGCCCATGGAGAAATCGAGGAAGTGATTGCCCTCGGTATCCCACAGTTCACAGCCTTCCCCCCGGGCGACAACCATGGCCAGTTCAGGCGGCAGGTTAAACTCGCCGTTGGATGCTCCGGGAAAAACCGCAAGGGAGCGCGCGGCATCGTTCGCAATCATGGTTCACCCTCATCGCAGCGGCGGCACGCGCCCCCGCCCCGCTCCAGCATACCCCCATGCTGGAGGAATGTCACCCGGACCTCGCCCCCTGGGGTTGTGCTATCATCCGGTCCTTGCGCCGGGCTGGGGATAGGCATCCCCGGGCGCCTCCCCCTCTACTTGCAAAGGCATCGTGATGGCTAAGGGCATTACCAAGCGTTCGGAAGATTATTCCCAGTGGTATCTGGATGTGGTGAAGCGGGCGGACATGGCGGAACATTCGCCTGTGAAGGGCTGCATGGTTATCAAGCCCACGGGTTATGGCATCTGGGAAAAGATTCAGCAGAACCTGGACCGGATGTTCAAGGAAACCGGGCACGTTAACGCCTACTTCCCCCTGCTGATTCCGGAAAGCTTCCTGAAGAAAGAGGCGGAGCACGTGGAGGGCTTCGCCCCGGAATGCGCCGTGGTCACGCACGGCGGCGGCAAGCAGCTGGAAGAGCCGCTGGTGATTCGCCCCACTTCGGAAACCATTATCTGGGATTCCTACCGCAACTGGATCAGTTCCTATCGCGACCTGCCCCTGCTCATCAACCAATGGGCAAACGTGTTGCGCTGGGAGATGCGCACGCGCCTCTTTCTCCGCTCCACCGAGTTCCTCTGGCAGGAGGGCCACACCGCCCACGCCACGCACGAGGAGGCCGAAGAAGAGGCCTTTAAGATGGTGAACGTTTACAAGCGTTTCGCCGAGGAATTCCTGGCCATGCCGGTGGTGGCCGGTCGAAAGACCGACCGCGAGAAATTCGCCGGGGCCTTGCACACGTATTGCATCGAGGCGTTGATGCAGGATGGCAAGGCGCTCCAGGCGGGCACTTCCCACCACCTTGGCACCAACTTCGCAAAGGCCTTCGACGTGAAGTTTCAGGACAAGGACGGCGAGCTGAAGTATGTGCATGCGACCAGCTGGGGCGTCTCGACCCGCCTGATTGGCGCGATGATCATGACGCACAGCGACGACAACGGACTGGTCATCCCCCCCAAGCTGGCGCCGGTGCCGGTGGTCTTCGTCCCCATTTGGCGCAGCGATGAAGAGATGGCGCTCACCCTCGGCAACGCCCGCGAGATTACCACAGGCTGGGATCCCCTCTTCTTCAAGATCGACGACCGCGACCAGTATAAGCCCGGATACAAGTTCGCCGAGTGGGAACTCAAGGGCATTCCCGTGCGCATCGAACTCGGGCCGCGCGACGTGGAGGCGAAGCAGGTGGTGGTGGTGCGGCGGGATACGGGCGAGAAGGTCACGATGCCTGCGGAAGGCCTGCGTGAGAACCTGGAGAAGCTGTTGGCGGAGATTCAGGAGAACCTCTTGACGACGGCGAAGCAGCGCACGCAGGACAACACGCACGTGGTGGACAGCTACGACGACTACAAGGCGCGCGTGAAACAGGGTGGGTTCTTCCGGGTCTTCCTTGACTACGCAAACCCCGAGGTGGAGGAGCGCTTGCAGAACGACACCAAGTCGACGATTCGCTGCATTCCTTTCGACGCGCCCGAGGAAGAAGGCCCTTGCATGATTACCGGCAAGCTGTGCAAGCATCGCGTCTACGCGACACAGTCTTACTAACAAACCTGCTCAGAAAAGAAAATACGCGCGACGGTCTTCCGTCGCGCGTGTTCTGTATTCATTCAACGGGGTGGCGGCTATTTCAGCTCTTTGATAAAGACGTTTCTGAAGTCCAGGCGAGAACCGTGGTTCTGCAGGCCGATGTAGCCCGACTGCCGCTTGAGTCCTGGGTGTTCCTTCAGTTTCTTGGGGTCGCTCGCGGCCTCGTCCTGATTGGCGTCCACGATGTGCTCGCCGTTTAGCCACACCTGCACACGCGGACCCTCGCAACGAATCCTCATCGACTGCCATTCCCCGGCGGGCTTGGTCACGCGCTTGCTCGGGGCCGCCGTGGAATACATGCTGCCACAATACTGATAGGGTTCGAGGGCCTTGTACTCGTCTGCAAAGTCGTCGAGAATCTGAATCTCGGAACCCTCGAATGCCGGGTTGCCCTCGCGGGGAGCGCGAATGAACACGCCGCTGTTGCCGCCCGGTGGGGTGAGGAACTCGAGGCTCAGTTCAAAGTCGCCATATTCCCGCGTGGTGGAAATCCAGCCGCCGCCGTCCCCCTCGGTGTAGAGCAGGCCCGGCCCGGTGAACCAGTTGGACTCGTCGCCGCCCACCTGCTCCCAGCCGTCAAGCGAGACCCCGTTGAAAAGCGCGGTGGCTCCATCGGTCTCTCCCATCAGTTCCCGCAGCTTCGCCTCGATCGCCGCCGACCATATGGCATACCCCTTGGCCACGGGATGGAGCGCATCCGGCATGATCTCTTTGGTCAACACGCCGTCCTTGTCGAGGAAATGCTGGCCGATGTCCATGTAGTGCACCATCTCGCCGTCCGCCACGTCGCTGAACATTTCACTGGTCTTGGCAAGCTTCACCCGGTTCTCGGTGCCGGGAGCCTCGTCGCGCGGGAAGATGGCCAGCAGCAGTATCTTCATCTCGGGAAGCCGCTCGCGAAGGAGCTGGACTATCGCGCGCACGCCCTCGGCGATTTCCTCGGCGGTGTTGTCTTTGTGGTTGTTGGTGCCGATCATGATGACCGCCGCCTTGGGCGAGATGCCTTCGATGTTGCCGTTCTGGAGTCGCCAGAGCACATGCTCCACGCGGTCGCCGCCAATGCCCAGGTTCACTGCGTTGCGGGGAGCATAGTACTCCGCCCAGACTTCCTTGCCGGGCCCCTCCCACCCCTGCGTGATGGAATCACCAATCATCAGCAAATCGACGTTGCCCTGCTTGACCCGCTCGTTCATTGAGTTGTGCCGCTTCATCCAGCCAGACTGCTCGCGTGGAATAGGCGTTGTGGTGGAATCGGACCAGGCGGTGCCTGCCATCAGGCAGATGAGCACCATCGCCATCAGGCGCAATTTGTTTGTCGACATCGAATAGCCCTCCCTTTTCTGGCCGTTGGACTGCCGAGGGTAGCACTTTGTTCGGCGGTCACGTCAAACCTGAATGGCGAAGACTCTCCTTGTGATAGAATTTCTCGATAGGAATTCCGCATCCATGTGCTCTTTTCTTTCCAGAACAACTGCTCTTTTCGCGTTGCTTGCCATCATGGCCGGCTGCGCCACGGTGCCAAAGCCCGCGACCGACGCCTCGGCTCCAGAGGATTCCTCGGGCACGCTGGTTGCCGACGTGTTGAGGGACCTCGCCGCGCAGGATGAGGCCATATCGGGCTTCCGGGCCAGTGGAAAATTCATGTTGAAGTCGCCGGAACTGCTCGACGTGCAGGTGCTGCGCCAGAGCACCATCCGCTTCCGCCGTCCGGCCGACCTGCACGTGGTGGGCCGCAAGTACAGCAAGGCCGTGTTTCGCCTCACCTGCTCTGGGGAAGGTTTCCTCATTGAGCTCCCCACCGAGCGGCAGTATTTCCACAGCGAAGGGGGGGCAAGGTTCGCCAGTGTCTCCCGATCGGTGAGTCCCCGCGACATCGCCAACGAGATGTTCTTCCCGGAAGACTGGTCGTCGATCAACGGGAACCAAGTCCTACTTTCCGACCTGGCGGAAAACGGCGCTTCCGCCGTGCTGAACATATACACCTCCCGGCGCAGGGATACCTTGAAGCGCAAGGTCCGGGTGGAGGGTCCCCCGTGGCGCATCGTGGAGAACCTTCGCTATGACGGCGGCGACGAGCCCATCGCCGTTACGACCCTTGGCGGCTATCGCGAGCGTGAAGGTGCGTGGTACGCCACGGCTTACGAGAGCCGTTTCCCCGGGGAGAATGCATTCATGCAGTTTGAGGCGAGCACCTTTGAGATTAACGCCCCCCTCGAGGCGGGCGACTTCGATCTTGAGGCCCAACTGAACGAAGTGCGACAGAAGGGATTTGTATCCGTTGAACGCCAAACCCGTTGACGCGCCCGCAAAGCCCGTGCTCGCTGGCCTGCTTCCGGCCGAGATTGCGGCGGCCCTCGACATCAAGCCCTTTCAGGCCACGCAACTCTTTCGGTGGATTCACCAGAAAAAGGTCTGGGACTTCGAGGCCATGACCGACCTGGCCAAGCCCCTGCGCGCGGACCTCGCCATGCGCGCAATCCTGCTCGACTGTGCGCTCATCGAGATGCAGCAATGCGGCCGCACGGGCACGAAGAAGGCGCTCGTGCGCCTGCACGATGGCGAGACGGTGGAGTGCGTGTTGATTCGCGAGGCCGACCGCGTGACCCTTTGTGTGTCTTCCCAGGTGGGATGCGCGCTGAAGTGCGACTTTTGTGCCACGGGTCTCGCCGGTTTTACCCGCAACCTGACACCCGGCGAGATTGTTTCTCAGGCGCTGATCCTGCTGAAGGATGAAGCCCTGGGCGATCGCACGCCGAACATCGTATACATGGGCATGGGCGAGCCCTTTCGCAATTACGACGCCGTGATGCAGAGCATCAACCTGCTTATGCATGCCGATGGCCTCGGCATCGGCGCGCGCAAGATTACCGTCTCGACCGCGGGGGAAGTGAAGGAGATCGAACGCTTCGCCCTGGAGCCGTGGCAAGTGCGGCTCAGCATTTCATTGCACGCGGCCAACGACACCCTGCGTTCCCGGCTGGTGCCGCTCAACCGGAAGTTCCCGCTGGCGCGACTGAAGGAAGCGCTGGTCAAGTATCAGGCTATCAGCGGCCGACAGATCACCTTCGAGTGGACCCTGCTTGACCATGTGAACGATGGCATCCCCCAGGCGAAAGAACTGCTGGAGTTCGCGCGCGGCCTGCAATGCACGCTCAACCTGATTCCATGGAACCCGGTGCAGGGCCTGCCCTACGCCACCTCCCCCCGCTATCGCTGCCGCGCATTCGCCGACTACGTGAACAGCCGGGGAATCAAGACCACCCTGCGCAAGGAAAAAGGCCAGGACATCGACGCCGCATGCGGACAACTCCGCCGCACCCACGCGGGGTAGGCGCGCGCAACGGGCGCTTGCATGTTCCACTGGTTATTCGAGCCTAGACTGCAACTCGGAAGGATTTCGTCGACAATCCAGCACGGCTACCACGTAAATGGCGTCGCTCGAAGTTGAGTAATAAATCGCCCAGGGAAACTTTCGGGCCAGGGCACGGTGAAATCCCATGAAAATCGGGTGGATTCCAGAATGTTCAGCCAGCCGCCGTATGTCCTCGGTAATCCAGTGAAGAAAGTACTTTCCGAGACCTTGTCCCTGTGACTCGTAGAAGCGGTATCCCGTGACGATATCTGCTTCGGCCTCGTCGAGTATCTCCATTCTCAATCTGGAAGCCGTTCCAAGCGAGCCGCCACGCTGTCGAGCGTTGAAAACTTGGCGGTGCCGTCACTAATCCGCGCCGAACGCTGGGCCAGAACTTCGCCATGCCACGCTGGCGAATGGAGTCGCGCGGGGTCGACCACCAAGTCAGCCCATATTTCCTCGATAAGCGAGAGCTTTTCCTCGACCGTCATTTGGTGCAAAGGAAGGGAGTGCGCCATGGATGTGTCCACCTTTTCTCGATAGCATCGTGCTCTTTAAGTGTACATCATTTTCGACAAGATTTACTGGCGCTCCTCCGGCTCGACGGTGTGCGGCAGCTGGCGTATCTCGGCAATGGTGTCGAGCACGGAGTGAATGGTGTCGCGTTGCTCGGGGAAAGCCAGGCGGGTCGCCTGGAGCGCATGCCGGAGCGCGCTGCGCGCATCGCGGGAAGCCAGCCACGCGAGGTAGCGTCCGGCGTAGTTCAGCGCGGCCAGTTCCAACCCGACGAAGATCGCGACCGCGACAATGGTCAGCGTGACGAAATTGGGGGGCAGATCGCTGCCGAAGAAGAAGGCAGAGAGAATCCGGTAGCCGCCGAAGCAGCCCACCGCCACGGGGATGACGTCGCAAAGCAAGGTGACCTGCCAGCTGGTGACGAGCTTGGCCCGGCTGACCAGCGCCTCACGCGCGGGGCCGCGCAGCACCTTCGCGACAAGATCGCCAAGGGCGGCGTCGAAGCGTTGCAGCCCGTTGCCGCCCGGGGGACGGTCGAGTCCCGCGCGGGCCATGCCCAGCGCCACTTCGCTGTCGTATTGCTGGTAGAGCGAGGCAATCTCGCCCGAGGCCACGTCGAGATTCTCGGTGAACAGCCGCTCGCTGGAAAGAATGGCGGCGGCGCGTTGTCCCTCGCTGGCGCGGGTGGCGCCCGGCAGCCAAGAGGTCATGCGCGCGGGCAGGGAGGACACCACCGCCAGTCCGCGGGAGCACAGCCCCACAAGCCCCTTGGCGCGAAGCCCTGCCTCCCGGGTGAAGGCATAGTTCCACAGGTGCGGTTCGGAGAAAAGACGCTCCTCAACCACCTTGAAGGTTTGCTCGTCGAGCGCGTTCTCACAGTCTTCAATTTGTTCGAGCAGCTTGCGCAGCGGCAGCTCGGCGGCATTCGCCAGCCCGTCAAGCAACTCGCTGGTTTTCCGAAGCAACCCCGACACATTAGAACGCTTGATGCGCTCGATACGCTCGCGCGACAACTCGCGCGCGAGGAAAGCCTCGAGCGCGGGAAAATCCAGCTCGGCCTCGGTGGGCTGGCCGCCGGCCAGCTTGCGGTCGAAACTCCGCAGTGCGTTCACCTGAAAGTAATGCTCCACCTCGAAGCCCTGCTCCTTGAGGCGGGCCAGCCAGTGGCCGCGTATTTCCGAGTCCGCCTGTGATTTGGTCTCGATACAGGCCATCACCCGCTCGCCGCGCAGCGGGCGGATGATCTCCCACGTAGCCTCATTGAGATATTTCTCCATGGAGCCGCAGAGCAATATCAGGTCGCAATGGCGCAGCACCTCAATGGTGCGCTCGCGGTGCTCCCGGACGATGGTGTCCGAGTCGGGCGTGTCGATGAGTACCAGGTTCTCAAGCGCGGAACCGTATATCCAGTCCCACCCCTCAATCGGCAGCGAAACGCCTGGCGGCGCGTAGACTGCGGGTTGCCGGGTGCAGGGCCGGTAGGGCGACGTGCGCGCGAGCTCATCCCCGGCGAGCGCGTTCAACAAGGTGGACTTGCCCACCCCGGAACCGCCCACCAGCGCCACCACCAGCACATCGTGCAGATGCTCGGCGCGCTCGTGCAGTTCCGCCACGCGCGCCTCCAGCGCCGGGCCCGCCTCGCGCAGCGCGCGCCAGGGTCCGTGATACGCGGCGAGCGCATCAAGTTGCTTCAGGATGTCCGCAAGGCTTCGCGGCACGCGTCAAGGCTCCTCATCAGTTGGGCGCCCTGCTCCGCCTCGAGGGCGTCGAGCACGCGCGTCACCGGTTCAAGCAAGGGTTGGGCAACGTGCTCCCGCAAGGCGCGCTCCAACGCTTCCTGCTGGTCTTTGCGCCACGGCGTCAGGAAGTCAAACATCTGGTCTCCGAACTGGTACTCCATCACCCGGGCCGCGAACTGCTCGACCACCGGGCCTGCCACCATCAGCGCCTCGGGCACGCCGACTCCGGCGGTGTTGATGGAGATCACGCCCGCGATGCCGGCCGGTGCGAGCAGCAGCGCCCTGTCCAGCGCTTCAATCACCATGCGCTTCCCCCGGTGGTCCTGCCACCACGTCTCGAGGGTGCGCTCGGCATGCGCGCGAAAATCTTCCGTGATTCCGCCGTTCTGCTCTGCCATTCGTGTCACGCGGACCTTCACGCCGTCCATGTCCATCCGGTCGATGCGGGCGCTGACGAGGGTCGCGGCGGGCGCGCCAAAGGAGCGCGTCACTTCGATGTAGTGCGACGCGAGGTCGGCACTGATTTGCTCAATCTGGCGAATGTTTCGCTGGCGCACCTTGTCGTCTGTGCCGTCACGGGCGGGCGCCTCAAGCAGCGCGCGGCTCATCACGGCGTCGCGCACCGCCTTGCCCGCGCGCGCCACGCCCTGCGCGAAAGCGCGACTGGCGCCGCCGATGGCGCGGTCCACGCTGCCCCGCTTGCCCTGCACGAACTCGTGAAACAGCCCCCCAACCGCTGCTCCTGGCACCGGCTGGTAGTGCCGCGCAAAACGGCGGGCACTTTCCTCGAAGGTTTGGATGGAGGCGCGCAGTGCCTCGCAGGCGGTCTCAATGCGTTCGCGCAGGCAAGCGGTCTCTTCCACAAAGTGGGCGGCCGTCGCCGCGTAGACCTGCTTCTTCACTTCCGCCGGGTCAAGCCCGCCAATATAGTCCAAGAGGGTGCCGGGCTGGTCCACCCGCGCGATAACGGATGCGCCGCGCGCCGCCAGATCAAGGTCGTGCGGCGACGCAAACACCGGGCCATTCTCCAATCCAATCGCCGCGCAAAATCCTGCCAGTTGTTCCCGCGCCACGGCGTAGCCATTGGCAGGGTTGGCCTTGTTCATGATGGGCAGTACCACGCGCCCGGAAGCCGCCGCCTCCCGAAAGAAATCGACAACCCGGTCGTCCTGGTATTTCTCCGCCGTAAGCACCGCCAGCATGATGTCTCCGGCCGCCCGCAGTCGCGCGGCCACATCCCAGTTGGCCAAATCAATCGAGTCCACGTCGGGCGTATCGAGCACGACCCAAGAGGGCGGCAGGCTCTCGCATTCGGCGATGAACAGCACCTCGGGTGGGTTTTCGCGTGACAACACCTCGTCCGCATGCTCCAGCGGCCGTGGTTGAAAGCCCGGCGCGAGGCGGCCCTCGAAGCAATCCAGCGCGCGCCGCGAATTGGCGGCCACCACCGGCCTGCATGTGGCGGCGGCGGTGCTGCGCACAGGGCTGATCTCCTGACCCGCCAGCAGATTGAATAGCGTGGACTTGCCGGTGTTCGTGCCGCCGCCCACCGCCAGCACCAGGCAATCCTCTCCCGTGAAGC
>JBJOID010000079.1:0-14169 GCA_046047315.1 Candidatus Hydrogenedentota bacterium | reverse complement strand
GATGCCGCCCAGGTAAATTCCTGGAGCACGTCGCTCCCTTGGGAAAGCACATGAAGTACCAAGCCCAGCAAGAGCAGATCGCGAATGCGCGGGGTCGAATTGAGCTGGCCACGAATTCCCCATACGGCCGCCAGCAAAGGCACGAAACTAAGCAGTCCGATCACGTCGCGCGCGAGCGTGTCGATGGCGCCCGAGGCGTATGCGGACCGCCGGTAGACCTCGATTCCGGCATAACCCGTGAGCATCAACGCGAGGAACCAATAGACCTGGCGCGCTCCGCGTCCGCGGGAAAGCAGCACCCCGGCGAGGGTCACTGAGTCGGGTGTATCTTTTCGGTCGATGGGCATGGCAAGCTAGCCGCCGTGCGCGCCCCCGCGCGCCGGACTGAATCCTAGCATAGAAAGGTTCCCCACGAAAGATGAGCCGCAGCCGCCGATACCTGCGCGGGGCAGCGTGGTCCGCAGCGAGCACGGCGGTGGCCCTGGCTTCATTGCTTGCAGTGGCCAAGATGGCCACCAATGCCCTGTCGACGGAGACGGTGGGCTTGTTCATGCTGGCCATGATGCTCGGCGACGGCTTCAATCTGCTTGCCAACCGGGGACTCTTCGCAAGCGCGCCAAAACTGATGGCGGCCTCACCCGACGACCAGACGCGTCGTTTGCTGTTGGGTTCGCTTCTGCTTGGGTTGTCATGCTCCAGCGCCGTGGTGTCCATCCTGATTCTTGGGGCGGCACTGGCGGCGGAGCCGCTCGCCGCGATGGCGGGTGTGGACGCCCCCTCGTTGCGTATCTGTCTCCTGTGGTCGCTGCCGCTCTTCGTGTTGGGAAACTACCGCGACACGCTGCTGGGAGCCTTTGCCGGTTGGAACCGCTATGCCGCCCATGCGCTGGGAAGCATGTGCTTCTCGGGAGGCCAGGCGCTGCTGGTCTTCCTGCTTGTATGGTTGGGCGAGGCCTCGCTCCCCCGGCTGCTATTGGCGGTTACCCTGGCCCAGGCGGGTGGCGTGGCGCTCCTGGTGGGACTGACCGGAGGGCTGTCCGTAAGCAACGGCCTTGCCGCTTACAGAGACGCGGCACGCTTCAGCCTGCCGCTCTATCTGAACTCGCTGCTGAATTTTGCTTTTCAACGCATGGACACCCTGCTGGTTACCGCCATGCTCGGCCTTCACGCGACCGCCATCTACGAAATCGCGAAGCGTTTTCCGCAGGTGCTCTCCCGTGTGCTGAATGCGCTGTTGCTGCCGTGGCTGCCCTCGGTGAGTGAGGTGCTTGCGGAAGGACGACACCGCGATGCGGCCGTGGCCCTGCGCGATGTGCTCTGTGTGATCACCTACCTGGGTCATCTGGCCGTGCTCACCACGCTGCCGCTGGGCCCCTTGCTGGTGCGCATGATTGCCTCCCCGGAGTATCTCGACTCCGCGGCGCCGCTGCCCTGGCTAATGCTGGGAATCCTGTTCGCGGTGCAGGCGGGCGTGTTCGGGCAGGCACTCATCGCGGTGGAGCGGCCGCGCGCAGTATTCGCAGGCCATCTTGTTCAGGCCGCGATAAACCTGGCCGGCGCCCTGGCGCTCTTGCCCAGCATTGGGCTGCTCGGCATGGGCTACGCGTGGTGTGTGGGGTCCGCGACAAGCCTGCTGCTGCAAGGCTTTGCCGCCCGGCGCGCCCGGTTGAACACCCCCCTCGGGCTGTGGTGCCTGTTGCATGGCTTGTGCGGCGGAGGCTGGTGGATGGAATCCTTCACTCCCGGCTTGGGCCTAGCGCTCTATGGGTTGGCCGGGGGCATCGCCATGTATCCGCTCGGTTCGAGGAGACTCTTACGATGAATTCCACCGCACTGCGCGCGCTTCCTTGGGCCTTGCTGGCACTGGTGGCTGTGTTGCCGTTCTCGCAGGCCGTGGGCTTTGACTGGCTGCGCTATGACGACCCGCAGTACGTGACCGAGAATCCCCACATCAGCGGCGGGCTGACCTGGGCCGGCATTCAGGAGGCCTTCGGCCACGGTCTGAACCTGCTCTGGATACCCGTCACCTCCATCAGCTACATGCTGGGGGTGTCGCTTCATGGGCTGCACCCGGCCGGACACCACCTCACGAACGTACTGCTGCACGCGGTGAATACGCTCCTGGCCTTTGCCGCCTTTCGCGCCCTGCATGCGCCCCGCTGGTCCGCCCTTGCGGCGGCGGCGCTCTTTGCCGTGCATCCGCTGGCTGCGGAACCGGTGGCCTGGATATCGGGCCGTAAGGACCTCCTCGGAGCTACCTTCTGGCTGGGCGCCATCGTGGCCTATGCCCGCTTTGCGGCCGCCCCCACCGCGCCGCGCATGGTGCTCCCGCTGCTGCTGTTCGCGCTGGGCATAGCCAGCAAGGTGACGGTGATTGCCCTGCCGCTGGTGCTGATCGCGTTGGACGCCCTGGCCTTTCGGAGGCTGCAATCAGGCACGGCGCTTCCGCGCTGCGCCGCACTGCTCGTGGCGGAGAAGCTGCCGATGTTCCTGCTCGGCGCGCTGGTGTCGTGGTGGGCCGTGCAACTGCACGTCAACGAGGGCGGCATCCGCAGCCTCGAGCAAGTACCCATGGCCGTGCGCGTGATGAACGTGGTCCATGTGTATGCCTTCCATGTGGTCAAGTTCGCCCTGCCCACGGGACTCACCGTGCATTATCCCTACCTGGAGAGCGGTCCTCCTCCCCTGCTGCTGGCTGCGGCGGCCACGCTGCTGCTCGGTATCAGCGTGGCGCTGCTCTTGGTGGCGCGGCGTGCGCCGCTGGCCCTGGCGGGTTGGTTGTGGTTTACCATGGCGCTGCTGCCCTCGGCCGGGCTGGCGCGCGTGGACAGCTTTCTCACCGCCGACCGCTACGCGTATGTGCCCATGCTCGGGCTGGCCCTGATGGTCTGCGCACTGGGTCAGGCCCAGTACGAGCAACTACCCTCACTGCGCCGGCCCCTGCTCGCCGCGCTCGCCGGGGCGGTGGCGTTGTATGCCGGGGCGGCTTTCGTGCAGGCGGGCCACTGGCGAAACGACGTAAGCCTCTTTGCCCGGGCGGCAAGCCTCTATCCCGAGAGCCCGACCATCCTCAACGGATACGGAACGGCGCTCAACCGGGCAGGACGGCGCGAGGACGCACGCGCCGTCTTTGAGCGGGCACGGGCGGCGCAAGGCCCCTTCCGCATTTTGCCCACCATGAACCTGGCCATGCTATGCGCAAGCGAGGGTGACTGGGACGGCGCCCGGCGCTACCTGCAGGAGGTGGTCGGAGGAAATCCCGAGTATCTGCCCGCCTACGCTTTCCTTGCCCGCGTGAACCGCGACGAGGCGGCGGCCGAGCAGAACCCCGAAAGGCGTCAGGCCTTGGAGCGCGGCGCGCGCATGGCCGAGGCGATGTCTCAGATCATGGCCCGCGAAACCAAGGCCAAGCCAGACACCGATACAGCGTTCACGGCGGAAGAACTGTCCGAGGCGCACCGGGCGCTCGCCTCGGCATACAGCCAGCTCGGGCTGCTGAAGCAGTCCTTCGAGCACAACGCCATGGCGCATCAAATATACGAGCGGGCGCGGCTCGAGTCCGCGCCCGCCCAGCCATAAGGACTGCGATTACTTCTCGCCGAGCGCGCCGGTGATGATGAAGGTGAAGACCGAGAGCCACACCTGAAAGAAGATCGCCGCAAGGGGATCGTCAAACTGCTTGGTCTCGGCGCGCTGTACGGTGATGCTGCGGGTGTGTTTCATGGCACGTCCTCCGGGTTGGTCCTGTCTCATTGGACGACTGCGCACCGGGTTTATTCAAGCGGCATCAATCTTTCTTGAAACACATGGCGCTCCGGTTCTCCGGGTAATACGGGGTGACCTCTCGGTAGAAATCGAATATGGCTTCACAGTCCCGGTGTAGGTCTCCGGTGGGATGCACGATAGGACCAAAGCCCATTTCCGTCGTGCCATAGTCGATCTTCATGCAGATGATGGGGACATTCGCCGCCAGCGCAATGTAGTAAAACCCGGTCTTCCAGCAGTCGGTATACTTGCGGGTGCCCTCGGGAGCGATGGCCAGGTAGATGTGCTCCTGCTTGCGGAGGAGGGACGCCACCTGCTCCACATAGTTGTGGTGCTTGGAGCGCTCCACCGGAAGCGCCCCGAGAGGGCGCAGCAGCCACCCCAGCGGCGGACGCAGCAGGGTGTCCTTGGCGAGCCAGTTGGACTTTATGCGGAAGCTGTTCGCCATCACGTACAGCAACAGCACGTCCCAGTTTGAGGTGTGGGGCGCGATGATGCCAATCATCTTGGTCTCGACCGGCGCCTGCCCCACCAGCTTCCAGCCAAAGAGCCGCGCATAAAGTCGCGCCACCGAATACCAAAACCAACTGACCTTGCCAAATCGCCGCCGAAACATGAGCCGAATCCCGTCATAGTCTGTCCAGCAATATGCTAGGCAAGGAGGCCGCGCCCGTCAAGGGGTGGATGATACACTGCCCTGGACACACTCCGGATTGTCCCGAATCATTGACGCCATGCGGGGAACATCCCCCGGCGCTTCGCGCCACCCCCTTCGAAGGGGGACAGGGAGGAAGAACATCCCCCGCCCTGCGGGCACCCCCTTCAAAGGGGGACATTTGCGTCACTCGCTATCATCCCGAAAAGACGCGTTCCCGTGTCCCCCTTTGAAGGGGGTGGCAGACCCGAGCGTGCCGAGGGGCTGACGGGGGATGTTATACATCAACCCCAACGAGTCGCTTTCCTCTCAACCTTCGCGCTCCTTGCGCGAAGGTTGTGCGCAACTTGGTAAGATGTTATCTTACCTCTCATGAAAACCTCCATTTCCAGCAAAGGCCAAATCGTAATCCCCGTTGAGTTTCGGCGGCAGGACGCCCTTCACCCCGGACAGGAGTTCGAAATCGAACGGCTGGAATCCGGGCGCTACTTGCTGGAGCTAAAATCAAAACCACCCAACGAAGGTTTGCTCGATATCCTGTTGTCCTGCCCCGTGAAAGACTGGTTCGAGCCTGTCGAGCGCACGCAGAACACGGATGACATCGTGCTACCACGGCTATGACGCACTACCTTGCCGATACCAACGTGCTCTGCGAACCGACACGCAGCGCGCCCAGCCCCAAGGTTATCGCATGGCTTGAAAGAAATCTGGCCCGGCTCGTGGTCGACCCCATTGCGCTGGGAGAAATCAGGGCAGGCATCCTTGCCTTGCCGAAGGGAAGCCGCCGAAAATCCCTTGAAGCCTGGTTTGACCGCCTTGTCAATGCCGTGGAATGCGTCCCTTGGGACACAGACTGCGGCCTTCGATGGGCACAATTGGTCACGGACATGCGCCGCGCCGGAACAGCCATGCCCGTGCCGGACAGCATGATCGCCGCCACAGCCCTGGTTCATGGCTTCACCCTTGCCACCCGCAACGTGCGCGACTTCGAGCGGGCAGGAGTCAGGGTGGTCAATCCGTTTGATTGAGTAAATAGCGACGTAGTCCCCTGAAAGCCGTCCCGCGCTTCACGTGGCCGGTTCGGCCTTGGGGATTCGCAGGGTCGCGGCGATGGGGAAATGATCGGACCCGGTGTAGGGGCCGCGCCTGAAGTCGAGGACGCTGATTTCGGGGCAGGTGAGGATGTGGTCGATGGGGGCGAAGGCGGGAATGCGCGGCCCGGCCACGGGCCAGGTGGGTGCTAGTGCGAAGCCGACGCGGGCGTTGAGCAGGCCGGAGTCGCGCATCATACGGCGGTAGTGCGGGGACCACATGGTGATGTTCAAATCGCCGATGAGCAGGAAGGGACGGCCCAGCTCTTCCACGATGCCGGCTATGGCGTCGAGTTGCTGATTGCGGGTGTCGGCATAGTCCCCCATGATGGGCGGCAGGGTGTGGATGTTCAGCAGGGCGAGGGTCGTTTCCTCGATGTTGATCTTGGCCAGAATGGCCGGCACGGTCGCGTCGCCCAGGTCGCGGGTCTCCACCCAGTTGAAGGGATGTTTGCTCCAGAGGCCAATCCCAAAATTGTCCGGGCGCGAGTCCATGTGCGCGTAGGGATAATCCCGCGTCACCGGCTCCAGCCCGGCTATCAAACGGTCGTCGAGTTCCTGGATGCAGAGGATGTCGGGCTGCTCCTCGCGGATGGCCTCGACCACGAGGGCATGCTGGTCGTTGCCGGTGAATACATTGGCCAGCATGACGCGCAGCTCGATGTGCTCTTCCGTCGTTGCGGAGTGCGCGGGCTTGCCCTGCGGCAGATAGGGAAACAGGGCAACGCCCACCCATGCGGCCATGGCCAGGCTCGCGGCAAGAAAGGGCCAGTCGCGCAGGGCCAGAAACACGATGGCCAGCACGACCGCCAGTCCCACCTGCGGGAGCGTGAATGCGGTGGATAGCTCGCAAAACCAGGACTGCGCGGCAAAGAGGCGAAGAAACACCGCCAAGAGCAGCAGCAGGCATGCGAGCCGGGAGAGGTTTCGCAAGACACGCGCCGCGACCAGGCGGACGGATTCAAGGACAGGAACGGCGTGCTGGTTCAAGCGGATTACACCCGGGTCAATCGTCGAGGCGCGCGGCCTCGACAACCGCGCCCGCGCATTGTAGTCCAGCCCCGCCCACCGCGACAAACGGTGCGGGCATGGAATGGCCGGCGGCGACGTGGTAGCATGCCGCGGTTGAATCAGGAGGACCTTGGCCGATGCGCGTGGTATTCACGAACCCGTGGGTGCAGGCAGCTTTTCTGCTGCTGGCCTTGACCGGCCTGACCGTGGTGGGCTTCCTGCTGAGCTCCGTCCTGATTCCGCTCTTCTTCGCCTTCATCGTCGCCTACATCTTCGACCCGGTCATTGACTACATCGAAACGCACGGCATGTCGCGCATGGCGGCCATTCTGCTCCTCGTCATTGGCCTCATCCTTGTGGCGCTGCTGTTGCCCTTGTTCGTGATTCCCAGCATCGTGGAGCAGGGCGAGGCGCTGATTGCATCGGCCAAGGCGCCGCAGCCGCCGGACATCGTGGACCGGGCGCTGAGCGCATTGCCACTGGAGCACTGGATCAAGGAGGCGGGCTGGGCCGCGCCAGACGAGGAAATCAACGAGCCCCGTATCTTGATCATCACCAAGGTGGGCGAGCTGGTGCGCGACAACGCGACAGACTTTCTGCGGGCGAACGCCCGGGAACTCCTCGGCGTCGGCCAGACCGCCACCCGCACGGCAGCGGAGTTCTTCAATCAGATTCTGTCGCGCGTGATGAACAGCCTGCTGCTCTTCGGCAACTTCGCGCTGTTTGCCTTCGTGGCGATCTACTTGCTGAAAGACTACGACCACATTGTCGAGGAAGCCGGGGACCTGGTGCCGAAGCGCTACCGCACGGACACCTACCGAATCTTCCGCCAGATTGACGCGCAGCTGCGTGCATGGCTTCGCGGGCAAGCCTTTGTCTGCCTGTGCCTCGGCGTGATGTACGCGGTGGGCTTCACCATATGCGGCGTGCCCTTCGGCCTCGTGCTCGCCTTCTTTGGCGGCCTGGTCAGCTTTGTGCCGTTCCTTGGGCTGGCGCTGACCATCGGGCCCGCCGTGCTGCTAACGCTGTTGAATTACGGCTTCGACTGGCATGTGCTGGGCGTGGTGGCCACGCTGCTGATTGCGCAGGGCCTCGAGGGCAACGTCATCACCCCACGCATCATGGGACAACAGGTGGGCCTTGCCCCGGTCTGGGTGATACTCGCCATCATGGTTTTCGGCAGCGCCCTCGGGTTCATCGGGCTGCTGCTCGCGGTGCCCATCGCGGCGGTTCTTAAGGTGCTGGTGGTGGAGGGTTACGAACTCTACCGTCAATCGGAGTTCTTCACGGGCAAGCCCGAGCCACAGGTGAAGCCGCTGCCCGCGCCTGCCAAGCGCAAGGCTGCCCCCCGCGCCAAGCCCCAGGAATCCCCGGCGGAAAGCTGAGACGGTCGCCTACTCGTCGAAGCTGGAGAGGTTGCGGCCGCCGTTCTTGCTGGCGTACATCAGGCGGTCGGCCCGCTCGATGAGCGTATCGCAGGTGTCATTGGGCCGCGCCATGCATGCGCCAATCGAAGCCGTGACGTGAATGCGCTTTCCTTCGGTTTGATATACCGATTCGGCAATCGCGTTGCGACACCGCTCCGCCACCACCGGCAACAGCTCGGCGGTCATGTTCGGCAGGATGACAATGAACTCCTCGCCACCCCAGCGGCCGACGAAATCGAAGGAGCGCAGGGTGGCGCGAAGCGCCTGGGCCGACATGCGCAGAATATCGTCGCCCGCCTTGTGCCCGTGCTGGTCGTTCACTTGCTTGAAGTGGTCCAGGTCAACAAAGAGCACGGCAAAGTTCCAGCCATAACGGGTGAGTTCTTCCATCGCGCTGTCGAGCGCCATTTCGGCGTAGCGCCGGTTGCCCACTTCGGTCAGGGGACAAAGCAGGGCTATCTCTTCCAACTCGACGATGCGGTTGCGATCCTGCACCTTGGCCCGGTTGTCGCTGAAAACCTCGAGCGCGCCAATGGTCTCGCCGCGTGAATCGCGAATCGGGCTGATGCGGGCCAGCACCGGGACGAGCTCGCCATCGTGGTGGCGCAGGTAGGTCTCCGTCTCGACCGAATCCCCCGCCTTGACCGCATCGATGAAGGGATTCGATTCGAACTGCGGGCGGCCGTCCTGATCAAGATGGCGGAGCGCCACCGTGTTGGCCTCGGTGCCGGAGACCTCTTCGCGCGCCAGCCCGGTAATGCGCTCGGCGCCCTGGTTCCAATAGATCACGACGCCATGCTGGTCGACGAAACAGACCCCGTCCTGCAGGTGGTCCAGCAGTATCTCGTAGGAAATCGAACTCATGCGGCCTTCCCCATCCGGCTGGCTGCAAAATGTACACGATTCCATGAATCCTGTAAAGGCGGCGAAGACGGGAGGCGCGGGTGATTGGTTTGCTATGCTGCGCGCATGGAACTCACGGACCCCGAGATGGCCGCCTCGTTGGAGGCCTTCCGCAAACTTGTCGGCCCGGTGGAGGTGGACCGCGCCCCAGAATCCCTGGCGCGTTGGGCCCGCAGCACCGCCCCCGGCGCCGCATACCCCGGCGCGATTGTCCGCCCGCGCACCACCGAGGAGGTGGTGCTTGTGGTGAAAGCCGCGCGCGAGGCGGGCGTGTCGCTCTATCCCGTGAGCCGGGGAAAGAACTGGGGCTATGGCGACGCCACCCCCACCCGCGACGGCAGCGTCATCTTGGACCTCTCCGGGATGGACCGCGTGCGCGCGCTTGATGCGCGACAGGGCTTCGCGACGGTGGAGCCGGGCGTGACGCAGGGGCAGCTGGCGGAGCGGGTTGCGCGCGAGGCGCCGGGCTTCTGGGTGGATTGCACGGGCGCCGGACCCGACGCCAGCGTGCTGGGCAACGCGCTCGAACGCGGCTTCGGTCATACGCCCTATGGCGACCATGTGCGGACCCTTTGCGGGCTGGAGTGCGTGCTGGCGGATAGCAGCGTGCTGCGCACAGGCATGGGACATTACGACGGCGCCCACGCGGCCCCTGTGTATCCCTATGGCGTTGGCCCCTATTTGGATGGAATTTTCACCCAGTCCAATCTCGCCATCGTCACGGGTATGACGGTGTGGCTGTGTCCCCGGCCGGAGTCCTTTCGCTTCTTCTATCTCAAGGTCGAGCGCGACGAAGCCCTGCCGGAATTGATCGAGGCGCTGCGTCCCCTGCGTTTGCAGGGCATCCTGAACAGCGCGGTGCACATTGGCAACGACCTGCGCGTGTTGAGCGGGCAACGGCGCTATCCACATGAGCGCGCCATGGGGGTGCGTCCCCTCCCCCATGCCCTGCGCGAGGCCTTGCGGCGCGAGGCGCGGCTCGGCGCATGGAGCGTATCGGGCTCGCTTACGGGTACCGCCCCACAGGTGAAGGCCGCCACCGCGCGGCTGAGGCAAGCCACGCGGGGGCTCGGACGGCTGCTGGTATTGAGCGACGCCCAGCTCCAGTGGGCGGGACGCATGGTACGCGCGTTGCAGCCGCTGGGTATGCTCGGGGGACTGGCGCGATTACTCGATGACCTCGAACCGCACGTGGGGTTGCTTCAGGGGCGCCCCACCTCGCTGCCCCTGCGCGGAGCGCTCTGGGGCCTGAATCGCGACACCGACGATCCGGCGGACCCGCTGGACCTGGGCGCAGGCTTGATTTGGATGGCGCCGGTGCTGCCGATCGACGGCGCCCATGCGCAACGCTTGCGCGAGGTCGCCGAGCCCATCTTCGCCACCCATGGCTTTGATTTCATGATTACCTTCACCCTGCTGAATGAGCGCGCGATGGTGGCGGTGATGAATGTTTCCTTTGACCGAGCCGACGCATCGCAGGGCGACCGGGCGAAAGCCTGCTATGAAACCGTGACAAAGGCGTTGCTTGCCGCGGGATATCCACCCTACCGCGCCAGCCTCGGCGGCATGCCACTGCTCCATCGCGATGGAGACACCTTCTGGGAGACCGCGGCCCGAATCAAGCAAGCACTGGACCCCGGCGGCATCATCGCGCCGGGAAGGTACATTCCCGAGAAATAGCAATCCTCGCCACGCTCAACGGCGGCGCGTAAAGACGCAGTGGTCCGGCCATTTATAACGAATGACAAGGAAGATAATTTGAGTCTCTTTATCGCGACCCAGCCCACCCCGGGGCAAGGTTTCACCTGCACGCTTGAGGAAGCCGCGCAACGCTTCGAGCAACTGGCCACAACGCGCCTTCCGATGAAGAGGCTCTTGGTGACGGAATCCGGCGTGCGACTGATCTGGCACGCGGCGCCCTCGGCCTTTTACGGCATCGACGATCAGCTGCATGTGGAGGAGGCGGACGGCCGCATCCTTGGCTTCACGGTACTCCACGGCTACTGCTGGAAGCGCAAGGGAAACCTACTCACGGCAGGAGAACTGCATGCGCAGCTTCTCGCCTCGAATGGGGATACACGTAGCATCTCAAACAGCGTCGGCGGTGAATTCTCGATCCTGCACGCCGCCCCAAGCGGTGGCCTGCTGGCCTTCAATGATCACAGCAATTTCGAAGCGCTCTATCACGTATTGAAAGATGGTCAATTCAGCGTGAGCAACCGGGCCAACCTGGCTCGTGCCGTTCATCCCGGTTTGCGCGACAACGTACGCGCCTATGCGCAAATGCCGGTGGCCAATCACCGCTTGTTCCAGCAGGCCCACATCGAGGGCGTGCAGTCGCTGCGAATGGGTGAGCAGCTGCGCTTTGAGCAGGGGAGGCTACACCTGGATTGGGTTTCACCCATTCGTTCCAACGCGGGCAAGGACGACTCGGAACACCGGGAGCATTTCCTTCAAGAGAGCATCGACGAAATACAGAACGCCTTAAGGATTGCCGTGCGCCATGGACAAGGCCAGCAGCTTGGACTCACGGGAGGCCGGGACAGCCGACTGCTGCTCGGCTTCCTCATTTCAATGGGGCTGCACCGGGATATTGAATTCTTCACCACCGGCGACGAGACCCATCCCGACGTGATCTGTGCGAAGCAGATTGCGGAGAAGTTTGGCCTGAAACACCGCGTGCTCGCGAACGCCGTGAACGGAAGAAAAGTCTGGGGCACCGAGGAAATCCTGTATCGCGTGGCGGCGCACAGCCATCTGTGCGAGGGCATTTGCTCGGCCTATTCCCTGATGGGACTTGAGGACCTGAGGCCCGGCGTCACCATCAAGGGCTTCCAGGGGGAGCTGCTGCGCGCCTACCACGACCACCCGATCGACCCCGCTCTCTTTCCCGAGGTGAGCGTGGTCATGCGCAATCATGGCCACTGGGATCCCATGGGCGTGATGCGAGGTGAATTCATGGCGGAGCTCGAAATCGAGATTCGTGATGAGCTGGCCGCATGGGTGGGGGGCAGCATCGCGAACGACGACGTGCCCAACGTGTATTGGATATCTGAATTGATGCCGAGGTGGCAGGGACCCCAGCGGGAATTTTCTGCGGGCGTGCACGCGACGTTGAGTCCGCTGAATACCCCCTCCTTCTTCAAGTACGCATTCACCCTGAGCCATCCCCTGCGGCGGACCGGCTACGCCTATTACAATTTCCTGAACCGAATATGCCCTGAACTGTGCTCTCTTCCCTTTGCAATCTACGGCTGGCGCGAGGAACTGCGCGCCTTCGACGTGCCCGATGAAATCTTCCAGACGCCTGTGCCCGCCAGTCCGTCGGCCCCAGTGCATGGCCACTGGCAGCACAGCATCAACGATTCGCCCGCCATGCGAAATACCTTCATCAATTTGGTGAAGTCCTGTCGCGACACCCCGCTGTTCGACTACGTCGATCCCGACAAGATGGTGCGGGTGCTGCAAACGCAGAAGTTTCCCATCACGCCGCTGCGAAACTTCTGGGGATTCGCAGCCGCCCTGTTCGCGTTGAACGGCATCACGCTCCCATTCCCGCGCCGCCATGCGGATTCGATCAACGGGGAGAACGGCAACCACGGACCACGACGTGCATACAACCCCACAATGAAGAAGCAGCTGTCGTATCAAGCGGGACGCTTCCTCGTGGAGGAACGACCGGATTGCCCCGACGCGGAAGCTGCGCTGCCCGATGGCACGGCACGCATTGCAAGCCACATTACCTATCCGGAGGCAAGCGAGTTTAAGGCTTGCATCACCTATCGCAACAGCCAGTTGGTGAAAGGGCACGCGCACTGCACAACCTATCCGTTCGCACGGCTTTGGCTCGAGGCCTTGCACGGAGACGAAGTGGTCGGCAAGTTCCAGGCCAACATCCATAAGCCAGCCCTCGCCCGGCAGGGACTGGGCGACGGAAAGCACGCCTTCGAATGGGAGCCCGCGAAGGCGGGCCTTTCCATGAACGCGCGCGCGGTCACGCTCCGCCTCGCAGAGTGTGGCGTGCCCGTGGAAGAGTGCAAGTCAGAGTAAGGCCATAACGCGGCCAGCGCCACCTCGCGGCATTCGTAAAGAGAGCGCCCGCCGATGACGGCGGGCGCTGTGGCTTGATGGATTCTTGCAATGCCGGTGCTGCGGCAGGATCAGTTGTTGATGCTCCATTCGATGAAGGGCTTGAGCTCCTTCGAACGCGTGGGGTGGCGCATCTTGCGGAGGGCCTTGGCCTCGATCTGGCGCACGCGCTCGCGGGTGACGTTGAACACGCTGCCAACCTCTTCGAGGGTGCGCGGGTAACCGTCGCCCAGTCCAAAGCGCAGGCGCAGCACCTTCTCCTCGCGCTCGGTAAGCGTGGCCAGCACGTCGTCCAGCTTCTCCTGGAAGACGCTGAAGGCGGTCGAGTTCGCGGGATTCTCGGCGCTCTTGTCCTCAATGAAATCGCCGAAGCTCGAATCGCCCTCGTCGCCCACGGGAGTTTCAAGGCTGATGGCTTCCTGCGCAATCTTGAGGATGCTGCGCACCTTGTCCGCCGTCATCTCCATCGCTTCCGCGATTTCTTCCGGGCTGGGGTCGCGGCCGTATTCCTGCACCAGGCGGCGGCTCGTGCGCACCAGCTTGTTTATGCTCTCGATCATGTGCACCGGAATGCGGATGGTGCGGGCCTGGTCGGCAATCGAGCGGGTGATGGCCTGACGAATCCACCACGTGGCGTAGGTGGAGAACTTGTAGCCGCGCTTGTACTCGAACTTGTCCACCGCCTTCATCAGGCCGATGTTGCCTTCCTGGATCAGGTCGAGGAAGGACATGCCGCGGTTCGTGTATTTCTTGCCAATGCTCACCACAAGGCGGAGGTTGGCTTCCACCAGCTCCATCTTGGCTTTGTATATCTTGTCTTCCTTGTCCTTGATCTGCGCTATAAGGACATTGATGTCGTCGGAACCGAGCTGGGCGTCCTCCTCGATCTGCTCCACTTTCTTCAGCGCGAGCTGAAGGCGGCGGTCCGCGTCGAGCAGGGCGTCCTTCTCCACCCCGAGCTTCTCGGCCACGCCGGGG
This sequence comes from Candidatus Hydrogenedentota bacterium, assembly GCA_046047315.1. Classification (GTDB taxonomy): domain Bacteria; phylum Hydrogenedentota; class Hydrogenedentia; order Hydrogenedentales; family JAEUWI01; genus WGMK01. Next base: position 250 of record JBJOID010000079.1, on the reverse strand, counting down.
CTGCGCCGCACCTTCGCGGCGTTCTTGGTGATGGTCTCGGTGTCCATCCCAATCTCGCGCTCGATGCGGTCAATCTCGTCCTTCGCCGTCTGGATGCGGCGCTTGAGGCCCTTGATCTTGCGGCCAATCTTCATGACCTCGCGGGTCTTGAGCTTGAACTTGCGGACGATTTCCACCTGCTCCTGGCGCAGCTCGTTCACTTTGCCGCTGATGTTGTCCATGCTCTTGCCGGACAGGTTGCTGCGCCGGC
>JBJOID010000078.1:0-11806 GCA_046047315.1 Candidatus Hydrogenedentota bacterium | reverse complement strand
GCTGGCGCTGCTGGTCTTTCAGTTTGTGCTGCGCCCGATGCTGGGCGGAGAAGAGCCCGAGGCGCCCGCGAAGCCTGTGGTGGACAACGCCTACCCGGCGGGTGCCATGGCCTTCGAGTTTGCAGAGGTGCAGGCCGCGGTGTTGCCGGACGACCCCGATCTGGCCGCCCCCGTGTTGCTGTACCGCGTGGCCATGGTTTGCAAGGATCAGGCCACGAATGATCTGGTTTCCCAGCAGCAAGTCTATTTCACGGCGATGCTGGACAAGCTGCACCGCAACCGGACCCGCTCGGAATTGAACGACCCGCTCGTGCAGGAGACTATCCTGAAGCAGGCGCGGCAGGAGGCGAACACGCTGTTGAAGCGCCTCGCGCCGGAAGCGGAGCTCGAGATCATCGAAGTGCTCTATGTGAAGTTCGGGATGATCGATCTGTGAGCGCGATGCGGGGCGCCCCCCAAGAGCACGCCTTCGACGAAGAGCTGGTGCCCGCGCAGGCGCAACAGGACACGCTGCTCATCGACGATCTTCGAGATGTTCCGGCGACCGTCTCGGCGGAGTTGGGGCACACGCAAATCCTCGTGCGCGACATCCTGGGATTGGAACGGGGCTCGGTGTTGACGCTGAGCAAATCCGCCGGGGAAATGGCGGACGTGCTGGTGAACGGCGTGCATATTGCGCGGGGCGAGGTGGTGGTGCTGGGCGACTCGCTGAACATTCGCATCGCGGAGATCTATGGGTTGGCGGAGAAGGAAGTGGTGGAGCCGTGATGTGCGGGCGCACGATAGCGGCCCTGCTGGCGATGATGCTATGCAGCTTTCCCGCGGCGGCCACGCAGACCGACGGGGGCACTCCAGAAGAGGCCGTCGCCACGGAGACCCCGGACGCGCAAACGGCTGCGCCTGCTCCGTCCGCCAGCGCGGAAGACGACATCGATATGACGGCGTTTCAGGAGGCCTATGACCGGGAGGTGGCGCGGACCCAGGCAGAGGAAACGGGAGCGCCTATGCCTCAGGATGCACCTGTCCGCGACACTGGAATCGGCACCATGGCCCTGCGCTCAGCGGCGGCCCTGCTGGGCATTTGCGGCGCCATCATCCTTTTGGGCTGGGCGGCGCGCCGCTTCGGTGGAAAGACCCCCATGCTCGCCGGGGCGGGAATTGCCCAGGTTCTGGGGCGCACCTACCTCGAACCCAAGGTGGCGCTGCACTTCGTGAAGACGGGAGGACGGGTCTTGGTGGTGGGCGTTACGCCGCAGACCATCGCCTTGATCAGCGAGTTTGACGCGGCCGATTTCGAGGCAAGCCCGGCGATCGCCGAATTGCCCAAGCCCGCCACCGGGGCAGCGGATTTCCTGAGCCGGCTGAAAGAGCAGCAAGCCGCGAGCGCCACCCCGCCCGTGGCGGATGAAGACCTCGAAGCCTTGCGCGGCGACATTCAGCGGCTGAAGCAATTTCTCCAGGAAAGCCGCCGTGGCGGGCAATAAGCGGCGGGTCTCCGCCGTATCGCTATTGGCCCTGCTGCTGACGGCGCTGCCCGCCGGGGCGCAGACGACGACCGCGCCCGCCTTTGATCTCACCAGCGCGGCCCAGAGCATGGCCGGCCCGGACAACATCCAGACCTCGCTGTTCCTGATATTCCTCATCACGATCATCACGCTGGCCCCGGCCATACTGGTGATGACTACCTCGTTCACACGGATCATCGTGGTGCTCGGCTTCTTGCGTCAGGCGCTGGCCACACAGCAGACGCCGCCGAACCAGGTGCTGATCGGACTCGCTTTGTTTCTCACCTTCTTCATCATGATGCCGACGTATCGCGAGGTGAACGACACCGCGCTTCAGCCCTACCTGAACGGGCAGTTGAACCAGGAGCAGGCGCTTGAGGCGGCGCTGAAGCCGGTGCGCGCCTTCATGTTCCGGCAGACCCGCCCGCAGGACCTGGCGCTCTTCCTGCAAATCGCGAAGGAGGGCCGACCCGACACCCCCGATGATGTCTCGACGGTGGTGCTGGTGCCCGCCTTCATCGTGAGCGAACTCACGACCGCTTTCCAGATAGGTTTCCTAATCTACATACCTTTCCTTATCATAGACATGGTGGTGGCGAGCACCCTGATGGCCATGGGGATGATGATGCTCCCGCCCATCTTTGTGTCGCTACCCTTTAAGATCATCATGTTTGTATTGGCGGACGGCTGGCGTCTGCTGCTCGGAAGCCTTTCCAGGAGTTTCGTTTGAAGCCCTACTTTTTCAGAGCCGCGCTGACGGCGGGTTTACTCGGACTGGCCCTCGCTTCCGGGGCGCAGGTGTTGGGCGTGCCGCGCGGCACGGACATGCTGCGCAAGCCAGCCGGGGCGGGCAGCTACTACCCGGAAGAACCCTATGCGCTGCAGCAGTCTGTGCGCCGCCTCAACGGGGAAGCCCCCGGCGGCGCCCCGGCCGGCAAGCTGCTGGCGGTGCTTACTCCCCATGCGCCCTTCGGGCTGGCCGGCAATGCGATCGCCGCGGGACTGAAGCACCTGCAAACAGGGCAGTATGATCGCGTGTTCGTGCTCGGGCCCTCGCAGAACCCGTCGCTGCAGGAATGTTCGGTAGCGGACGTGGAAGCCTATGTGACGCCGCTGGGGTTGGTGGCGGTGGACCGCGCCGCAGTGGAGAAGCTGCGCTATTCGCCGTTGATCAAGACCGCTCGCATGGACTACCGTCGGGGCGAGAGCGGGGTGCATGAGAACAATGTGAGCGTCGAGGTGGTGCTGCCCTTCCTGCAGGAGCGCATAGGCGTGTTCCGGCTTGTTCCCATCGTTGTGGGCGACTTGATGCAGGGCCCGGCTTCGGAGGTCTCCGGAAGAATATCCGCCGTGGCCAAGGCCGTGCGCGACCTGATGGACGACCGCACGCTGGTGGTGGCCACCTGCAACCTGACCCACTACGGCGAGGTATTCGAGTTCACGCCCTTCGGCGCGAATCCGGAGGCCGGCGTCAAGAAGCTGGATGAAGACATTCTCTCTATGGTGATGGCGCAGGAGGGGCGGGAGTTGTCCCGTGAATTGCGCCGCACGCAAAATCGCGTGAGCGGGGAGAGCGTGCTTCGGGTGTTGATGGAAGTATTGCCTGATTCCTGCGGGGCCATGGTGGCGGCCTATGAGACGAGCGGAAAAAAGACGGGCCGCTGGGAAAATAGTATCAGCTTTGGCACGGTGTTGTTTTACGACAGCAAGGTGCAGCCACCGCAGACAAGGCCGGAGCGCGCTATAGCGGAGTTGAACGCCCCGGTGCCCACGCCCGCCCCAGCCGAATCTGCTGCGCCCGCCGCCGAATCCGCCCCGCTCGAAGCGTCCCCCCCCCAATGAGCGCGCCTCCTCAAACCGCCCGAGGGGCGGAAGCATGGAAAGTATCGCTGCATGGTGGTCACAGCATGGACTATTGTGACCATGCCTTCAGCCCCTTGAGAGAGATGCTCGACGCGGCGATTACTTTCGGGTATTCCGTTTTCGGGGTGACGGAGCATTGCCCCCGCGTGGGCGATGAGTTCCTCTACCCAACCGAGCTTGAAATGGGCTGGACGCTGGACACGCTCTACGAGAAGTTCGACCAATACGCGCAAGACATCCGGACCATCCAACGGGAGTATGAGGGCAGGCTGCGCGTGCTCCGGGGATTCGAGACGGAAGCCGTGCCGGAGGACCGCTACATCGAGCTGATGCTGGGATTCCGGGAGAAATATGGCTTCGAGTATATGGTCGGCTCGGTGCACCACATGGGCGGCATCATGATCGACTTTGACGAGGCAACCTTCCTGCGTGCGGCCGAAAGGTTTGGCGGAGTGGAAGGTTTGGCCGTGGCTTACTATGAGCGCGTGGGTGAAATGGTTTCGGCCCTGCGCCCCGAAGTGGTGGGCCATCTCGACCTGATTCGAAAGTGCGCGCCAGACGAGCAAAGCGTGATGACGCCCGCCGTGAAGAAGGCGGCCTTCCACACCCTGGAGATTATCCAGAAGGCAGGATCGATTCTGGACATCAATACCGCCGCCTACCGCAGGGGGATTGGCCGCCCTTACGTGGCGCCATGGCTCCTCGAGGCCGCGCTACAACTCGGCATTCCGATGTGCTTCGGGGATGATTCGCACTGTGCGGACGACGTGGGAGCAGGCCTGGAGGCTGCGCGCGCCTATCTTCTGGAGAACGCCGTGACGCAAATTCAATGCGTGGGGGAAGCGCAGCCAAGGCTGCTCTAGAAACCTCGGTTGATTGGAGCGCTCAGCGCCGCAGGTTCCACTCGTCCTGGGTGTACTTTTCTTCTGCGAGTTGACGCATGCGCCCGGCCTCGGCGGGGGTAAGTTCTCCCGGCGTGAGGGGAGCGTAGGCCTCGGTAATGATGCCTTCCAATTCGGCACGGCTGAAGGGCAGGCGAGTGACGAAGTCAGCGTGGGTGCGGTCGCCGCGATAGCCGGGGCGGTCCGAGGGTTCCTTCAGATAGCGGGCCATGCCCTCATAGTCTGTGGCGTGGAGCAGGGTGCCGTGGTGCAGGATGGCCTCGCGCTTGCGGCGCTGTGCATTACCGCTGACCTTGCGCCCGCCGAGGCTGAGGTCGGAGGTGCCCGCGTGATCGAGTTGGCAGCCATGGACCCGGAAGGCGTCTCGCAGCCGGTTGAGAATGATGCAATAGGACTGGTGCAGCGAGCGCGCCTCGGGGTGCGCGTCCAGCAGCAGCACCAGCGAGAAGTTCAGGGAGCCGGGCCCCTGCAAGACGCAGCCGCCCGCGCTGCAACGGCGCAACACGGGAATGCCCGCCTGCATGCAGGCCTCGAGATTAGCCTCTTCCGCGGCGCACTGCCCGGTGCCCAGCACGACAAACCGGGATGGCGATTCCCAAATGCGCAGGGTGTCGCCCGAATGACCAAGGGCGGCGGATTCCAGCAGAGCCTCGTCCAGCGCAAGATTCTCGGCGGGTGTTTCCCGGCTCAGGTTGAGGAAGCGCATGGCGGTGCTCAACGCAGTCCCAACACGTCCTGCATGTCGTAAAGGCCAGGCTTGGCCGCCAGCACGAAACGCGCGGCCGTGAGCGCCCCGCGCGCGTAGTGGTCGCGGGTGGAAGACTTGTGCGACAGCTCGATGCGTTCGCCCGGCCCGATGAAATAGACCGTGTGCTCGCCGATCACATCGCCGCCGCGCAGGGCATGCATGCCGATCTCGCGGCGGGGGCGTTCGCCAAGGATGCCCTCGCGCCCGTGCGCGGTTTCCGTTTCGTAGTCGAGCCCCAATGCGGTGGCGGCGTTTTCGGCGAGCCGCGCAGCGGTGCCGCTGGGGCTGTCCTTCTTCAGGTTGTGGTGGATCTCGACTATCTCGCAGTTGTAATCGAGCCCGAGCTTCTCGGCAACCTGGGTGGTGAGCTTGAACAGCAGGTTCACACCGATGCTCATGTTTGGCGCCCAGACAATGGGGACCGTGCGCGCAAGTTCCACCAGGCGTTCGCGTTGCTCGGGGCTGAGTCCCGTGGTGCCGATGACGCTGGGCTTGCCAAGGCCGGCGGCCAGCGAGGCATTTTCCACACAGACTTGTGGGGCGGTGAAATCGATCAACACATCGGCTTTGGCCATGGCAGCAGCCAGATCTGCCTCGACCGCGATGGAGGCTGGATTGCCCGATTCGGCGCCGAAGTGCAGGAGCTTGCCCGCGTTGGCGGGCAGGTCCACGGCAGCGCCCACCTCGACATCAGCCGCCGCCGCGGCCATTTCCAGAATACGCTGTCCCATGCGGCCACACGCGCCCGCCATGCAAATCTTCATGCTGTATCCCCGGTTGGTGAATGGTTAATCTGGGCGAAGTATAGACGAGGTAGCGACGCCTGCGCCGCCTGCCTCAGTCCTTGAGTTCCGCCTTGCCCTCGTGCAGATGCACCCAACGGTGCGCGGAGCGAGCCAGGTTCAGGTCGTGGGTGACCACCACAAGCGTCATGCCCAGGTCCCGGTTGAGCTGCCAGAGCAAATCCAGGATTCCCTTGCCAGTCCCCTCATCGAGGTTGCCGGTGGGCTCATCGCTGAGCACCACGGCCGGCTTGTTGAACAGGGCACGAGCAATCGCAACGCGCTGCTGTTCACCGCCGCTCAGCGCGCCGGGCTTATGCGTCATGCGCTCCTTCAGTCCCACGCGTTCCAGCATTTCCTCAGCCCGAGCGACGCACTCCCGGCGCGGCTTGCCCTTGCAAAGCGCAGGCATCATCACGTTTTCGATGGCGGTGAATTCGGCGAGCAGGTGGTAGAACTGAAACACGAAACCGATGGACTCGTTGCGAATCTGATTGACCATGGCGCGCGACATCTTCGCGACGGACTCGCCCTTAAAGAGGATGTCCCCTTTTGTCGGGCGGTCGAGTGTCCCCATCAGGTGAAGCAAGGTGCTTTTGCCCGCGCCGGACGAGCCGCTGATGGCGAGGATTTCCCCGGTGCGCACATCAAGATCAACCCCGCGCAGGATGCGCAGCTCACGCTCCGCATCGCGGTAGGTCTTTTCCACGCCCCTGCATTCGATCACGTTACTCATTGCGCAGGGCATCCACGGGGTCCACTCGGGCGGCGCTCCATGCGGGATAGAGCGTGGAAAGAAAAGAGAGAATGACGGCGGTGATGGCAATCACCGTGATGTCGGCGGGGACGAGCTTTGCCGGGATATGGTCGAAGTAGTAGACCTGTGACGTGTCCAGGTCCACGCCAAGCAGGCTGGCCAAGCCCTCGGCGATGGGGTTGAGGTTCAAGATGAAGAGGGTGCCGCCGATCAACCCAACCAGCGTTCCCCCGAGGCCTATCATCAGGCCATTGAGAATGAAGAGGCCGAGGATGGACTGGGTGCTGGCGCCGAGGGTTCGCAGGATGCCGATATCCCGGCGCTTCTCCATGACCACCATGATGAGCGTGCTGGTGATATTGAAGGCCGCAACGAGAACGACGAAGGACAGAATGATGAACATCACCATCTTTTCTTGTTCGAGAGCCTTGAAGAAGGCTTCCTGGTCGTCGTACCAGGTGCGGGCGTGGAAGGGCAGCTTGTCGCTGATACGGTCCGCCACGCGGCCGGCGAGATCGGGGTCGGAGAGCTTCATGTGGATGGCGTTCACACCGTCTTTCCCGGTGAGCATTTGGGCCGTCTGGATATCCACGAAGGCGTAGAGCGAATCAAAGTCGTGCATGCGGGCCTGGGAAATACCGCTGACGGTGAGGAATACCTGTCCGCCCCGGCGCGAGCCCAGCGCCCCTATGGTGACGCGCGGGGTGAACACGGCAATCTCGGAGCCAAGCCCCGCGCCTATGCGTTGCGCCAGGCGATAACCCAGCACAATCTCCTTCTCGCCAGGAGCGCGGCCTTCTCCGAAATCGCGTCCACCTGCGTCGCTCAGGTTGGTGTTCAAATCGGTCACAGAGGACTCAAGGGCGGGATCGACACCAATCACCAGGCAGCCCGTGGTGGCGCCGCCATTCTTGAGCAGGGCCTCGGTTTCGATGATGGGACCGGCCCCGGTGATCTCGGGGTTGAGCTCCCGCAACTGGGCAATGGCATCCTGCCACTCGTACATGTTCTGGCCGGAAATTGAATAGGCGCGGAGGTGCGCGCGATTGCCGATGATGGTATCGCGCAGGGCGATGTCGAAGCCGGTCATCACGCTCATGACGACGATGAGCGTCATCACGCCAACGGCCACCCCGGCCACCGAGATAATGGTGATCAGGCTCACGAAGCGGTTCTTCCGCTTGCCGCGCAAATAGCGGGTGGCTATGAAGGCTTCAAAGCGCATGGGGGATTCTCAACACGAAGTGCACGAAGATACACGAAGGACACGGAGGGAGCAATGCGGACAGTCGAGATTCCTCTGTGCCCTTCGTGCCTCCGTGGTCAAGACTAGTCCAACCTTCGAAGTTGCGGAAACAGGATCACCTCTCTGATTGAGGCGGAATTCGAGACGATCATGGCGAGGCGGTCTATGCCAATGCCAAGGCCGGCCGTGGGTGGCATGCCCACTTCGAGCGCGGTGATGAAGTCTTCGTCCAGATATTGCGCCTCCTCGTCCCCCGCCTCGCGCAGCTTGATCTGGTCCATGAAACGTTCGCGCTGGTCGATGGGATCGTTCAGCTCGGAGAAGGCGTTGCCTACTTCGAGGCAGGCGATGAAGGGCTGGAAGCGCTCCGTGAGCGCCGGGTTGTCGCGGTGCTTCTTGGCCAGCGGCGACAGCTCGATGGGGTAGTCGTAGAGGAAGGTGGGCTGCACCAGCTTGGGCTGCACCTTGGCGGACATTACCTCGTCCACGATCTTGCCGTAGCCCATGGTGGCATCCACGGGCACGCCGGCTTGATTGGCGAGGCGGGCGGCTTCGTCGCGGTCACGGGTGGATTCCAGGTCTATGCCCGCGTACTCGCGAATCGCCTCGAAGAGGCGTATGCGCCTCCAGGGCCGGGTCACGTCGAGTTCCCAGTCGAGGTATTGGAACTTTGGGCCGCCGACAACACTGACGATAATGTCATGCAGCATGGCCTCAGTTTCGTCCATCAGGCCCATGTAGTCTTCATAGGCCTTATAGAGCTCCATCGTGGTGAACTCGGGGTTGTGCCGTGTGTCCACACCTTCGTTGCGGAAGCAGCGATTGATCTCGAAGACCTTGTCGAAGCCGCCCACGATGCACTTCTTCAGGTAAAGCTCAGGGGCGATGCGCAGGTAGAGGTCGGTGTCGTAGGTGTTGTGGTGCGTGATAAAGGGACGCGCCGTCGCGCCGCCGGGAATGGGGTGCAGCATGGGCGTCTCGACTTCGAGATACCCGGCCGCATTCAGCCACTCGCGCATCTTCGTCACCACCTGGATGCGCTTCTTGAAGGTATCGAGTACTTCCGGGTTCGCCACCATGTCGAGATAGCGCTGACGATAGCGGGTCTCCACGTCGCGCAGGCCGGTGTGCTTTTCCACTGAGGGACGCAGCGACTTGGTGAGTAACTCATAATGCTCCACGAAGACCGTAATCTCACCACGCTTGGTGCGCTGCAAGGGGCCAGACACCCCGATGAAGTCGCCGAGGTCCAGGAGATCGAGCGCGGCGAAGGACTCATCACCCAGCTTATCCTTTCCGAGCCAAGCCTGAACCTTGCCGCCCTCGTCGCGAAGGTCGATCCAAAAGCTCTTGCCCTGGTCGCGGATCGCCGTGACGCGCCCGGCGAGGCGCACGGAAATCTGCACTTCCAATTCGCCGGAAGCGTGCTGCTCGGCGGCCTCGAACTCGGCCCGCGCGGCGGCTATCCGGTGGGAACGATCAAAGACATACTTGAAGGGTTCATCGCCTTGCTCGCGAATTCGGGCCAGCTTGTTGAGGCGGTGTTGAAGCAAGTCACTTTCGGAGTGCTGAGTCTCGCCTCCCGTGCTCGACGGCCCCGCCTTCTCGATGGTCTTGCGGTATACGCCCACGCGCTTCTTCACGCCGGGCACCTTCGAATTAGAGGCGATGGATTCCGCGTCGTCCCACGCCCCCGCGCGCAGCAGGTCGGGCAATCTCCGGTCGTCGTCTGTCGCGGTCTCGTGCGCCTCGGCAATGGCTGCAACGATTTGCTCAAGCAGTTGCTCGGCCTTCTTCAGTTGTGGGTTCTCGGACATGCGCTATTACTTTCCTTTGGTCACTTCAGCTCAGGCTATCTCGCCGGGAGTGGCATCAGAAACGGGCACCGCCGTTCAGCGTCGAAAGCCCACGAGACGGGGTGGATGGGGTTGCCAACCCATGCAGCCCAATATTGTGAACGATAAAGCGCCTTCTTTGCCAGAGCTAAGCGATGACGCGGTATCTCGGTCGCGCTTCTTCGAACACGGAAGGGTTGCGTGCGCCCCGCAAGTCCATGGAAGATGCATACCCGGTGCAAGGCGAACTTACCTTGTGCTTATTCCTGCTCGAGCGCCGGACCTCAGCCCTTGCGCTGCTGGGCCATGAGTTCGGCGAGGTTGTCCAGCGCCTCGGGGTCGATGCCCGCACGACGAGGACTGAGGGACTCGCCGCCATCCACGACGAAGACCTGGCCGGTAATCCACGAAGCCGCGTCGCTGGCGAGGAAGACGGCCATATTGCCGATCTCTTCCGGCTCCCCCGCGCGACGCAGCGGGATGGTGTCCGCGAACTGCGCGAAGTCGCCGCCGAGTTGAAAGGCTTTCTGCACGCCCTCGGTGATGATGGGACCGGGTGCAATGGCATTGACGCGGATGCCGAAGCGCGCCCACTCAAGCGCGAGCGTGCGCGTCATGGCGTCGATGCCGGCCTTGGCGGAACAGGCAGGCACCATGCCCACCCAGCCCTGGTAATGCAGGGTCATGCTGGTGCTGATGATGGCTCCGCCCTTTGCGGCGAGATGCTTGTGGGCGGCGCGGCTGCAGAAAAAGGTGCCGTAGAGATCGATCTCGAGCACCGCCTTCCACTGGTTATCGCTCATCTTGGCCGCCGGGTGGTAGAAGTTGCCCGCCGCATTGTTGACGACAATATCGAGCCCCCCCATCGTCTCGGCCGCATGATCCATCGCGGCGTTCACGTTTTCGGAATCACGCACGTTGAGCGCAACGCCGACAGCGCGAACGCCATGCTTGCTTTCGATGTCCTTCGCCACCTCGGCACAGAGGTCCATCCGGCGGCTCGCGATGACGACGTTGGCCCCGGCCATGGCCATGCGGTGGGATATGCCCAGCCCAATGCCGCTGGCGCCACCGGTGATGAAGGCGGTCTTGCCCTTGAGGGTATCGTTCCTGAAGATGAATGGGACGTCCATGCGTGCGCCTCCTGCCGGTTGACCATGGGGTGAATGGGCGGCACTATCCCACGCGAGGAGAAAGCCTGTCAATCTGGCAGGAGCACGGAACGGGACGCCGGCCTATGGACGGGTGGCGGGACGCAGGGCAGGGTGCAGGGAGTTGGGCAGAACGGGCGAGGCGCCCGCATCCATGTTGGCCCGGAAGAAGTCCACCAGGTAGCCATCGACCGAATCGAGGGCGTCAGCCGGGGAAACGGTGCCGCGGTGGTGGGGCACGAGCAAACGGGCAACCGGTGAGAACAGGGGAAGCATGGTGAAGTCCCCATGCTGGGAACCAGCCAGATAGAGATCATGCGTGGGCGCGGCGAAGCTGTCGAGCACCTGGTAAAGCACATCGCGATCCTTGACGCGGTTGTCATGCCAGTCTTGCGAGCGGATGGAGGCCGCCGGAATGGGGCGCGGCTTGGCCCGGAGTTCTGGCGATATGGGTTCCCCCCAGATATCAAGGCCCACCACCGCCTTCACGCGCGGGTCGGACTTGGCCACCTCGACCACGGCGGCGCCCCCAGTTGAATGACCAAACACGCCGATGCGGTCCAGATCGATGCGCCCCTCAAGTGGCGAGGGGATCTCGCCGGAGTGAAACTTTGGAAGCAGGTCCAGCAGGTGCTTGAGGTCGCCGGCATACGAATCCACCAATTGCTCGATCCCGGCCTGACGCCCGGGGTCTCCGTCGTCGGGCATGGCCCGGGGATCGTTGAGATGTACCGAGCCGTCCGGAAACAGGGTGCCCATGGAGCCATAGGTGTGATCGGGCGCGATGACGATGAAGCCGTTGGCGGCAAGGCGCTCGACCGAGGTTGCCGCAATGGTGCGGAATCCCGTCCAGCCGTGGCTGTAGATGATCACCGGAAGCTGGTCCACGTCGACACCGCCCAGCGGAGCATCCGCATAGGCGCCAGAGCCGGCCAGCGTGAGATGCCCGAGAAACACGGATGGCAAGCCCGCCTCTCCGGCGAGGGCCGCCCCAAAGGCGCCCACTTCGGGCGACCA
>JBJOID010000077.1:0-11035 GCA_046047315.1 Candidatus Hydrogenedentota bacterium | reverse complement strand
CAAGAAGGACTATGCGGAGATCTACCGGGACCACAAGCACCAGCCGCTTGCCCTGCTCGATCAGGAACGCGCCGAGTTCGGCTTCACCCATGCCGACGCCTCGACCGCGCTCGCGACCAAGTGGAGCCTGCCGCCCAAGCTGGCGGACTCGCTGTGGACGCAGTACCCCAACGTGGAACGTCCCCTCATCGAAGCCAGCGACGATAAGCTGGCCGCCGTTATTCGCATCGCGCGCCTCATGTCGAGCGAGGACTTCGCCAGTCCTGACGCCCTGGCCTGTACCACGGACGCCGAGGCATGGCGGGTATTCGACCTCTCCAAGACCCCGATTGCGCCGGACCAACGGCGTGCCGTGCTAAGTGACATTCTCGCGGAAGTGAAAAACGCTCCCGCCATTGCGCTCTGACGGACACGATCATGACGCAGAAGAAAAAGATCAGCATCCAGCGCGAAGACGTCTTTCAGGAAGTGGATGCGCTGCTGAGCGAGGCCATGGCTTCGCTGGATGACCGCAACGCACGCGTGGCGGAATTGCTCCAGGCCGAATCCGATCCCTCGATCGCCGTGCCCGAGTACGCCGAGGTGGGCGAGGAAGACGCCGCTCCGGCTGTAGACGCGGCGGCCGAGGGGGAGCCGGAATCCTCCGGGAACTGATGCCGCCCGGCGCGCCTTCCCCGACTGACACCCAAGCCCCGATGGGTATCCTGTTGCTTGATCCCCACACGGGGGGCGGCGGACAGGTGCGCTATGTGATGTCGCTTGCAGTTGCTTTCCGGGACAGGGGCCACCGGGTCGCCATAGGCTGCCGCGCGGAAAGCGTGCTCGCGCGCCGCGCGCGCGAGGCCGGCATTCCCCTCCACCATGGCTTCCAGTTCCGGCGTGGCCTGCGCCTACGGGCGTGGCTGCGGGATATCCGCCTGCTTCGCCGCCTGCTCCGCGCAGAGCGATACGACCTGCTGCATGTCAATGGTTCCCAGGATCACTGGGTGGCGGCCTTTGCCAAGCTGTTGGGCGGCGCGTTTCCGGCCTTGCTTCGCACCCGGCACAACACCTACCGCGTGCCCGTTCACTTCGTCAACGCCTTCCTCAACCGCAGGCTGACGGACTACCAGATATGCGTGTGCGAAGAAGTGCGCGACAGCCTCGCCCAGCTGCCGGTGTTTGATGCCGCGCGCATGTGCGCCATCCACAACGGGGTGGACCCCGCGCTCTACCGTGCGGATGACTCGCTCAGGGATGACGCACGTAAGGAGCTGGGCTACGCCCCAGAGCATTTCGTCTTCGGAATAGCCGCCCGGCTGAACAAGGCCAAGGGGCACGAGTTTCTGTTTCGCGCCGCCGCGTGTCTGCGCGACGCTTATCCCCGCATGCGCCTGCTGTTGCTGGGCGATGGCGAGTTGGAGGCTCCCTTGCGCGGACTGGCCCGGGAACTGCGTATCGAAGAGCAGGTCCGCTTTGCCGGGTTCAGAGAGGACATGCCCCGCATGACGCAGGCCTTCGACGCGGGCGTCCTGCCCTCGATTGACTGCGACACCTCCTCCTTCAGCCTCAAGGAAGAAATGGCGGCGGGCAAGCCCGTCATCGCGAGCGATTACGGCGGCCTCAAGGAAATCGTGCGTGATGGAGTGGAAGGACTGGTGGTGCCCGCTGGCACGCACGAACCACTGGCCGAGGCCATGCGGCGGCTTATGGAGGAGCCGGCGCTGTGCGAAGCCCTGGGAAGCGCGGGCCGTGAGCGCGTGCTGCGCGAGTTTTCCCTCGATGTCTTCGCCGACCGGACCCTGGCCGTCTACCGCCAGGTGATTGCGAGGCGCCATGCGCATCCTTCACCTTGACGAGCAGATGGGCTGGCGTGGGGGGGAGTCCCAGGCAAGCTGGCTGATACAGGGCTCCGTGCGGCGTGGGCACGCCGTATGGATTGCGGCGCGGCCCGGCAGCCGCTTTCTGGATGCGCCTCATGGCGGCGTATCCCTGACCCGCGTCGCGTCGTCGCTGCGCTCAGAACTCGATCTGCCCAGCGCCCTGCGACTGGCACGGCTAGCGCGGCGCGAGCGCATCGAGATAGTCCACGCGCACACCAGCCACGCGCACAGCATCGCCCTGCTGTGCCGGATGTTCTATCCGTCCCTCAAGGTGGTGGCCCACCGGCGCGTGAGCTTTCCTCCCAAGCGCGACCCACTGAATCGCTGGAAGTACCGCGCACCGGATCGAATTGTTTGTGTCTCCGCCAAGGTGCTCGAGGTATTGCGTGACAGCGGTCTGCCCGCGGAAAAGCTGCGCTTGGTGCACAGCGCGGTGGATTTGTCGCGGCTCGAGGTGCCCGCTATCGATCGCGCCGCCCTCGGTGTGCCTGCAGCGGCCCGGCTGATATTCAGCGCCGGCGCCCTCGTGGGACACAAGGACCATGCCAATCTAATCGACGCCTTTGCCCGGGTTCATGCCGCCATGCCCGATACTTATTTGCTCATCGCGGGAGAGGGAACGTTACGCGGTGAGTTGGAGGCGCGCATCGAACGACTCGGCATCACGGCGTGCGCGCGCCTTTTGGGACAGCGCGATGATGTACCCGCCATCACCCACGCCGCCGATGTCTATGTCTCCTCCAGTTGGTCCGAAGGCTTGGGCACCTCCGTGCTGGAAGGGCTTGGCTGCGGCACGCCGGTGGTCGCCACCGAGGCGGGCGGCGCGGCCGAGATGGTGCGGCAGGACGAGACCGGAAGGCTGGTTCCCTGCCGCGATGTGGAAGCCCTCGCGGCCGCTATTCGGGACTGCCTTGAGAACCCCGAAGATTCTCGCCGCATGGCCCAGGCTGGCCAGAAATTAGTGCACGAATTCTTCGGCGTCGACCGCATGGTTGAGGGCAATCTCGCCGTCTATCGGGAACTGCTCGGTCAATAGTCGGGATTGACGCGAGCCTCTTCCCTCCATTCGTCCGGTAATCATTTTCCTGATTCACAACATACTGTGCCGCAAGCACTTAGACGGTGCCATATATTGCGGAAAAGTTGTGCCCCCATGTTTGTTTTGCTATACTTTCGCAATCCCTGCGGCACATGGTCGGGCCGCAATCCTCTTTTTGCAAGGTAAGTCCAATGTCTGAAAAAACTTACGACGCCGGATCAATCCAAATCCTCGAGGGACTTGAGGCGGTTCGCAAGCGTCCTGCGATGTATATCGGCGACACCGGAACCCGCGGTCTCCACCATCTGGTCTACGAGGTGGTGGACAACTCGATCGACGAGGCGCTGGCGGGTCACTGTAACGACATCAAGGTCACGGTGCACATTGACAACAGCGTCACGGTGCAGGACAACGGCCGCGGCATTCCCGTGGCCACGCACCCCAAGTTCAAGGGCAAGACCGCGCTTGAGGTGGTGTTGACCGTGCTGCACGCGGGCGGCAAGTTCGACAAGGACTCCTACAAGGTGTCCGGCGGTCTGCACGGCGTGGGCGTGTCCTGCGTGAACGCGCTGTCGAAGTGGCTCGAGGTGGAGGTGAAACGCGAGGGCGCGGTGTGGGGGATGAGCTTCGAGCGCGGCAAGCCCACCACCAAGCTGGAGAAGAAGGGCAGCGCCAAGAACACCGGCACCAAGGTGACCTTCCTGCCCGACGCGGAAATCTTCGAGGACACGAAGTACAACGCGGACACCCTGATGAACCGCCTGCGCGAGCTGGCCTTCCTTAACAAGGGGATCAAGATCACCTTTGAGGATGAGCGCACCGACGCCGAGGCGGAGGTGATGCAGTACAAGGGCGGCATCATCGAGTACGTGAACTACCTCAACCGCCTCAAGGAAGCGCTGCACCGCAAGCCCGTCTATCTCGAGGCCGCCCGCGACGACGTCGAGGTCGAGGTCTCGCTGCAATACACCACGGCCTATTCCACCACCGAGGCCAGCTTCGCCAACAACATCAACACCTTCGAAGGCGGCACGCACCTCAGCGGCTTCCGCGCCGGCCTCACCAAGAGCATCAACGACTACGCCAAGAAGAACAACCTGCTGAAAAAGGCCGAGACCACGATCAGCGGCGACGACGTGCGCGAGGGGCTGACGGCCATCGTGAGCGTGCGCGTGCGCGAGCCGCAGTTCGAAGGCCAGACCAAGATGAAGCTCGGCAACAGTGAAGTGCAGGGCATCGTCAACTCGCTGGTCTACGAGGGGCTGCAGACCTACTTTGAGGAAAACCCCACCACGGCGAACCGCATCGTGCAGAAGTGCCTCGATGCCTCCCGCGCCCGCGAGGCCGCCCGCAAGGCGCGCGACCTCACCCGCCGCAAGGGCGCGCTGGACAGCCTGGGCCAGGCCGCCAAGCTGGCGGACTGTTCCGAGAAGGACCCGGCGCTCTGCGAAATCTTCATCGTCGAGGGTGACTCGGCCGGCGGCTCGGCCAAGCAGGGCCGCGACCGGCGCTACCAGGCCATTCTTCCCTTGCGCGGCAAGGTGCTCAACGTCGAGCGCGCTCGCGTGGACAAGATGTTGAGCAACACCGAAATACGCTCGCTCATCACCGCGCTGGGCACCGGTTTCGGCGCGGACGACTTCGACGTGGGCAAGCTGCGCTATCACCGCGTCATCATCATGACCGATGCCGACGTGGACGGAGCGCACATCCGCACGCTGCTCCTCACCTTCTTCTTCCGCCAGATGCCCGAGCTCATCCGCCGCGGCCATCTCTTCATCGCCCAGCCGCCCCTCTATCAGGTCAAGAAGGGCAAGATGTCCCGCTATCTCAACAACGACAGCGAATTCGAGCGCTTCATCTTCGAGGCGGTGCTCGACGCGTACCAGGTGACCGGCACGGTGAACGGTGCGCCCAAGCCGGTCTCCCTGAAGGACCTGCTCCGCGCGACCGAAACCGCCCGCGACCGCGAGCGCATGCTGGCGCGCCTCCAGCGCGTCTACGGCCCGACGCCCGAGATGGTGGAGAAATGCCTCCGCTTGCCGCGCGACAAATACATGAATCCCCAGACCATCGGCGCGTCCGAGCTGATCGAGCTTTTCGCCGGCGTCACCGTGGTCAACACCATGGAAAAGCAGGGCGACCTCGAAAACGGCAACGGCTCCAGCGCGCAGCCGCGCCCGCGCCAGAAGGACGAGATAGACATCGCCTTCCTCAAGAGCCACGAGTTCAGCGTGCTTCTCTCCCACATGGGCACCCTCGGCGCCGCCGGCGAAGCCCCCTTTGTGGTCATGCCCAAAGACAAGAAGGAATTGGTCGAGGAGCCCTTCACCACCGACAACATCCTCGCCCTGCACGCGCGCCTTATGGAGATCGGCAAGAAGGGCATCACCATCCAGCGCTACAAGGGTCTCGGTGAAATGAACCCCGAGCAGCTGCTCGAGACCACCATGGACCCCGTGAACCGCACCCTGCTCCAGGTGACCGCCGACGACGAGCCCGCCGCCGACGGCATCTTCACCACCCTCATGGGCGACCTCGTCGAGCCCCGCAAGGCCTTCATCGAGCAACACGCCCCCGAAGTGCAGAATCTGGATATTTAGTTCAAAACACGAAGAACACAAAGGAGGCACGAAGCGCACAAAGGAATTGAAGGTTCAATCAGAAATCCCCTTCTTGTCCTTGGTGCAACTTCGTGGCCTTAGTGGTTCCGAATTAGAAAGATCTGAATAGATGGAAGAAACAAAGAACATCAAACCCATCACGATCGAGCAGGAGATGAAGAACTCCTTCCTCGATTATTCGATGAGCGTCATCGTGTCCCGCGCGCTGCCGGATGTGCGCGACGGGCTGAAGCCCGTGCACCGGCGCATCCTCTACGTGATGCAGGAGCTCGGCCTTCAGAAGAACCGCGGCTTCCGCAAGTGCGCGGCCATCGTCGGCGACACGCTGGGCAAATACCACCCGCATGGCGACTCGTCGGTCTACGACGCGCTGGTGCGCATGGCGCAGCCCTGGAACCTGCGCTACCCGCTGGTGGACGGCCAGGGCAACTTCGGCTCCATCGATGGCGACAACGCGGCGGCCTACCGGTACACCGAGGCGCGCATGGAATCCATCACCGCCGAGATGATGTCGGACATCGACAAGGAAACGGTCAACACCCAGGACAACTACGACCAGCGCCTGCAGGAGCCCACAGTCCTCCCGAGCGCCATCCCGAACCTGCTGGTCAACGGTTCCTACGGCATTGCCGTCGGCATGGCCACCAGCTGTCCGCCGCACAACCTGACCGAGGTGTGCGACGCGGTGGTGCACTACATCGACCATCCCGACTGCACGCCGAAGGACCTGATGCGTTTCGTGAAGGGTCCGGACTTCCCCACCGGCGGCACCATCCTCGGGCGCGAGGGCATCCGCGAGGCCTACCTCACCGGCCGTGGCCGTGTGAAGGTGCGCGCCAAGGTCGCCATCGAGGCCAAGCGCGAGGGCGTGGGCAAGGAAAGCCTCATCGTCCAGGAGATTCCCTACCAGGTCAACAAGACCCGCCTCATCGAGAACATCGCTGACCTCGTGCGCTCGAAGACCATCGAGGGCATCACCGACCTGCGCGATGAGTCCGACAAGGACGGCATGCGCATCGTCATCGAACTGCGCAAGGGCGAGGAAGCCGAGGTCGTGCTGAACCAGTTGTATCAGCACACCCAGCTGCAGACCACGGCCAGCATCATCATGCTCGCGCTGGTGAACAACACGCCCCGCGTGCTCAACCTGCGCGACCTGATTCACTACTACGTCGAGCACCGCGCCGAGATCGTCGAGCGCCGCACGCGTTTCGACTTGCGCAAGGCCGAGGAGCGCGCGCATATCGTCGAGGGCCTGCTCAAGGCCATCGACCACATAGACGAGGTCATCGCCATCATTCGCGAGTCGCGCGACGCGGATCAGGCCCGCGAGCGCCTCATCGAGCGCTTCGGATTCAGCATCATCCAGGCCAACCAGATCCTGGCCATGCGTCTGCGCCGCCTTACCGGCCTCGAACGCGAGGAACTGCAGAACGAGTACGCAGCACTCCTCAAGGAGATCGAGCGCCTTCAGCACATCCTCAGCGGGCGCAACACCATCCTCGTCGAGGTGCGCCGTGAGATTCTCGAAGTGCGCGACAAGTACGGCGACGAGCGCCGCACCGACATTGTCGACGATGCGGGCGACATCCAGATCGAGGACCTTATCGCCGACGAGATCATGGTCGTCACCGTCAGCAACCAGGGCTACATCAAGCGGCTGCCCGTCAGCACCTACCGCAAGCAGCGGCGTGGCGGCAAGGGCATCACCGGCATGGAGACCAAGGAAGAGGACTTCGTGAAAGACCTCTTCATCGCCTCCGCCCACCAATACATGCTCTTCTTCACCACCAGCGGCAAGCTCTACTGGCGCAAGGTGCACGAGCTCCCCAAGGCCGGCCGCACCGCCAAGGGCCGCGCCATGGTCAACCTGCTCAATCTCGGCAGCGATGAGACCGTGACCGCGTTCCTGCCCGTGCGCGACCTGAACGACGAGAGCAAGTTTGTCTTCATGGTCACCAAGAAGGGCATTGTGAAGAAGACCGCCCTCAAGGCCTTCAGCAATCCCCGCAGCGTCGGCATCATCGCCCTCGAAATCGACAAGGGCGACGAGCTCATCGACGTGCAGATCACCGGCGGCGAGGACAACATCCTGCTCGCCACCTATCGCGGCATGTCCATCCGCTTCCCCGAGAGCGACGTGCGCCCCATGGGCCGCACCGCGCGCGGCGTCATCGGCATCCGCCTCGACAAGGACGACTTCGTGGTCGGCGTCTCCCTAGCGCCGGATGACCGCACCGTGCTCAGCGTCACTGAGAACGGCTTCGGCAAGCGCACCGAGGTCAGCGAGTACCGCCTCCAGCATCGCGGCGGCTCGGGCATCATCAACATCAAGACCACCGGCCGTAACGGCAATGTCGTTGGCATGCTCACCGTCGGAGACGACGACGACATCGTGGTGGTCTCGAACGACGGCATCGTGATCCGCACCTCCGTGAAGGACATTCGCGCCATCGGCCGCAACACCCAGGGCGTGAAGATCATGACGCCCAACGAAGGGGCCAAGGTCTCCGCCGTGGCGCGCGCCCTCGGCGAGAAGCAGGAAGAATCCGCTACCGAGGCCGCGGGCGGCGACGACAACGCCCCGGACGACGGCGCGGACGACACCGAATAATTATTTGAGCCAACGCGTTACAATGGCCCAGCCGCTCCGGCGGCTGGGCTTTTTTACGGGCAGGCGGCTGAAGTCGCACTTCAAAGCTAGGAATGCGTCGCCTTGATTCTCAAGCAGGCAAAGCGATTGATCGTCTTTGTGGTAGGCGCCACGGTGGTGTTGCTTGGAGTGATTATGCTGGTCACTCCGGGACAGGGCGTGCTCACCATCCTCGCCGGGCTGGCCATTCTCGCCACGGAATTCGTCTGGGCGCGTCACCTGCTCAAGCGCGTGCGCGAGCAGGCCGGTCAGGCCGTGCGCCGAATTCGCGGCGATGCGCCCTCCCCCGAGGAACCCCCCCTTCCTGACGACAATAACGACGACGGGAAAAGGTGAATTTATCCCACCGAATGTCGTCTATTTTTTGCACCGTGCCGCGCGGGGGTGTTATAGTCCGCGCTTGTTTGCCGGGGCGCTTTGTGTCCCCGGGTGGCTTGGTTACACGAAAAGGAAATCGCATCGCATGAAGAAGATGTGTGTGGCAATCGCGCTGGTTCTTGGCGGGTTGATGCCCGTTGGCGTCGTTTCGGCCCAGGACGCCGGCGGATACAAGATCGGCGTGGTGGACTTGCAGGAAGTGCTGGCGAATTACAACAAGCGTAAGGCCAAGTACGATCAGCTCGAGCAGGAAGTCAAGACCCGCCAGGCCAAGATCGATGCCCTCTCGAACGAGATCGAGGCGGACAAGAAGCGCCACGAGGAAATGAGGACCAGCAACCCCGAAGGTGCTCGCGAGCTGGAGACCCAGATCCAGAAGAAGTTCGCCCAATACAAGGCCGACATGGCCAGCCTCCAGTTGGAAATCGACCAGATGGAGGAGACGGTGCTTCGCGAAGTGGTCGGCGATGTGGACGCCGCGTTGGAGAATATCGGCAAGACCGAGAATTACCACCTGATCCTCAATGCCCGCAAGGGGCCGAGCGGCTCGGTGGTTTACCACAGCACCACGATCGACCTCACGGCAAAGCTCTTGGCAGTCCTGAATGGTGGAAAGAACTGACGCGGGCGCCCTTGAAAGCACCGCGCAGGGCAATAGGTTGAATCACGCGCCGCCGGCTCCAGCATGGGCAGGCGGCGCGGTTTCGTTGATGACTGGAAAAGCGCCTTGCAACTGACGCTGGAACAAATCGCCGACATGGTGGGTGGCCGCCTCGAGGGCGACGGCTCGGTGGTGATCACCGGGCTGAACGGCATTGAGGAAGCCGCTCCCGGGGACCTCGTGTTCGTGCGCGATGCCCGCTATGCCCGGCTTCTCAGCAACACCCTCGCCAGCGCGGCGCTCGTGGCCGAGGTGCCCGAGGATTGCTCCCTGCCCTTGGTGGTGGTGGCCAGTCCCGACGTCGCCTTTCTGATGATGCTCCAGCACTTTGGTGCGGCCCAGGCCTGCCTTCCCGAAGGGCGTCATCCCTCCGCTCAGGTTGCGGCGAGCGCCTACCTCGGCGAGAACGTGCGCCTCGGCGCGGGCGTCTGCATCGAAGAAGACGCCGTTATCGGAGACAACGCGATCCTCCACGCCAACGTCTATGTGGGGCGCGGGGCCGAAATCGGCGCCGGATGCGTGCTCTACCCCAATGCTGTCGTGCGGGAATTCTGCACGCTCGGCGAGCGGTGCGTGTTGCACAGCGGCGCCATCATCGGCAGCGACGGCTTCGGCTTTGTGCCCGCCGGGGGGACCTGGATCAAGGTGCCCCAGATTGGCCGGGTCGTGCTCGGAGACGATGTCGAAATCGGCAGTTGTACCTGTGTCGACCGCGCCACCTTCGGTGAGACCCGTATTGGTCAAGGTACGAAAATTGACAACTTGGTTCAGGTTGGTCACAATGTGCGCATCGGGGATCACTGCGCCATCGCGGGTTGCGCGGGCATTGCGGGCAGCGCCCGCATCGGCAACCACGTGCGCATCGGTGCGCGTTCCGGCGTGGCCGGCCACATCACCCTGGGCGACGGCGCCACTGTGGCCGCCTGGTCCGGGGTGACGGAGAACCTACTCCCCGGCGTCACCGTCTCCGGATTCCCCGCCATCGACCACGCCGAGCAACGGCGTGTGCTGGTGGGGCAGCGCCGCGTGCCCGAACTGATCAGACGCGTAAAGCAGCTCGAGCGCAAGCTCGCAGCGTTGGAGGAAAAGCATGGCGAATCAGCGGACCATCGCTGAGCCGGTATCGTATCCGGGCCGGGGATTGCACACGGGCGCGCTCACGCACGTCACGTTCAAGCCCGCCCCGCCCGACCATGGCATCGTGTTTTATCGCACCGACCTGCCCGGCTCGCCGGCCGTGCCCGCCAGCGTGGACAACGTGGTGGACGTGTCCCGGGGCACCACCATCGCGGTGGGCGAAGCGCGGGTTCACACGGTCGAGCACACCCTTTCCGCCCTTGCCGGGCTGGGCATCGACAACCTCGCCATCGAGATAGACGGTCCCGAGCCTCCCAACGGCGATGGTAGTTCACTGCACGCCCTGACCAACCTCAAGAAGGCGGGCATTGTCGAGCAGAACGCCGAGAAGAAGTACATCGTCGTCGAGCACCCCGTCTATTACCGCGACGACGACGCCACGCTCAGCATTCTGCCCTGCGACGAACACCGCATCTCGATGACCATCTCCTTCGACCACGTCGCCATTGGCACGCAATACGCCTCCTTCTCCATCACCGAGGAATCCTTCGAGAAGGAGATCGCTCCCGCGCGCACCTTCTGTTTCCTGCGCGAGGTCAAAATGCTCCAGGAGCAGGGACTCATCCAGGGCGGCAGCCTCGAAAGCGCTATCGTGATTGGCGACGACCAGGTGCTCAACGAAGACCTGCGCTTTCCCGATGAGTTTGTCCGCCACAAGATTCTCGATCTGCTGGGCGACAT
>JBJOID010000076.1:0-24586 GCA_046047315.1 Candidatus Hydrogenedentota bacterium | reverse complement strand
CCAGTTCACGCCGAAGTAGGACGCGATGGCGAGGCCCGCAATATGGGACAGGGCGAAGAGATAAAACGCGCCGACAATGGCGACGCCGCCGAGCAGGGGCACGGGCTCCTGATGAACCTTTCGCTCGCCGGGTTGATCGAGCACGCCAAGGCGCAGGGCCACCCGACGCATGGCCAGGGTGCCCAGAAAGGAAAGCCCGCAGGTGGCGAGAAACACGTAGCCGTAAATGGCGTAATCGGGAATCATCGCGCGAGCGCTTTCTGGTAACAGTCGAACTCACGCCGGGCCACCTGACGCACGTCGAAGTCGCGCTCAATGCGCGCACGGGCATAGCTGCCCATGGCGTCGCGGCGCGATGCATCCGCGAGGAGGGCGTTCACGGCGTCGGCCAGGGCCGCGGGATCGCGCGGCGGCACGTTCAGGCCGGTCTTCTCATGCTGGTTGATAAACTCAACTCCCGTGCCCAGGCGCGTGGCCACCACCGGCTTGCCCGCCGCATGGGCTTCCATGATCGAAATGCCAAAGGCCTCGCTGCGCTCCACCGAGGGAAAGGCGAAAAGCGCGCATGCGTGCAGGTGATCGACGAGGTCCTCATGCGAAAGCCGCCCGGGAAAGGCAATGTCCACGCCCAGCTCTCGGGCGAGCCGCATCGCGCCTTCCCGCTCCGGCCCGTCGCCCGCCATCACCACGCGCGCGCGGATGCCGGGCGCCGCCTCGACGAGGTAGCGCAAGCCTTTGTAGTACCGATGAATTCCCGAGAAAAACACGAAGTCGTCGCCATACGCCTCACGCAGCCGCGCCACGCCTTCTGCACTCGGGTGCTGAAACGCCGCAGGCTCGATTCCCAGCGGCACCACCTCGCAGCGGTCACGCACGGGGCGCAGCAGCGGCGAGCTCTCCAGGTAAGGCTGGGAAGTGGGGAGGATGATATCAGCCTGCCGGAGGAAATGCGACAGGATGGGGCCGTATATCCGCATGGCACGGGCCTGACGCACCACGTCGCTGTGGTACCGCACGACCAGCGCGCCGCGTGGCCGCGCCATCAGCCAGCCCAGCTCCCCCGTGGGGTTGGGCGTGTGCACCACGACCACATCGTCTTTCGCTCGCCACAGGTGCCAGGGAAAAGCGGGCGACACGGGCGCGCTTTGAAAACGCCCCCACTCGCCCACCTCGGTCACCCGGACCCCCTCGCGGCGCGCCTCGACCGTGCGCCAGCGGCGCCCGCAAACAAGGGCGCGCACGTCGGCCCATTCCTGCTGGTAGCGGCACATGAGCGCGATGTGCTTCTCGATGCCGCCATGGATGGGCGGATCGAAGTCCTTGTAGACGTGGAGGATACGCATCCAGACTCTCTTCCCGGGTCCAAGCATAGCAAATCGTGCGGCGAAAAGATCCGGCCCCGCAGGTGAGAATCAACAGAAAAGCGGGCGGGGATTGGCTTCCCCGCCCGCTGGGCGCAATCAGACGCTGGAGACTACTTGATGATGCAGAACTGATCCTCGCCGCCATCGACTCCACAGTTGCGGTAGCGCGGGCTGTGGAAGAGCTGGATCACGCGAAGCAGCTCGCTGAGGTTGATGCGCCAGTCGAAGGGATTGTAGTCCCCACTGTGCGAGGGACAACGCACCTCGGTGCTTCCGGGAGCATAGCCATCCTCGGTGGTGTTGTCGCAACCAAAGCGGCCGGCATTGTAGAACTGGATGATACGCAACAGCTCAGCCAGGTTGATGCGATGGTCGTCATTGAGGTCGGCCGAGTGGGGCTCGCCCAGTTCAATCTCACCTTCTTCCCCTTCGCCTTCTTCAGTGCCTTCGGTCGCACCTTCCACGCTGCCTTCCGGCTGTCCCTCGGCGGCACCCTCCGTGACGCCCTCGGCGACGCCTTCTTCGGCACCCTCGGCTACACCTTCAGCGCTGCCTTCAGACACGCCCTCGGTAACGCCTTCAGGAGATCCTTCAGTAACACCTTCGACACTGCCTTCGACGATTCCTTCGATCGTTCCCTCGACGATACCCTCGGCAATGCCTTCAGCAACGCCTTCGCCATCCACCGCGCCTTCCACGATGATGGGCGTGTAGTAGGCGACGATGCTGGTCTGGTCCGTGCAAAGGGTGAAGTCGGAAACCCCGCCGCCATTCACGCCCCACGAAGTAAAGACATAGCGCCCCTCGGGATCCGTCGACGGCTGATAGCAGTGGTTGCTGCCGCAGGGGGCCTCGAAGGTGAAGCCGTCCGATACGCTGAAGCTCTCGTCCACGTAGACCGAGCAATTGGTGCAACCCACGATGGTGACACTAAAGACGCAGGATGCCTCTCCCTCATCGATCCCTTCGACAACGCCCTCGGTGATTCCTTCAACCACGCCTTCCGAGATTCCCTCGACGGCTCCTTCAACCACGCCCTCAGGCTGACCTTCGCCTTCCAGTACCCCTTCAACTACGCCTTCCTCAACACCCTCGATCACCCCCTCGACGACACCTTCGATCAAGCCTTCCACCGTTCCTTCACCTTCGCCTTCAACCCCGCCTTCGATGGAACCTTCGATGGTTCCCTCCACGATTCCCTCGACGTTGCCTTCAGTCACGACTTCCCCTTCGCCCTCGGGCTCAACTGCACAGTCCGGCTCGTAACCGCCGCCGGATGCATTGGTGTGAAGCACCGCATAGAGGTACGCCGCGGGTGAGATGGAGCCTCCAAGCGCCGCATGCTCATCCAGCTGGGTGAGGCCGTCGCCGTCCAGATCCCCGTTGATGCTGAGGATGGCGCCCATGCGCTGATAAGCAGAGGGGTCGATTCCCAGCCCAAGGCCGAAACCGACCGCGTCAATGATGGCGTCCTCGATGAAGCCCAGCACGAGCGTGGTGAGCGCGACGGAATCGTCGTCGCCCAGCGTGGCATAACCAGCGAGCAGCACGCCGATGTTCGGAATCAACTGCGCAAGGCGCGCGATGATCACCTCCTGCGCAGCTTCGCCTTCCACCACGCCGTCAAGATCATTGCCGATGAGCAGGCGGAACAAGGCTTCAAGGTCGGACTGTGCCACACCGTAGAGCGAGCCAAGCGCGACGGCAGTGTTGGCCTCGAATGCCGGGCCGACCGCGTGTGAATCGACACCACCGCGATCATCAAGGCAGCCATAGCTACCAGGGCGGTTAATCAGTTCCGCCAGCACGGCCAACTCATAGCCGCCGTCCAGGATGCCGTTGGGGTCTGGCAACTGGCTTTGCAAGCTGCCTCCCGGCGAAGACGGGAGCGGGCCATTCAGGTCCGCCACATCGCAAGCCAGCAGGGTAAGGGCGAGCACGTCCGTCCCAAGCAGATCGAACAGGATGGGCCCAATCTGCGGATCAGAGACCAACCCGGCAATCTCATCCTGGATGGCGCAGAAGTCCACGCCGTCGACGGGCTCGCCTTCGCCTTCAAGCGCCCCTTCACCCTCGTTGGCGCCTTCGCCCTCAACGGCTCCCTCGCCTTCGATACCGCCCTCACTGGTGCCTTCGCCTTCAAGGGCGCCCTCGAAGCCACCCTCCAGCGTGCCTTCGCCCTCGCAGTCGCCCGTGCCGAAGCTGGCCGGGTCGTTGGGATCGGTGCAGTTCAACACTTCGTCGAAGTTGAATGCGCCATCGCCATCGCGGTCAAGGGCGAGGCGAAGTCCAGACCCCTGCGGCACGATGGTGACGGTAACGGCGGAGGCGGTGCCCTGCGCTTTTGCTATCAGTTGAGCCACAGTGATCTGTTGCGCCTGGGAGTCGGACTGCCAGTTGCCGCTTTCAAGGCGGCGGTAGCCGCGCACCACGCCGTTCTCACGCACGTGGGCAATCGCCTCAATGCGGGTCGAGTTGGCGTCGATGGTGATAAGCTGGTTCAGGTAGGTCGTGTCAGCGCTGCTGCTGTTCAGGGTTATCTGTTTGCCCACGGCGGCGTGGGCGTCTTTGCTGGGCGTGCCCGGAGGCTGGAACAGGCCGGAACCAGCGGGGAGATCAGAGCCCGCAAAGGCCAGCATGAAGGCGGTCAGGTTGGCCACCTCCTGATCGTTCTGAACGTCGAAGATGCCCTCGGAGACGAAGTGCTCAATTGAATCCACCGCGCCATCCGGCGTGAAGCCGAAGCCTGCGCGGCTGGTGGTGGTCGCGAAGTTCATGCCCACCTTGTCGTAGAGGTTGCGCAACTGCGGCACCTTAAGCGTGATGTTGGTGGATCCATCGATCGAGACCACCATCAGGTGGTTGTTGTCGGTAACCGGGTCGCGCGGAATCGGCACAAGGTTCAAGCCGCTCAGCGTGCGGTCCGTGCCCATGCCGGTGGGCAATGTGTGGCAGGTCACGCAGGCCAGCGCGCCCCCGTCGAGCAGCCGGTTCGTGCTGCGATACAGTTCCATGCCCGCCTGCGCATTGCCGTTGGGCAGCGGCTGTCCCGCGTTCCCAAAGCGGCCGGGGCGGTAATGCCCCTCCAGCGACAGGTCGGTAGGCAGCGTGTTGTCGAGATTGCGGAAGGGGTTGGGCGGGAAATAGATGGTGGCAAGGTAAGCCTTGAACTCGGCCATCTCCTGCTGCGTCAGCGGCGAATCCTTGCCCAGCAGCCCGGGGAACGCGCCGTTGAATTCCTCGATGCCCAGGCGATCGCCGCGCCAGTGGAAGGGCTCGTGACCGATGATGTCTTGAAGGGTTTGCGTCGTCATCGGGCCCTTCATCGGGTGAAAAGGCTGGAAGCCGGAATTCAACTGCGGCACGTTCGCGCCAAGGTTCAATCCGTTCAGATTCTTCACCGCGCCCCCCGGCTCGCCAAGGTCCCACGCGAGGCGGTCCATGCGGGCGTCCACGTGGCACGAGGCGCAAGAGGCCTGCCCCAGGCCGGAGGTGGCGTGCGTGTCAAACAGGTGACGACGGCCCAGCTTGATGTCGGACGGGGTTGGGTCGAAGAAGGAAGCCGTCGCTAGCACGTTCTCGCTGGCGGTGTTTACCGCCGACACCGAACCCTCGAAGCGGTTGAGCACATAGAGCCGCTCGGCCACGGGGTCCAGCGCGAGCCCAGTCGGTCCCTCGCCGACGTCGATCGTGTCGGACAAGCCAGACCGCGCACCTGTGCTGTCAATCACGATGACGTTGTTCGAGCCCATGCCCGCGACATAGGCGAGACTGCCGTCGGGAGTCCACACCATGGCGCGAGGGTCGCCGATCGACTTGACGCGCAATAGCGGCGGCACGGTATGACTGGAGTAGTCGAGGTGCTCTCCGTTGAGGTCGGCGATCACGTCGGCCTCAAGCGTAGCGGGATTGCCGATGCCGAGCATGACCCGCGTAAAGATGCCGTTCACATTCGGCTCGAAGCGGATCTCGTTGATGCCGTCCGATCCCACCGTGGCCACCTTGCCGTTGGCCGGGTTCACCGCGATGCCCATGTTCAGGTTCATCAGCCCGTCGATGTAGTCCACCGTCAACGTTGCGGTGTCGATCACGGCAATGTCGTGGTCCAGCAGGGTCCACCCCTGTGGACGGCCCGAACGGAAAGCCTGATCGCCCGACACCCAGCGCGTCCAGTCGGCGCCCGTGTCGTCGCGCCAGGCGCCGTTCTCATCCTGCTTCACAATCAGGCTCACGCGGGGCGGCGTGCCATTGTTTGCCTTGGCGGGAATGAACGCGCCCGTGCCGTTGAACGCGGGATTCTGCGTGCCGTGCGGCGTGCCGCTCTTGCCCACGATGTTGGGCGGAAAGTCGATGGTGCCGTCCTCTAGGGAGCTGCCCATCAGCACGGTGGACTTGTTGCCCGATTCGAAGATGGCCGCGTAAACCGTGAGGCCGTCCGGGCTCACGGCAAGCGCGCGGGGATCCTCCGCGTCGAGCACCACGGCAGATGGCGCGGCGGAAAGGTCAGCGGGGTCAAAGATCTCAATGGTGTTCACTTGGGAACACGAAACAAAAGCGCGCTGGGGATTGCCCGCGAAGACCACATCGCAGGGTTCGTCCAAGGTGCTGATCGTGTGGATGATCGACTTCGTGGCAAGGCTAACGATATTCACGCTGTCGGAAATGTGGTTGACCACCCAAAGTTCCGAGTTTGTGCGAAACCGCACCGAGACCGGGTCGTAGCCCACGGGCACGGAGGCGCTCCACTCGGGCGCGCCGGTGGAGACATCGAAGAGTTCCACCCGATTGTCGAGCGTGTTACATGCCGCAAGGGTGCTTCCGTCGGGACTTAAGGCCAGGGGATGCACGTGCGGCGACTCGAAGTTCACCAGCGGCTGTGCGCTAGCGATGGAAGAAAGCATGGCACAACATGCCAGCGCCACGGTCGCAGCGGCCTTCACGCCGCCCCTGAACCCCAAACGCGAAAGACAGACAAAAGACATGGTGTTCCCTCTCACCCTTGATGCGCAGCCCGAATCACCCCTGATGGACCGCGTTGCCCTAAGACTAAAAAGCACCCGAACCGCAGGAAAGGTTTGCCTTGCACTTCCCGCTCATGCTGCTTGATGGCTGATAATCCGCTATCTCGGGCTGAGAATCAATTATTTTTAACACCTTGTGGGGCTTACTCAGCGAGGCGCCGAAGGACCTCTATGCCTGCCCGAAGGGTCTCGTTCTTCGCGGCAAAGGAAATGCGGAAGTGGCTGTCACGCGCGCTGAACACGCCTCCGGGAATAATCAGGAGGTTGTTGGCGATGGCCTCCTTGACGAAATCGGAGCCCGTGCCGCGCGGAACTTTGGGGAAAATGTAGAAGGCGCCTCCCGGCTTGGTCACTTCAAAGGTGTCGCGCAGGCCCTCGAAGATGATATCGCGCTTCTCCCGGTACGCGGCGACCTTGTCCGACATGTCCATGGCGAGGGCCTTGACGGCCGCCTTCTGGGCCGGCGCGGGCGCGCAGACGAAGGTGTATTGCTGGAGGGTGTTCATCGCCTGGATGATGGCCTCGGGCGCCGAGGCAAAGCCGATGCGCCAGCCCGTCATGCCGGCGGACTTCGAGAGCCCGTTCAGGATGATCGTGTTCTCGTACATCCCGGCCATGGTGGCGGGCTCGCCGTCGTAACTCAGGCTCTCGTAGATCTCGTCGCTGATGAGCAGCAGGTTGTGCTTCTTTGCAACGTCCGCAAGCGCCTGAAGCTCCTCGCGTGTCAAGGTGACCCCGGTGGGATTGGAGGGGCTGTTCACAATCAGTATCTTGCTGCGCGGCGTCAGGTGCGCCTCGACCAGTTCGGGGGTGAGCTTGAAGTGGGGATAGGTGTCGATGGGCACGGGCTTGCCGCCCAATAGGCGCGTGAGATGGGGATACATCACGAAGAAGGGATCGGCGAAAAGGACCTCGTCGCCAGGATTCACACAGGCCAGCAGGGCAAGATAAAGTCCGCCGGAAACCCCGGAGGTGACCATGGGGTTGGGAAACGGCGCGTTGAAGCGGCGCGCGTAGTAATCAACGATAGCGTCGCGCAGATCGGGGTTGCCCCAGGTTTGCGTGTAGGCGTTGTTTCCCGATTGGATGGCTGCGATAGCGACCGCCTTGACCTCATCGTCCACGTCATAGTCGGGCTGGCCGATGCTCAGGTTGATGGGGTTCTTCATTTCGGCGGCAAGGGCGAAGACCTTGCGGATGCCGCTGGCGTCGATGCAGCCCATGCGTTCGGCAAGAAAGCTCATGGTTCCGTTTTCCTGTGGAGATTGGGGGAAGGCTCGTGATGGTAAAGCAGCCTTGAGGCGATTACAAACCGTGCTACAATCCGCGCGTCATGCGCATGGATCAGGCTTATATTCGACGGCTTAAGTCGGCGGCACTCGTCTCGGCGGCGCTCCATGGGGCGGCGCTGGCGGGAGCAATGACCATGCTGCCCGCCCGCCTTGGCCCGGGTCCCGCGCCCGAGCCGGAACCGCTGGTGCTGAATCTCAGGGAAGAAGACGAGCGCATGATACGGCAGGTGGTCGAGGCGGTGACCCCGGCCGATACTCCGCCCGAGGACGCCCGGCTCATCGCGCGCGAGAACACCACGGCGGCGGACCAGCAACTACGCGATGGCGCGCAGGACGGCCCGGCCGCGGAGATCGAGGCGCGCGTGGAAACGCTCGCGCGAACAGCCAACGAGCCGCAGTCCGTGACGCCCACCCCCACGCCACAGCCGATGCCAAAGCCGGAGGTTGAGCCGGTCGCCCCTCCCACCACGACAGCCACGCCGACGCCGGAGAAACCGGATGTCCCTCAAGTGGCAGCGGCGCCGCCAGCGCTGGAGCCGGATCAAGCGAAGCGTCCCCCGCAGGTGGAGCGGATGCAGGTGGCGCAGGCAAAGCCCGTGGTGGAAGCGCCTCGGCAGGAAGCTCCCAGCAAGAGCCGGGGCGCCTTGAACAATCGGGTAATCAACAAGGGTTTCGCGAGTTACGAGGCCATACAGGACGAGGCCGCCGCTTACCTGGAACAGGTGAAGGCGCGGGTGGAAAAGGAATGGCGCGAAGCGTTGCTGCTGCGGTACTCGGGCGTATTGCCGCGCTCGGTGAACGTGGATTGTGAAATCGCCGCCGATGGCAGGCTGGTGTCGGTAACCTATGCGGAGACGCCGGAGGACCGCCTCTTCGGCTCCATCTGTCTGGATGCGATACGCCGGGCCGGGCCCTTTCCACCGTTCAACTTCGAAGTGCCCGAGATTTACCGCAACCAAAACCTTGAGATTCGTTGGCATTTCAATTTCTTATAACCGACCCGGCCCTGAGGCCGGAAGCGTTGATGGAGCAAGGACGTGAGCTTTCTCAATTTCGTGATGCTGGGCGGCTGGCCGATGATCGTGCTGGCCCTTTGTTCCGCCGTTGGACTGACCATCATCCTCGAGCGGGGCATGGCTTTGCGGAGGAGGAACGTCATCCATGACGACGCGGTGCGGCTGACAGAAAACTACCGGGGCAACGTGGAGGCGGAGCAGGCCCTCGCGGCCTGCCAGCGCATCCCCGGCGCATTCGCGCGCATCATCGAGGAACTGTTGCGCAAGCGGCAGCTTGACCACGCACAGGCCATCGAGACCATGAGGGCCGTCGGCCGCACGCAAGTGGGCCAGTTGGAGCGCGGACTATCGGTACTGGAAATCGTGGCGGGCATCAGCCCGCTGGTGGGGCTGCTGGGCACGGTGCTTGGAATGGTGACGGTGTTCAACGCCGTCACTGCGCAGGGGCTGGGCAATCCGCGCGTGCTTTCCGATGGCATCTCCGAAGCGCTCATCACCACCGTGGGCGGACTTTGCGTGGCCATTCCCGCGTTGGCGGCTCACACGCTGCTATCGCGCCGGGTGGAGGCCTACGCCATCGAGATGCAGGATCGCGCCACCAGCTTCCTCGTGATGCTGCAAAAGGACCGCTGAACGATCCTCGACGCTACAGCGTTTTCACCTGCTTGCGCAGGCGTCCGCCAATGCGCTTGCCGAGCATGGCGTCCGCCGAAGCGACGATTCGGCGCAGCCAGTCCAGCAGGTCGCCATCGCCGGCCCAGTGGCGGCGCAAGGTCTCCTCGGGGGTGTCGCGCAGCATGCCATTGAGCACGAAGGCCGCGAGCGCCACGTCATCCAGAAAGCCCAAGGGGCCCAACAAAATCTCGGCCACGAAGTCCATCGGGGCAATGTAGTAGGCCGCCACCATGGCCAGCTTGACCCGATGCTCTGCAGCAACCGTTGGATCGAGCGCAAGACGGCACACCAGATGAAACACATCCGGGGCGATGAGCACATACTCGACCCACTTGCTGCTGCGCGCCTGACGCGACTGTGACCAAGCGCGCATGCGGCGGCGCAGGCGCTGGTAGAAATCGTCGCGCTGCTTCACCGCCTCGGAGGGCGGCACGTAGGCGGTTATCTCCGCTATGTCCTTCGACTTCCTGGCTGGCATCTTACTTCTTCTTGGGGGCAGCCTTTTTCTTCGGGGCCGTCGGCAGCTTGCCTTTCTTGAAGGTCCCCTGAAGATTGGTCAGGTACGTCTCCACCATCCCCTCGAACTCACTGCGTACAAAGCCGCCCAACAGCAGCTTGGCAAGACTGGGAAACGGCAAGTCCAGTGCGGCCTTGGTCGAGAGCGTCAGCTTGGTCTTTCCTTCCCCAGCCGGCTTCATGGTCCACTTTCCGGAGACGATGGCATTGCCGACACCCTTTATCGGTGTCCATTTGACCGTCAACTTTTCAGGATCACTCACGTACTTGCAGGCATAGACGGTCTGGATGTAGTACTGATTTAGCCCGATCTTCTGCATTTCCCATCGATAAACGCCATCCCCCTCATCCACGAGGTCGTCCACCTTGGGAAAGTGGCTCACCGAAAACGGCACATTGGACAGCACCGCGAATACGTGCTCCGGCGAGGCCAACGCCTCGACCGTCTTCTCGATTTCCACATCCACCGTGAAAGCCATCGCGAAACCTCCCTGATGCTCCAGGCTACTGATTAGCCACGCTCGCTTCAGAGAGTATACGCCGGTACCAGTCCAACTCCACCTGATGGATGCCGTCGATAATCTGGGCAAAATGCGGCTTGGGCACTTCAAGGAAGAGGGCAAGCCCCTGCTCCAGCAGCGCCAGCCCCAGACGAATCCCCTCTCGATCCTCGTCGCTGTAGAGGTCTTTGCGCTTCTCAAGCACTTCCAGGCATTGCTCCATGAATGCCGCCGCCACCTTGAGCATCTCGACGTTCGAAAGCGCCTGAAACAGCGAGAGAATGTCCTGAATCAACTGGTGCACCTGCTTCTCGGGCACTGCGTTGATGAGCAGCACCATGCGGTGGCGATCGCCAAAGTCCTGCTCTTTCAGTTTCACACGCTTGGCCTCGGCCATCATCTCGGCCTCAAGCAGCCGCGTCTTCACATACGCGTCGATAGTGGCGCGTCCCGCCGAGACGGCGGATGGCAGCCGGTGCCCCATGCGCCAGAGGGATGTCAGCGCCGCGCCCATCAGGGGCTGCATGCGCTTGGGGGAACGAAGCATGCCGTTGAGCTGATCAAAGGCAAGGTCGAGCTTGTCGCGCTCCTCGGGCACGGGGTAAATCTGCCCTAGGAAGAATTCACGCAGGTCAGTGATCTGCTGATCCGAAACGGGTTCAAATTGCGAGAAGCGCCGCACGTTACTGAGCTCATATCGTGACCGCAACTCGTCGCGGTAAAACTTCAGCACGGCATGCTTGAGCGCAAGTTCATTATCCTTGGCCATGGTGTGGCTCCTTCCGGGGGGAACCAAGCCGCATTCTTGCGGTTTTGGCAACGCCCTCCAAAGGGATGGTACCACACCAGATAGGGCGCGGCAATTCATTCCCGAGAATATCGAGGAGAAAAGAACCTGCGTATTGACAAATAAAATTTAATAAAAAATTTAATAAAAATTTATTTGTACAAGAAGTAAAAATCTGCTACCATTCAGTTGGAGATGCGGTGGACATGATGTCCGCCTGCGACGCTGGACGCCAGACGGCGCGAGCAACAAGGAGACATGAGATGGTACGCAAGACTGCGGAAAAGCTGGTCGCCAAAGCGCGCAAGGCGGCGTCCAAGAGGACCGAAGCCGTGACAGCGGGTATCGAGGACACCGTGGGCATGGTGAACGACACCATCGATAAGGCGATCAAGCGGACGGAAGCGTTGCGCGATTCGCTGGAGAAGAGCGCGGAAGATACCGCCGAACAGACGACCCGCAGGGCCGCCAAGCTGGCGCTGGCCGTGGTGGAATTCCAGAAGACCACCTTCCACAATACCTTCAAGGTGTTGGGACAGGTGCAGGATCAGTCCACAAAGGCCGTCTCGGGAATGCTGCTGGACGCCGATTGGTTGCCGCGCGAAGGCAAGCAGGTGGTGCGTGAGTGGAGCCGGGTGCTGCACGATGGCCGCAAGGAATTCGAGCACACCGTGGACAAGAGCTTTGAACTTGTGACGCACTTCCTTGAGCGGATGCAGGACGGCAAGCCGGCGAAGAAGAAGGCCTCCCCCGCCAAGAAGTCCGCCGCAAAGAAGCCCGTGGCGAAGAAGCCGGCCGCCAAGAAGGCTGCCGTGAAAAAGCCGGTCGCGAAGAAACCCGCGCCTGCCAAGAAGCCTGTGGCGAAGAAGCCTGCGGCAAAGAAGGCAGTTGCCAAGAAATAGTCCTTGAAGCGGAAGGACGATCAGACCACGCTCCCGGCGGCGTCGATGCAAGACATCGATGCCGCCGGGCTTTATGCGCGTGATGAAAAAGCATAAGGTGGTTTGCGTCAAGGCGCGGGGCGATTCTTATGGTAACGTGGACGGGTTGGCATTCGATTCGGGGAGGACTCGCCATGGGCGTGCTGCTCGCATTGCTGGGCTGGAGCGCCCATGCCGAAAGCGTCGAGCAGCTGGTGGCGCGCGAACTGGAAGGACTTGTCCGCAAGGGGCATCTCAAGGGCGCCGCCGTGGGCGTGGTCAGCGGTGATTCGCTACACACTTTTTACTTCGGCGTCATCCGGGATGGCGGCCCCCCGCCCGACGCGGCAACCCTCTTCGAAATCGGCTCCATCACCAAGGCGTTCACAGGCACCCTGCTCGCTGCCCAGCACCTCAAGGGCGAGGTCGAGCTTGAGTCTCCCCTCAAGGCGTATCTGCCCGCCGATGTATCGCCCCCGCAGTATCAGGGGAAAGAAATCCTGCTGAGACACTTGGCCAGCCACGTGTCTGGATTGCCCCGCCTCCCCGACAACTTAAGTGGCCCGGACGAAGACCCTTATGCCGGATACACCGAGCATGACCTGCTGGCCTTTCTCTCGGGACATAGGCTGCGCCGCGCGCCTGGGGAAACTTATGAGTACTCGAACTACGGGGCCGCGCTGCTGGGTCTGGCAATGTCGCGTCGTGCCGGGCAGAGTTACGAGACCTTGCTTCGCGAACGACTGCTTGCGCCACTGGGGATGCACGACACCACCATCACCCTGTCCCCGGATCAACGCGCTCGCCTGGCGCAAGGCCACGCGATTACGCTTGAACTGGGGCTGTTTCGGCAGAGCGCTCCGGTGCCGCCCTGGGACCTCGCCGCCATGGCCCCGGCGGGCGGAGCCAAGTCGACGCTGCCGGACATGATGCGCTTCCTCCACGCCGCCATGGGAAATCACGATGGCCTGCGAGAGGCGTTCCGCCTTGCGCAACAACCCTTGCATGATGCGGAATCCAACCTCGCGGTTGGGCTCTGCTGGCACATCCTCAACGACCCTGACAAGGGTCGGCAGGTTGTCTGGCACAACGGCGGCACCGGAGGCTACAGCAGCTTCCTTGGTTTCGACCCGGAACGAGGCGACGGCGTGGTCATCCTCGCCAACACACAAAATTTGCGCGTGGACCGCGCCGCACTCGCCATCCTGGACGGGCTGCTTGCACTCTAGGACTCGGCGTTGCGGCGCTGAATCTCGAGCCCATGCAGCACAAAGCGGCAAGGTGCATTAATCGGGGCGGAAATGGCGACCTGTGAGGCAGCGGACTCCAGCGGGGCAAGCCCGTTCTTGCTGGCGCCCGCGAGGGTCACACCGGCCGCAATGCGGCCCGCTTGCAGATAAGTTGCTCCGGGATCATTGCTGGCGAATAGTGCGGTCGAATTCGCGCCCAGCCGCTCCCGCACTTCCTTCAACTGAAGCTCCGCCTCATGCAAGGTGCCCTGCCAGCTGCCGATATTCTTCCTGCTGCGGTCCACCGTGTTCTGCAACAGCCGCGCCAGCGGCGAACGCAGCCGTGGATAGCGTGGATTCTGCGGGTCTTTCTCCAGTTGCTCCCGCACTTTCTGCACCATCGCCTCGGCCTTGTGCGGCTGCGCTTCCACGCTGCGCGCCACGTTGGGATCCAGCCCCATGGAGCTCACATACTCTTCACTGCCGTTGAGGAGTTCCGCCCGCATCTCGTCACAGCTTCGCTTGCGGTCGCGCAGCTTGGTCACCGCACTGAGCGCCAAAGGCTTGGTGATGGCCTGACGTTTGATCGCCTGTGCGAGCTTGGTTATGTCATCACAACAGCCCACGATGTAGGGACGGTTGTTGAGGCGAAACGCATTCGCCATCGTCACCGTGTCCTCGGCAATCGTCGTAAGCGAGTTGATGCAATAGTCCGCCAGCGGCTCGAATTCTTCCTGCGACACCTGGGGAGTTTTCCAGATTTCCGACAGGGTCTGGATAAGCAGTTCACAGATGGCGGAAATCTCGGAGAGAAAATTCGCCTGCGCCTGGATGCCGCGCATCACGCTCATCTTCTGCGGGTCGAGCCGGGTGGAAAGCAGCAGATAGAGAAACGTCAGGTAGGAATCCTGAACATCGCGTTCGGCGTAGCGCACCAGGCGATGCATAATGCTTCGGGCGTAGACAAACTTGCCAATGCTGCGACGAAGCCGCCGCTCGTCCTGCCCCATGGGACGGCCGAATTCCTCGCAGGAAATTTCGTTGCGCAGGCACACCAGTGTCTGACCACGGGGAGGCACCTCGAGCGCTCCCACCGTGATCGCTCCGGTCGAGTGCAACTCCGAACCCGTGGCCTTGCCGCCGATGCTGATCTGGCCGCCCACGAAGCGGCCCCCATGTGTGTCGCCCGACACCGTGATGCCCGTCCAGCCGAAAACGCACGCAGGATTTTCAGCCGCGCTTATCTCCACGCTCGAGGCCATCGCCAGCAGTTGGGAATTGGCCAGCGCGTTCTGCGCCTTGATCGTGCCGCGCGGCGAAATGATGATGCCCCCGCTGACGTTGCCGTCGATGGTGACCCCCTTCTCCGCCACCACGTTCCCACTCACGAATCCGTGAACCGTCAGGGAGCCCTTCTTGACGATGACCAGCGCAGAGTCTGGCACTTCGCCCTCCAGCACCGTGTCGCCCTCGAATTCATGAGGGCTTACCAGAAGGTCAACTTCGATGCCATTGAGGGACTTGACCGGCTTGCGCTTGGGCTCCGCAAATAAAGCCGCGCATTGGATTGCGCCGCGCGCTCCCGTATTTAATTCCGTCACCCTGGCAAACACTCCGAAGCGTCGGTACCCTTGCCCCACATCCCCCGCATGTTGCGCAAGGCGTGAAAGCTCATAAAACAGTTGACATCCATAAGGTAACGAAACACCCACAAGAATTCCAGAATAGCGATTACAGGCCGAAAGGCCCCCGGTAGGAATCCTCCGTCGGTTTAGATGTGCCGCGCTCGGATGCTATACTCTTGCTTCCCGCATCAACCTGGTGCCCACGCATGCCCGCAACACCCAAAACCTTTCCAGAATGGATACGCCGCCCCTGGCCCAGTGGCCATGCTTTTGCCGAGGTCAAGGGGCTGCTGGGCGATCTCCGTCTCAACACAGTCTGCCAAAGCGCGCATTGTCCCAACCAGGCCGAGTGCTGGAGCGAACGCACCGCCACCTTCATGGTGCTGGGAAATGTGTGCACGCGCCACTGCACGTACTGCGCGGTGAACAGCGGGCGGCCAGATGCCGCAGACAACGACGAACCCGCCCAGGTGGCCGAAGCCGTGCGACGGCTGGGCCTGCGGCATGCCGTGCTGACCTCCGTGACGCGTGACGACCTGCCCGATGGCGGAGCGGGGCATATCGCGGAGACCATCAAGGCCATCCGCAAGGCGAGCCCGGGTACAACCATCGAGGTGCTGGTGCAGGATTTCGACGGCGTGGAGTCTTCGCTCGATCAGGTGATCGACGCCCGCCCGGAGATCTTCAGTCACAACATCGAGACCGTGCGGCGGCTGCATTCCAAGTTTCGCGACCGGCGCTTCAGCTACGAGGGCGCGCTCGCGGTGCTGCGCTATGCGGAGGAGCGCCGCGGAGGCTATGGCTTCGTCAAGACCGGATTCATGCTGGGATGCAGCGAGACGCCGGAGGAAGTGCGCGAAACCCTACGGGATCTGCGCGCGGCCGGATGCCATGCCGTGAGCATAGGGCAGTATTTGCAGCCCACTCCCAAGCACGCGGAGGTGCGGCGCTTCATACCGCCGGAAGAGTTTAAGGAACACGAGGCCGCCGCCCGCGAGATGGGTTTCCTCTTCGCGGTGGCCGGGCCCTTCGTGCGCTCCTCGTATAAATCCGAATCGCTTTTGCAGTCGCCCGCGGCCGCCGGCCGGCTGGGCGGGGAGGTGGGATGATCATCGAAGTGCAACTCCCCAGCCTGGGAGATGAAGACGACGCCGTGCAGGGCGG
Organism: Candidatus Hydrogenedentota bacterium; assembly: GCA_046047315.1. Lineage (GTDB taxonomy): Bacteria > Hydrogenedentota > Hydrogenedentia > Hydrogenedentales > JAEUWI01 > WGMK01. The sequence goes on along the minus strand of JBJOID010000076.1, from coordinate 8,477 downwards.
ACGGGTCTCCGCCTTGCTGGCGGAGCCGGGCGACATGCTGGAAGTGGATGGCGACCTGTTGGAGATCATCACCGACAAGGCGGCCTTTGTGGTACCCTCCCCCGCCCAAGGCACGCTTGTTGAGTGGCACGTGGCCGAGGGGGAGCAGGTGAAGGTGGGGCAGGCGCTCTGTTTGGTCGAGACGAACCGGGAAGGATGATGGCATGGCATTAGGTGTGGGCGTAATTGGCGCGGGTACCGTGGGCGGCGGGGTGATCGAAACCCTGCTGGCGAACGCGGGCGTCATCCGGGACAAGGCCGGCGTGGATGTGGCGCTTCGCCATGTGGCCGATTTGAATCAGCAGGCCCTCGCGGAGTTCGATCTCGACGGCGTGCAGGTGAGCAACGATGCGCAGGCCTTGATTGACGACCCGGAAGTTCAGGTGGTCTGCGAGCTCATCGGGGGACTGAACCCGGCCAAGCGTTTTATCGAGGCGGCCCTGCGGGCGGGCAAGCACGTGGTCACGGCGAACAAGATGTTGTTGGCGCACCATGGTCCCGAGCTGAGTGCGCTGGCGATGGAGAACGGCGTGACGCTGCGGTTTGAGGCCGCCGTGGCCGGAACCATCCCCATCATCAAGGCTGTTCGGGAGACCCTCGCGGCCAACCACATCCACGGCGTCTACGGCATTCTCAACGGCACCTGCAACTACATCCTCACGCGGATGCAGGAAGAAGAGCTCGAATTCGACGATGCGCTGGCACAGGCCATCGAGCTCGGCTTTGCCGAGCGTCCGCCCGACCTCGACATCGAGGGGCACGACACCGCGCACAAGTGCCAGATTCTGGCGTCGTTGTGCTTCAATACCAAGGTCTCCCTCGACGACATCTATGTCGAAGGCATCACCAGCGTGACGCAGCTGGACGTGATCTACGCCGACGAGCTCGGTTATGACATCAAGCTGCTGGCCATCGCGCGCCGGGTGGAAGGTGAAATCGAGGCGCGCGTACATCCGACCCTCGTGCCCCAGGACCACCTGCTGGCCTCGGTGCGCCGCGAATTCAACGCCGTCTACGTGGACAGCGACATCGCGGACAAGACCTTCTTTTACGGGCGCGGCGCGGGCAAGTTTCCCACGGCGAGCGCGGTGGTGGCGGATATCGTGGATATCGCACTATTGGGCAACACCCCTCCGCGCGCGGCGTTTTCCTACACGCACGAGCTGGGCGTGCGCGAAATCGGCATGTCGCGCGGCCGCTACTATCTGCGCCTGACGACGCAGGATCACCCCGGCACGCTTGGCCATATCTGCACCACCCTGGGCAAGCATGGCGTCAGCATCGCCACCTGCTTCCAGCACGAGGAGTCCGACGCGGCCCCGGCGCACGTGGTCATCATGTCGCACACCGCGCTGGAATCCGCCGTCAAGCAGGCGGTGGAAGAAATCGACGCCCAGGATTTCATCACCGAGCCGACGCGCCTGCTGCGCGTGCTCGCTTAGGAGCCTGCCATGCGCAGCATAGGACTGATCGAGCGCTACCGCGCACACCTGCCGGTTGCCCCAGACACCTGCATCATCAGCCTCAACGAAGGCTCGACGCCGCTGATCCCCGCCTATAAGCTCAGCGCGGCGCTGCACCCCCGGCTTCAGGTTTACCTCAAGTTCGAGGGCCTCAATCCCACGGGTTCCTTCAAGGACCGGGGCATGACGATGGCGGTGACGAAGGCGGTCGAAGAGGGATACAAGGCCATCATGTGCGCATCCACGGGGAACACCTCCGCAAGCGCGGCTGCCTATGCCGCGCGCGCCGGCATCCGCTGCGCGGTGCTGATTCCCGAGGGCAAAATCGCCCTGGGCAAACTCTCCCAGGCGATGATCCACGGTGCCAAGGTTATCCAGATTCGCGGGAACTTCGACGACGCACTGAAGCTGGTGCGCCAGGTCTGCGAGCGCCATCCCATCGCGCTGGTCAATTCCGTGAATCCCTTCCGCATCGAGGGACAGAAAACCGGGGCCTTCGAAATCATCGAGGCGCTCGATGGCGCCCCCGATTTGCAGGCCATGCCCGTCGGCAACGCGGGCAACATCACGGCCTACTGGAAGGGCTACAAGGAATATCACGAGCTGGGCCGCTGCGACCGCCTGCCCCGCATGCTCGGATTTCAGGCGGCGGGAGCCGCCCCCATCGTACTGGGGCATGTGGTCGAAAGCCCGCAGACCATCGCCACCGCCATCCGCATTGGCAACCCGGCCAGCTGGCAGCAGGCCGTTGCAGCGCGCGACGAATCCGAGGGCCTTATTGGCATGGTGACCGACCGCCAAATCAAGGAAGCCTACCGTGTGTTGGCGGCCACCGAGGGCGTCTTCTGCGAACCCGCCAGCGCCGCCGGGGTGGCCGGCCTGTTCAAGCTGGCCGAGGCCGGATACTTTGATTCCATCGAACCCGCGAACGGCGACCTCATCAAGGTCGTGTGCATTCTTACCGGCCATGGACTGAAGGACCCCGACAACGCCATCGCCATGGCGGAAGAAACCTACACGGTGGACGCAAAGGAAGAAGAGATCATGCGAGTGCTCGATCTCGATGCCGTCGAAGCCTGAGCCCATCCCCCATCTTCGAGGACGCCCACATTGCGCGCATTGATTTTCGACATGGACGGCGTGCTCGCCGACACCGAACGCTTGAGTGAGCAGGCCTCCATCCGCGTGTTTCGCGAGATGTACAACACCGAGGTGAAGGCGGAAGACTTCCATCCCTTCATCGGCACCGGCGCCTATCGCTATGTGGAAGGCGTGGCGGAACAATACGGCGTGACCATTGACAGCGAGGCCGCCGTCGAGGCGCGTTTCCAGTTCTTCCTCGAGTTGCTGGAAGAGGGCGCGGAAGACATCAGCTTTCCCGGCGCCCATGCCCTGTTGAAGCGCGTGGGCGAGCATCCGGACTGGACCCTGGCGCTCGCCACATCGAGCCCCGCCAAAACGGCGGACGCCACCCTGCGGGCGGCACGCATCGACGCGGGCATTTTCTCCGTCAGCATGAACGGCGATCTGGTGACCCACCGAAAGCCACACCCGGAAATCTACCTCATCACGCTCGAAAAGCTGGGACTCCCCGCAAGCCAGTGCGTGGTGGTCGAAGACGCGATTACCGGCATCGCTGCGTCGAAAGCCGCAGGGATTGCCACCTTGGCCGTCACGCATTCTTTCGGCGCCGACAAGCTCGCCCAGGCCGACCATATCGTGAACGCGCTCGACGAGGTGACCTTCGACCTGCTGGAAACACTGCTGGTCAAGGGCTGATTCGTGGAACGCCGGGAGCTCGAGATTATCCGCCTGCCCGGCCTGACCCCGTATCAGGATATGCTGGAAACACAGCGCGCCCGACGGGATGCGGTTGCCGCTGGAAACGCCCCCAACACCCTCTACCTTCTGGAGCACCCGCCCGTGCTCACCTGCGGTCGAGATTTCCATGAGAGCAACCTCCTGCATCCACGAGCGGTACTGCGGCAACGGGGCATCGAGGTCGTCGCTACGGACCGCGGCGGCGACGTGACCTATCACGGGCCCGGCCAGTTGGTCGCCTATCCCATTCTTCGCCTGAGCGACTGGCGCCCCTCCGTCAGCTGGTATCTGCGCAGCCTCGAACAGGCCGTCATCAACCTGATCGCCACCTGGGGACTCGAAGGCCACCGCGTGGAGGGACTCACCGGCGTGTGGGTGGACGGCGCGAAAGTGGCCGCCGTGGGTGTGGGGCTGCACCGCTGGGTCACCTTTCACGGGACCGCCATCAACGTCAGCCCCAACCTCGAACACTTTCAGAGCATCATTCCCTGCGGCATACAGGACCGGCCTGTCACCTCGCTGGACTGCCTGCTCGAATCTCCACCCTCCCTCGAAACGGTGGCCACGCGCTTCGCCGAGTGCTTCGAGGGTGTGTTCCGGGAACCCGCTGAGGCATAATCCCCGGATGGCAGCCCCGACGTATTGGGCGCGCCACAACAGGCATTAAACCCAAGGAGAGATCGAGAAATGAAGAGCAAGTTGATGTTGGCCGCCGCCGTGGCCCTGTTCGCCCTCACCGCCGCACAGTACCGCCCCGAGGCCGCCCTTGCCAAGGACCACGGTGAAATGAAGCCGGCCCCCCTGAGCACGTTGGACATCGACGCGGCCAGCGCCCACGTGGCCCTCGCGGCAGCCATGGCCAAGGCGGAGGAAATCGACACCAAGATGGACATCGCCATCGTGGACGCGGGAGGCAACCTCAAGGCCTTCATGCGCATGGATGGCGCATGGCTCGGCAGCATCGATATCTCGATCAAGAAGGCCAAGACCGCCCGCTTCTTCGACATGCCCACCGGCGCCATTGGTGAGTTGAGCCAGCCGGGCGGTCCCCTCTATGGCATCGAGCACTCGAATGACGGCCTTATCACCTTCCCCGGCGGCGTGCCCCTCAAGAACGCCGACGGCGTGATCATCGGCGCCATCGGCGTTTCCGGTTCCACGGTCGAAAATGACCACACCGTGGCCGAGGCGGGCGCCGCCGCGCTGTTGAAGTAAGCTACGCCGCCGCGTCCCAGCGGCGCGCGGAATTGATGCGATTGCATGCTCCGCCCGCTTCCCGCGAAGCGGGCGGAGCCGCATGATAGAACCGGCTTTCGCCGGGAACGGGAAGGAAAACCACGGCATGTTGCGCGGACTCGGCGACCTCAAAGACATGGGCGCGATGCTCAAGAAGGTGATGGACCTCAAGAACGAGATGGAGTCCATCAAGGAAAAACTGGGCAACGAAATCGTGGAGGGAGAATCCGGCGCGGGCATGGTGCGTGTCATCATGAACGGAAAGATGGAGGTGCTTGAGGTGAAGTTCGACCCCACACTGGTGGGCCCGGAACAGTTGGATATTCTGCCCGCGATGGTGAAGGGCGCGGTGAACGACGCCCTCCGCAAGGCCCAGCAACTCGTAAAGGACCGGATGTCCGAAATCGCGGGCGGTCTGAATATCCCGGGGTTGATGGGCTAGTGCGCATCGTCTTCTTCGGAACCCCCTCGCTGGCGGTGCCCTCGCTCGCCGGGCTTGTTGACCGGCACGAGGTGGCAGCGGTGGTCTGCCAGCCGGACAAGCCCAAAGGACGAAGCGGCGCCCCCGCGCCTCCGCCCGTGAAGGAATGGGCGCTGCGGCATGGAATTCCCGTGCACCAGCCGGTGAAGCTCAACGATGGAGCCTTCGAGGCATGGCTGCGTGAGCTCGCACCCGATGCCTGCGCCGTGGTTGCCTATGGCCGTCTGCTGAAGCAGCCCCTCTTGGATGTGCCGCACCACGGGCACTTCAACATGCACCCGAGCCTGCTGCCCCGATGGCGGGGGCCATCCCCCATTCAGAGCGCGGTGATGGCGGGCGACCGGGAGACCGGCGTGACCATCATCCGGCTCAACCTCGACATGGACGCCGGGGATATTGTCCTCCAGGAGCGCGTGGATATCGGCGACGAGGAAGATGCGGAAACCCTCACGGAACGCCTTTCCGCGCTGGGGGCGCGGATGCTGGCAGACACCTTCGATCAGGTGGAGGCGGGCACGGCCCGATTCACCCCCCAATCGCACGAAGCGGCAACCTATTGCGGCATGCTCTCGAAGGAAGACGGTTACATCGATTGGCGCCGCTCCGCGGTCGATCTGCACAACCTCGTACGCGGGGCACTGCCATGGCCGGTAGCGCAGTGCGCGTTTCGAGGTGCCCCGTTCAAGATTTATGCCTCCCGTCTTGCCGATGCTCCACAAGCCAATCCCGGGGAGATCGTCGGCCTTGAACAGGACGCCATACGCGTGGCAACCGGACAGGGCACGCTCGCCATCACCCGCTTGCAGGCGCCCGGCAAACGGGTGATGACCACCAGGGAATTCCTCCCCGGAGCGCGCCTGCAGTTGGGTGAGCGCTTTGACATGCCCGGTCAGGAGGTGCGCTGATGCCGGTCGATCCTGTGCGAGATGCCGCCATCGACGTCTTGCTGCGTGTCTCGGAGAAAGGCATGCGCCTGGACCAAAGCCTGGACAAGACCCTGCGCCGCAAGCCCATGTCCGACCGGGGCCGGCGTTTCCTCACGCAACTGGCCTACGGCACCGTGCGGCACCAGATTCTTTGCGACCATGTGCTCCACCGACTTTGCAGCCAGCCGCTGGACAAGCTGCCCCCCGCCGTGCTCACCGTGCTGCGGATGGGGGTGTTTCAGGCGCTGTTCTGTTCCAGCGTGACCTTCCCTTCGATGGTGCACACTTCCGTTGATCTGGCGCGCAAGCGCGGGCATGCGGGGCTGGCCAAGGTGGCGAACGCCGTGCTGCGCAAGGCTCCGGTCAGTCTCGACGACATTCATCTTCCAGACCGTGAATCGCAATTGGACCGCTTCTTGAGCGTGCGCTATTCGGTTCCCCTTTGGATGGTGCGGCAGTGGACCACGGTCCACGGAAAGGCCGAGGCCGAGAAAATCTGCCAATGGGCCGCGACGGAGGCCCCGCCCACGCTCCGGGTGAACACCACCCGCGCCTCGCTGGAACAGGTGCAGGAGACGTTGGCGCGGCGCGACATCCTGACGGGAAAGACAACGCCCGTGCCTGAAGAGTTGACCCTGCTCAAAGGGCATGGCCTGCTGGGCACGGACGCCTTTCGCCGGGGCATGTTTATCCTGCAAGACCCCGCCTCCATGTTGCCGCCGCATTTGCTGGAACCCCGGCCGGGCGAACAGGTATTGGATCTGTGCGCCGCGCCGGGAGGCAAGACGACCCACCTCGCGCAGCTGTCGAACGGTGAAGCAAGCGTCACGGCATGCGACGTGGCCCGGTACAAGCTGCCGCTCATCGCCGAGAATGCCGACCGGCTGGGATTGCCCCGCCCCGCCTTGGTGTGTGCGGACGGCGCGGCCCCGCCCTTTGTGCGTGCCTTCGATGCCGTGCTGGTGGACGCGCCCTGCAGCGGTTGGGGCACGCTTCGCCGTCATCCAGACCTGAAGTATCGCACCGACGAAAAAGCGGTGGAAAGGCTTGCAGCACAGCAGAAGGCACTGTTACGATCCGCCATTCAATGTGTCCGGCCCGGTGGCCGGATAGTCTATTCCGTTTGTACCTTCACCCCGCAGGAGACGCGGGGCGTCATCGAGGCCGTACTGCGCGAGGGCCGCGTCGCGCTGGAAGACGGACCGGAGCTGCTTGAACCGTGGAAGACAAGCCAGGGACAGTACCAGACGCATCCCGGCAAGGAGGGGTTGGACGGGTTCTTCTTGACTCGGCTACGGGTCTTGTCCTGAACATCGGCTACCTCGCCCTCGCCTTTGTGAGCTGGCTTATCCAGTGGTCCGTGGCGACGGCCTTCTTCGTGCTGGTTATGGCGGGCGCGGGCTATTGGGTATATGCCGAGGCGCTGAGTGGCGGCCAGTTGGTGCAGGTGCCCGACATCACCGACACCCCCATTACGGAAGCCGCCTTCCTGCTTGCGGAGCAGGGCCTCGAGATGGGCAAGCAAACCCAGGTCTCCCACCCGACCGCCGCGATCTACCAGGTTATCGCCCAACGGCCCGAAGCGGGCCGGGTGGTCAGGGCCGGCCGAAAGGTTTATCCCACCGTCAGCATGGGCGCCGATTTCCAGACCACTCCCGATCTGCGACGCCTCCATCTGGAAGAGGCGCGAAAGACCTTGCAGTCCTCACGCTTCGAGCTGGCTTCGGTGGCGCGTATTCCCAGCGACATGCCGCGTGACACCGTGCTTGCCCAGGCCCCCAGCCCGGGCCGCAACATCCCCAGCGGCGGCAGTGTGAACCTGCTGGTGAGCGCGGGGCGCGGGGAACAAACGAATTTCATGCCCGACATTCGCGGCATGAAGGTCGAGGAGATGGAGCGGACGATGGCGAGCTATGGCGTGCAGCTGGTGCGTAACGAGATGGACCTGCCCGACGCGCAAGAGGGCGTTGTGCTCGATCAGGAACCCGCCCCGGATTCGCTCATTTACGCCGGCCAGTCAGTCACCTACTTCGTGAAGGCCACCGCCAAGGAAGAGGAACAGAAGAACTACGAAACCGAAGTGCGGCATGTGATGCCCTACGACTGGTTCGACCGGCAGGTGCGTGTGGACATGGTGGACCAGGCAGGCGCCCGCTCCACCCTGTGGTCCAAGGCCCCCCTCTTCGACAACGACGCCCGTGCGACTTACGTCAAGGGCGCCGCCATCCGCCTCACCGTCCCCTATGTCAACGAGTGCATGGTCGAGGTCTACGTGGATGGACAGGTCGCCAAGTCCTACTACCTGAAAAACGGCCGCCCGCCGACAGACCCCGTGTCGGAGAATTGATTCACACCTCGATCTGCACGTGGCCCCCATCCCTGCCCTTCCTGGGATACCAGGAATCCAGTCGCTTCGACGACCTCAAGAAGACGAACGATGGCAAGGTTCATACGGGCCAGATTACCCGCCCGCGCGGGTAACGACGCTGACTCTGCGTCGTAGTGACAACG